>CAYWFB010000048.1:0-12502 GCA_964457415.1 uncultured Eubacteriales bacterium | reverse complement strand
ACGCCGCCAGCGTTCGTCCTGAGCCAGGATCAAACTCTCTAAAAAATTGTATTAATCTCAGACCTTAGTCTGTACTAATCATTTTCTAAAGTGCTTTTTAGCTCTTTACTTATTTTAAACTCTTAAACGCTTTGCGTTTCTTTTAACTCTTTTGTTATCCAAAAGAATTACTGTTTCTTGTTCTTCTCTGTTGAGTATTTTTACTCTCAAAGAATCACAGGGTTCCTTTTACTTATCTCGTCGTTGTTTAATTTTCAAGGTTCAGTCTGCCTACCCGTTTTTTGCGGGTGGATTTGTATTATACCAAATCCGCAAAAGCTTGTCAACACTTTTCTGAAACTTTTTTAAGTTTTTCGTTCGCGTCGCTTACCTCTCGCAGACAGCTTTGATATAATATCACAACAAAATCGACTTGTCAACAACTTTTTTAAAAATTTTTAAAAAATTTTTTAAAAGAATTTTGGTAAGTTTTCAGTATTAATATATATAGTATATACGAGACATTTCGAACACAATTTAAGGAGTATCGTGAATAATAAAATCTTTTGCGGAAATCATATTACAGACAAAATATATCCGAGAGAGAGATTTTATGGATACTAAAAAAGATAAACGAACAAAGAAAAACTTGCTTTTTCAAATTCTCGCCATTATTCTTGTAAATGTGTTGGTGATTTCAGCAATCGCCTATACCTATGCCGAAAGCACACAGGCATTGTCTCGAATTGGCTCACGCGGTCAAGAAGTGCGCCAAATTCAGCAGAAGCTTCGGGAGTTAGGTTTATATTCAGGCTCTGTGGACGGAGTTTACGGAACAGCGACACAAAAGGCGGTTCGCCAATTCCAAAAGAATTGCGGACTTACCGTTGATGGTGTAGCCGGACCGAAAACCTTATTATATTTAGGTTTGGGCTCAGGCGGAGGCTCATCAGCGGGCGGATACAGTTCAAGTGATGTTTATCTTCTTGCAAAGGTTATTGCAGCAGAGGCACGAGGAGAAAGCTATACAGGTCAGGTCGCCGTAGGCGCAGTGGTGCTGAACAGAGTACGGCACGCCTCATTCCCCGACAGTATTTCAGGTGTTGTTTATCAGGCGGGAGCTTTCTCGGCAGTGCGAGACAGTAATTGGAGCGTTTCGCCCGATGCCACAGCGCAAAAGGCAGCGCGTGACGCGATTAACGGCTGGGACCCGACGGGTGGAGCTATATACTATTATAATCCTGCCAAAACAAGTAACCAATGGATTAGAACACGACCGGTTGTGACAACGATAGGAAAACACGTGTTTTGCAAATAGTAAAAGGACGGCTTTTGCCGTCCCCTTTTCGTTGATATAATATACTATTTATACTTTTCGCAAAGATATTGCATTGCCAGGTGATAACCGTCAAGTCCCTTACCGATTATGTGCTCTTCACAAGCCATACCTGCGAATGAAACTTGTCTGAAGTCCTCACGCTTGGTTACATCTGAAATATGAACCTCAACCGCAGGAATTGCCACAGATTTAAGTGCGTCTAAAATCGCAACGCTTGTGTGGGTATAAGCCGCGGGATTAATTACAATGCCGTCGAATTCACCATATGCCGCCTGAATTTCATCAACAATTGAGCCCTCATGGTTTGACTGAAAGCATTTTACTTCGCAATTCAAATTTTTTGCCCAATTTTCAATTTTTTCAAGCAAGGATTTGTAATTATCACTGCCGTAAATTCCCGGTTCGCGAATTCCAAGCATATTTATATTTGGTCCGTTGATTACAAGGATTTTCATATTTTTTCAAGCTCCTTTGCAATTCTTTCTGCAACCTCGTCAACTGTGCCGTTGCCGTCGATTTCAATATCGGCAAATCTGTGGTACATAGGCATTCTTTTTTCATAAAGAGCCTTTACGCCGTGCATTTGTGAAAGAGGTCTGCCGTTTGTGGGAAGTAAATCCGCATCACGATTAATGAAAACAATAATTCCATTCTGTTTTAAAGGTGCATAATTTTCTTCCCTTGTGACAACTCCGCCACCCGTTGCGATAATCTGACTTTTTTCTCTGCCTGCCAGCATTACGGCGGCGTTTTCACAATTTCTGAAATGCAGTTCACCGAATTTTTCGATTATTTCGGGAATGGGCGTAGCCTCAACATTCTCTATCATTTCATCGGTGTCAACAATTTCTTTCCCCAATAATTTTGAAAGTGCCGCGCCAACAGTTGACTTGCCACAGCCCGCCATCCCAATCAGCACAATATTGCACATCTCATTGTAGAGAACTTTTTCGATTTTTTCGCAGACTGTAGTATCGAGCTTTGTATCAAAAAAAATTTCGTGAGCTTTTTTTGCCTGAGCTACAAGCATTGAAAGTCCTGCGGCGCAAGGAATATTTCTTTCTTCGGCATCTAAAATCAGCTTTGTTTTAAGTGGATTATAAACCACATCAAGCACACCGCTCAAGTTCTTGAAATCATCAAGATTTACGAGAGATTTTAAATTATTGGGGTACATTCCAACAGGTGTGGTGTTAACAATAATCTCACCGTCAAAATGAAGATAAAGATTTTTGTAATTATTTTCAGCATTGAGGTCAACTATGATAACCTCTTTTGCCCCAAAGTCGCGGAGTACCGCCTGCACCGTTGCAGATGCACCGCCTCCGCCGAGGACCACTGTTTTTTTGCCCTCAACGCTTATTCCCGATTTTTCGAGCATATATACAAAGCCGAAATAGTCAGTATTATCACCACAAAGCTTGCCGTCACGGACTGTAATTGTATTTACTGCGCCGATTTTTTCTGCCTCAGGAGATACCACATCAAGATAAGGAATAACTGCCTTTTTATATGGTATTGTAACATTAATTCCGTCAAAATTATGCTCAGTCATAAACTTTTCGAGGTTTTCGGGGGCTACCTCAAAAAGATGATAATTTTCGTTGCCGAGAGCCAAATGAATTTGTGGTGAAAAGCTGTGAGGCAAATGCTCGCCTAATAAACCATACATTATCACATTACCTCCGAATAACTACCCAGATAATTAAAGTATTCACATTCGTCACTTAACTGTTCAAGGATTTCATAAAATGCATCCTCATAAACCGATGCCGCCATATCAAAATAGAACATAAATTCAAAATCCTTGTTCTGCATTGGTCGGCTTTCAAGCTTAATGACATTTATACCAAGCGCGTAAAAACGGGCAAGAATATGATAAAGTGAGCCCGGGCGGTGGGGCAAAGTAAGCACGAAGCTTGTTTTGTCAGCACCGGGGTAAATCTCTAAATCCTTTGAAATGCAGATAAAACGGGTATAGTTGTTATCCTTATTCTGCACATCGTCAGAAATAAGTGTCATACCATATAAATCACGGCAGTTTTCTGATGAAATTGCAGCAACATCTGTTCGACCGCTTTCCATAACCATTTTTGCCGCAACTGCGGTATTTTCGCAAACGGTAACCTTAACGTCGCTATGTGCTCTCAAAAACTCACTGCACTGATTGATTGCCTGCTCGTGAGAATAAATTTCTTTTAATCCGTCAAGAGTTGCACCGCGATTGCCCAAAAGACAATGATTGATTTTAAGACGGAAGCTTTTCACAATATAGAAATTGTGCTCCGCCATTAAATCATAAACACCGTTAACACTGCCCGCAGTGCTGTTTTCAATTGGCAGAACACCGTATTTGCAAAGCCCTTTTTCAACTGCATTCACAACATCGCGCCAGGTTTTGAAATATGATACAGTAGGATATTTGAAGAGTTTTTCGCAGGCAAGTCCTGAATAAGCTCCCTCAACACCCTGACAGGCTACCATTGCTTTTTGCGGGAAAAGATTTGGCGTATCTTCAACCGCAAGCTTGATTTTTTTACTCAATTCGCTGTCAGTATTAAGATAACGGTGCTGATATGAACGCGAAACCGTCATAATTGTGTCATAAAGCACACGGGAATAAACCTCTAAATCCTCCCCTGCCATATTACCGATACGGTCAAGCAATTCCCGCTCACGCTTGGCATCTAAAACAGGAAGATTGTTTTCCTTTTTATACTGTGCAACAGACAAGCAGGTTTCCATACGCTCTTTCCAGAGCTCTACTATCTGATTGTCAATATTGTTTATTTTTTCTCTGATTACTGAAAGGTCTTCCATAATATCACCTTAAATAAGTATATCTAATATTGTGAATGCAGTTACTGCCTCAACTACGGGTACTGCACGCTGAACTATGCATGGGTCGTGTCTGCCCTTAATTTGAAGTTTTTCTTCTGTTTTGTTAGCAAGGCTTACACTGTTCTGCTCTTTAAAAATTGAGGGTGTGGGCTTGAATGCCACATCAAAAACAATCGGCATACCATTGGTTATTCCGCCGTTTATTCCGCCTGCATTATTTGTAACAGTTCTGATTTCACCGTCAAAAATGCAGAAGTCATCGTTATTTTCACTGCCGAAAAGGTCTGTCACACCAAAGCCATTGCCGAATTCAATACCTTTAACTGCGGGAATACCAAAAATATTTTTTGCGAGTCGGTTTTCAATACCGTCAAACATGGGGTCGCCATAGCCTGCCCCAACGCCCGTTACGGCACATTCAATTACTCCGCCAACGGAGTCACCGTTTTCGCGGGCATTGTTGATTACCGCTTTCATCTGCTCCCCTGCCTCATTATTGATTACGGGGAAATCCTTTTCGCCGATTTTATAATCTGCAACATTTACAGGATTGATTTTCTCATCATAAACATCTTTGATTTTAAGAATATGAGCCTGAACTCTCACACCCATTTCCTCTAAAATCTGCATACATACCGCACCCGCAAAGCAAAGAGGAGCTGTAAGTCTGCCAGAAAAATGACCGCCACCTGAAACATCATTGAACCCATTATATCGGATATGACCCGAATAATCGGCATGTGAGGGTCGGGGTGTATCAATTATATTATTATAATCTGCCGAGTGCTGATTTTCGTTGTATATAACCATACAAAGAGGTGCACCGCAGGTCACACCGTTTACAAGTCCTGACAGAATTTCGGGAGTATCACTTTCTTTTCTTTGCGTTGAAAGATTATTCTTACCCGGTGCGCGTCTATCCATAAATTTAAGGACTTTTTCCATATCAAGCTTTTTGCCTGCGGGAAGACCGTCAATCACAACGCCAATTCCCTTTGAATGAGATTGACCGAAAACGGATATTTTAATTTTTTCACCTGTCATTGATGACATTTGCGTTACCTCCCATACAATTATAATCTTCAAAGAAGTGGGGATATGATTTATTTACTGCCTCGGCATCGGTTATTTCTACCTCTGCATCACAGAAATTACTCAAAATTGATGCAGACATTACAATTCTGTGGTCATTGCAACCGTCAATTTTTCCGCCGTGCAATTTTTCTTTTCCTTTTATAATAAGTCCATCGGCAGTTTCTTCTGCCTTACCGCCCACCGCAATGAGCATATTTTTTATGGCTTTTATGCGGTCGCTTTCTTTAATACGAAGTCTGCCTGCGTTGATTATCTGTGTTTCGCCCTCGCAAAGTGCCGCAACCACCGAGATTATTGGCACCGCATCGGGAATATCACTTGCGTCAACGGTTATTGCATTAAGTTTATTCTTTTTAACTGTGATTTCAGTACCATTGATTTTCACATCCGAACCCATGTTTTCAAGAACTTTAAGTATTGCCTTGTCGCCTTGGGGTGAATTGACATCTAAATCTGTTACTGTTACACCCGTTTCGCTGAGTGCCCCTGCACAGAGAAAGAACGAAGAATTCGACCAGTCACCGTCAACGGTAATTTCTTTTGGTGAAATGTATTTCTGATTACCTTTTATAATGTAAAGATTTTCTTCTTCCTGTATTTCAATACCGAATTTGCGAAGTGCAGAAAGTGTAATATTTAGATATGAACGGGACTCAACTGGCGGAATAAGCTTGATTGTACTGTCACCGTCTAAAACAGGCAAGGCAAACAAAAGTCCCGTAATGAACTGCGAGCTTACATTGCCGAGGATTTCATACTCCCCCGCCTGCAACTGACCTGTCAAACGCAGAGGGAACTGACTGCCCGTGTGGAATGTAACACCCATTCTCTCCATTTCTTCTTTTAATGGAGAAATGGGTCTTTCGGGAAGTCTGCCGTGCCCGGTAATTGTTGTATCTATACCCAACGCCGACACCACGGGAAGCAAAAAACGCAGAGTTGACCCGCTTTCACCACAGTCAAGCTCTGCTTTTTCGTTAAATTTATTGGGATTGACAGTTATTATATCACCGTCAACCTCTATTTTTGCACCCATATTTTTAAGGCAATCCACCGTAGCCGCAATGTCCTTTGACATCACATTGCAATACACCTTTGTGGGCGCATCTGCCAAAGCCCCGCAGATGAGAAGTCTGTGAGCGTCTGACTTTGATGAAATTGCCTTGATTTTGCCCGTCACATTGGCGGGGGTGCAGATTACATTCATTTAATTCAATCCTGCTTCTATAAATTCTTTGAGCTTTGCAACCGATATTTTCTCGATTTTGCAAAGTCCGTATTTCTCGGGAATAATCAGCGCAATTGTGTCAAGACTTCTCTTTTTGTCAGAAAGCGAAATCTTATACAATTCCTCTGCGGTGAAGTCACAAGTTATTGGCAAATCGTTAGCTTTGAGAATTTCAATAAGCATTTCTGTGAAATCCTCATTCACAAGCCCCATTTTATATGCACCTCGCGTAGCGATTACCATACCGATTGCAACCGCGTTACCGTGAGAAATGGTGAGATGACTGCATTTTTCAATTGCGTGACCGATTGTGTGACCGAAATTTAAGAGCTTTCGTTCACCGTTTTCAAATTCGTCACGGTCAACAACATCACGTTTAATTTCAACACAACGCTTGATTACGTATTCTATATTTTCTCTTATATCGTTATTTTTTAAGAATGTAAGAAATTCGCCGTCTAAAATCATTCCGTATTTTATGACCTCGGCGCAACCCTCGTTAAAAGTTTCGGGCGGTAAAGTCTTTAAAGTTTCACAATCGGCATAAACGGCAATTGGCTGATAAAAGGCACCGCAAAGATTTTTGCCTGCATTAAGATTTATTGCAGTTTTACCACCCACAGAGGAATCCACTATTGAAAGTACCGTTGTGGGAATTTGCACAAAATCAACACCGCGAAGATAAGCACTCGCCGCAAAGCCTGTTAAATCGCCCGTTACTCCGCCACCGAGGGCTACGAACAAATCCGTTCTTGTAATACTGTTTTCGGCACAGAATTCCTGTATTTTACCAAAATTCTCAAGAGACTTTGACTCTTCACCGTGGGGGAATACGAATTCACAAACGGAATATCCACAATCTTCAAGGCTCTTTTTTACTCTTTCACCATAGAGGGCAAAAACCGTATCGTCAGAAACGATTACCACACGGCAGGGCTTTTTAATTGCGCTGAGCATTTCGCCCACATTATCTAAAAATCCCGAGCCAATGTGTACATTATATTCTTTTGAAGCTGAAACCTTTACGATTTCCATTTTCTTCACCCGTCAATCTGTTCTTTTAAAATTCTGCCATCACGCAAAAGCTCTGCCAGCTTTTCACGGTCATTATTCGCCATCGCTTCTTTATATTGTACTAAATTATTGACTATTGAGTCAATCTCATTTATAAGATTATCGCGGTTTTCAAGGAATAATTCCGACCACATATTCTCATTAAGGTATGCAACACGGGTCAAATCCTTGTAACTACCCGCCGAAAAGCCTTTATGCGCCATAGCATTCGGACTTTTAACATAGGCGTTTGAAACCACGTGGGCAAGCTGTGAAGTAAAGGCGATAATTTTGTCGTGCTCATCGGGGGTTGACATCTGAATATTTGTAAAACCAATCTTAAGAAAAAGCTCTTTGATTATATTTACACATTCTTCGGGGGTATCTTCGTAAGGAGTAATAATCATTGAAGAATTATTGAAGATTTTAGCCGTTGAATGCTCAAAGCCCGAAAGATGCAAGCCCGCCATCGGGTGTGCACCGATGAATACAAAGTCATTTTCCTTTGCAACATCATAAAGGGCGTCACAAACATAGCGCTTAATACCGCTTATATCCATAACGATTGCGCCTTTTTTGAAATTCTTTGCATTTTCCTTAATATAGTCAATTGATGCTTGTGGGTAGAGAGAAACAATTACCAAATCGCAAAGAGGTAAATCCTTTTTCTCAAGCTCTTTTTCCATTGCACCTACGAAAAGTGCTTTTTGCACTGCCTCGGGACTTCTGTTAGTGCCCCAGACCGTGTGCTCTGTGCCGTATGAAATTGCCTTGGCAAGCGAGCCACCCATAAGACCTAATCCGATTATTCCGACTTTCATTTAATCGCCTACTTTTATTTTACTGCTTCTAAAACTTTGTTAACACAATTTACAACATCTGTGAACTGTGGAGGTGTGAGTGCCTGAGGGCCATCGCAAAGTGCTTTTGCGGGGTCGTTGTGCACCTCAATCATAAGACCGTCTGCACCACAGGCTGCCGCCGCCAATGACATTGGCTTAACAAAGCGTGCAATACCCGATGCGTGTGAGGGGTCAATAACTACGGGGAGATGTGATTTTTCTTTGAGCATTGGAACCGCTGACAAATCAAGAGTATTTCTTGTAGCAGTTTCAAATGTACGGATACCGCGTTCGCAAAGGATAACATTCTCGTTACCGCCTGCCATAATATACTCAGCACTCATTAAAAGCTCTTGGAATGTGCTTGAAAGACCACGCTTCAAGAAAATGGGCTTATCAAGGTGACCGAGTTCTTTGAGAAGCTCAAAGTTCTGCATATTGCGAGCTCCTACCTGAATAATGTCAACGTGCTCGAAAAGCGGAATATGAGAAGCATCCATAATTTCTGTAACTATGGGCATTCCTGTTTCTTTTTTAGCCTCAAGCATCAATTCAAGTCCTTCGCCTCTCATACCTTGGAAAGCATAGGGTGAGGTACGGGGCTTGAACGCACCGCCACGAAGGAAGTTAGCACCTGCCTTTTTAACATCCTTTGCAATGCTCAAAATCTGCTCTCTACTCTCAATTGAGCAAGGACCTGCGAAGAATTGGAAGTTGCCACCGCCTATTTTATAACCCTCAACGTCAATTACTGTGTCGTCGGGGTGGAATTTTCTGTTTGCACATTTGTAAGGCTCTGAAATTCGTCTTACATCCTCAACAATGTCAAGGCTCTGAATTAAATCAATGTCAACTCGGCTTGTATCACCGATAAGACCTAAAATTGTCTGATATTCACCCACAACCTCGTTGATTACAAGATTCTGCTCGTGCAACCATTTGGTCAAATTTTCGACTTTCGCGGGGTCAACCTCGTTTTTAAGAATTACTACCATATTTCTTACTCCTTTAACAAAAAATCTCACGGTGTTTTGCTTCACCGTGAGATAAAAATTACTATAATTTCAGCAATCTTTATTTTTCCGCAGTGAAACAAGCCTTAGACTTTGTAAAGTAAAAGCTAAAGTAAAAGTATTCAGCTGCGAAATTAAGAGTTTTCATAATATTACCTCTGTTTGCTGATTGTAGAATATTTTATCACTACAATAAATATATGTCAACATTTTTATTGAAAAAACATTAACATATATAATATATAATATATATAATGCAAAACGCAAAGTGCAAAGCGCAAAATTAAGGGTCTGCGACGCAGATTGAAATATTATTAATGTAGAACAACCAACTTTGTAGATATAACACTTTTTCGGGCAGTTCGTGAACTGCCCCTACGAAGTTACTACACCTAAATAAATGCTATACTAAACAAAACGGCGGGAGCAAGCCCCCGCCCTACCGATTATTTTTTTGGTAACTCGCAAAATGTATTTGTAATCCCTGCAATATAGTCAAGCGACACATTGTAAAATTTTGCTAATGTAATCAAGTGGTGAAAAGGAATCTCTGTTTCACCTGTTTCCCAACGACTGTATTGTTTTTGAGATGTTCCTAATAATTGTCCAATTTCAGTTTGGTTTAACTCTTTATCTTCACGCAAATCTTTTAATCTTGGATATATATACATTTTTATCACCTAACAGAATTTTACCATAGTACTTATTTGGGGTATTGACAATAGTACAAAATTGGGGTAATATTGTTTTTGCAATACAAACTAAAGGAGATTTATTATGCGACAAGATTTAGAAGATTTATGGAATTACTATTTAATTGAAGTACCAATTAAAAATAACAAAAGAGAAAAGCTTATGATAGAAGATTTTTCAAAAAAAGAAAAGGAATTTCGTGCCATACTGACACAAGAACAACTTAAAGCTCTTGAGGAATATGACGATGCTGTTTCGAGTGTAGGCAGAATAACCGAACGGCACGCATTTATTAAAGGTGTTATGTTTGCAACACGATTTATTTTTCAAGCAATGTATGATGATTAAAAAAACGGCGAGAGAAAAACCTCTCGCCCTTCATTTTGCACTTATAACATATAAAGTCCTGACTTCTTCATTGCCTTATTGAGTGTTCTCTGTGCAAATCGGCTTGCCTTTTCAGCACCATTCTTTGCGCACTCGTTAAGGTATGCCTTGTCATTGATAAGGCGGTTGAACTCTGCCTTAAAGGGTCGAAGCTCCTCAATAACTGCCTCGGCAACTGCCATTTTAAAGTCACCGTAGCCCTTGCCGTCAAAATCCTTTTCAATCTGGTCATAAGAAAGACCTGTGCAGCAGGAATAAATACCCATAAGGTTATTGATACCCTCTTTACCCTCGGCATAACGAACCTTTGCCTCACTATCAGTTACGGCACTCTTGATTTTCTTGACAATCACATTGTCATCATCAAGCATTGAAATATAGCTCTTGGGGTTGGGGTCGGACTTACTCATTTTTGCGGTGGGGTCCTGAAGTGACATTACACGGGCGCCAACCTTGCCGATAAATGGTTCGGGCATTGTAAATGTATTGCCGTAAACTGTGTTGAAACGGTCTGCAATATCGCGTGCAATTTCAAGGTGCTGTTTCTGGTCGGCACCGATGGGCACGTAATCTGCCTGATAAAGAAGAATATCCGCCGCCATAAGAATTGGGTATGTGAAAAGACCAACATTGACATTTTCGGGGTGCTTTTCGCTCTTATCCTTGAACTGTGTCATTCTTGCCGCCTCACCGAACTGTGTGCAACAATTGAGCAACCACGCAAGCTGTGCGTGCTGAGGCACATGGCTCTGAATAAACACAATGCTCTCTTCGGGGTCAAGACCGAGCGCCAACAAAATCGCATACAATTCCATTGTGTTTTTGCGAAGCTGTGCGGGTTCGGGACGAACTGTAAGAGAATGCAAGTCTGCAACTGCATAAAGGCAGTTATAATCGTCCTTCATATTTTTCCAGTTTTTAAGCGCACCCAAATAATTGCCCAAAGTGGGCGTACCCGTGGGCTGAATTGCACTTAAAACTATTTTCTTTTTCTCTACGGTGTTTTCCATAATTCTCACCTATTACAAAATTTATATACAATATATTTAACTATTTTTCTGTTGATTTGTCAACATCCCGTGCAATAAAATTCACAACGCTATCCTCGTTGTTGGTGCCAATAATCACATCTGCGATTTCTTTAACTTCAGAAACTGCGTTTTCAACTGCAACGGCTCGGTCTGCACCTTTGAGCATTATAATATCGTTAAGATTATCGCCGAATGCGGTGATTTTCTGTGCCCCTACTATTTCGGCGACCTCTTTTGCTCCGTTTTCCTTTGAGGCAGTGTGGGAATAGATTTCAATAAGCCAATCGTCAGAGTAACTATCCTTATAATATGCGAAATCAATTTCGGGGATTTCCTTTAATTTTTCAACAATCTCGTCAAGATATTCGGGCAACGCATAGTAATTTACATAAACAGGGTGCTGACATTTTTCGATTACGGTCAAATCATCGGTTTGTGTAAATCTGCCCTCAAGCGAATCAACACGGGCGTCGTAAAATTCTTTCATACCCTCGTTATCAAATTCGGTATATTTAATTGAAAGCTTGTAATCATCACTATACAAAAACATAAACGGGTGAAGATTTTTCTCATAAAAGCAATCAAGAATTTTTTGAAGTACAGAACGCTCAATTTCGTGGTATTTTACCGCCTTGCCTGTTTCGGTGTCATAGACAAAAACACCGTTCATAAGCACAATTGGTGCGGCAAAATGCACACCCTCTAAAATTGGCATGGCGCTGACCATACTGCGTGCCGTCGCCACTGAAAAGGATACGTCTTTTTTATAAAACTCATTCAGTTTTTCTTTTGTGTATTCGCTTAAACGTCCGTCACTCTGTAAAAGAGTTCCGTCCATATCGCTGATGTAAAGAGTTTTCATACAAGCCTCGAAACTATATTGTAGGGGTCGGCGTCCTCGACGACCCTAACCAAAATCAATAACTTTCAGGGCTGTCGGGGACGCCAGCCCCTACTACGTTGTAACATCTAAAACTTTATTTCAGGATAAAGATGCTTCA
>CAYWFB010000047.1:0-12761 GCA_964457415.1 uncultured Eubacteriales bacterium | reverse complement strand
GAGCAGCGGTCTCCAAAACCGCGTGCCGAGGGTTCAAGTCCTTCTGCCCCTGCCATACGAAAAAGCCTTGAAACTGCGTGATTTCAAGGCTTTTTCGTTATATAAAATGCTCGGCACGGGGTCAATTTTATGCTATAAAAAGCGTCAAAATTTGCACAAATGCAAGTCAAAATACAAGTCAATTTCGTAAATATTTTTTCTGTTCTGAAACATTCCGTCTGCTACATCATCAAAATAGCATCAAAAATATATAAAGAATCTGGATTTAATTTTATCTATTGCAATTTATATTTTTTTGTAGTATAATTAATTAAAATCTTAATTGGAGGAAATCGGTATGTTCTTTATCTCTATTCGACGCAGACGAAGATAGCTTGTATCTTGTATTAGGTACAGGCTTAAATTGCTATGTGCCTGATAGAGTGATAGAGAAAAGTTTACCTTTTATATTACTGTTAATGGCATATAGCTATTAACAGTATTTTTTTATTTTTGGAGGTTAAATTAAAATGAACAAAGTAAATTATCAATCATTAAATAAAGCAATTTTAGAACAAATATATTTACCTAATAATGCTGTAATAGCAGATTTAGGTTGTCGTGATGCAACTTTCTTAATAGGTTTTCAAGAGACTTTTTCAAACAAAATTAAGTCAGCTATCGGTGTAGATATAAATGACAAAGGCTTTAAAAATGTTAAATATAATAAGCCGATTAAACTTAAAGTTATGGATTGCTCAAAAAAACTTAAATTTGATGACAACACCTTTGATTTTGTATTTACAAAAGATATGTTTGAGTGTGTCTCAGATAAGGATTTCTTAGTAAGTGAAATTCACAGAATTCTAAAACCAGGTGGAACTGTGATTTGCGTAAACTGTGATTGGGATAGTATTGCTTATAACGGAGAAAACAAAGAGCTGATTGCAAAAGCGATTCACACTTATGCTGTAACAAAACAACCTTGGATGGATGACCTTGACAGTTGGATTGGTAGAAGGATGTACGGATTTTTCAATAAGAGCAATCTTTTTGAAAGTTCAGTAACCATTCACAATGTTGTTGAAACAGAATACAAAGAAAGTACATTCGGGTATGCTTTAAGTCAGGATATTGCATGGCTTTACAAAGAAAACACAGGAACATTAAGTAAGGAAGAATATGATGAGTTTATTACAAATCTTAAATCTGCACAAACAGACGGTCAATATGTTTTCTCGAAACCTTACTATATTTATAAAGGTGTAAAGTTATAGTTACAATTTTTAAACTACTCTCTGTTAACACAGGGGACGGTTAACGCTTATGTTTTCACGCTAACCGTCCGCTGTGCATTTTTGATTATTCTTTTTTGGGGATTTTTTGTCACCTATCATTGACGACTCTACATTTCTGCAATACATAATTTCAAAATTTCTGCAATACATAATTTCAAAAACTACTTGATTTATAAATTAAAACATATTATAATGTTTTAGCATTGCAAAAATAAATATCGAGGTGTGGCTCAGTTTGGTAGAGCGCCACGTTCGGGACGTGGAAGTCGCAAGTTCAAATCTTGTCACCTCGACCAAATCGGAAACAGCCCTCCTGATGTGGATAACATCAGGAGGGCTGTTTTTCTTACAACACATCACTCTTTTATTAAGGTTATAGGATAGACATCATCAGAATTTGAGGAGCCTGTAAGTATTAGCTCATTGCCCTTAAGAGTAAAGGTTTCATAATAGGTTTCATTATTGATTGTATAAACAATTTTGTTGCCGTCAACTGTATATTTTCCTTTTTGCTCGGAACAGATTTGTTTTAAAACCTTATCGGCATATTCCTCATAATAAAGCACATCATCGGGAGTGAGAAAATCGCCCTTTGACTCCACATTCACTCTGCCCGCCTCAACCATCAACGACCGATATTCTTTACGGACTTCACTGATATTTGTGATACTAACACCGATGCTTACCGTACCGTTACTATTGAATTTGTATGTGGTTCTCATTTCAATATTCGTCTTTGTAATTTCGGCGTTATAAAATTCTGAATAAAACACTTGCGGAGTTACTTTTTCATCATAAATCCATGTGCCAGCAAGGGTTTCATCTGTATCTGCCACAGTTGTTGAGGTTGTCGTGGTTTCTTTATTGATTGTGCTTTCCTTTTCTGTTGTTGAGGTTGTGGTTGAACTTTGTTGTCCTTGTGCACCGTCATTTTTGCACGAGGCAAAGGCGAAAACCATTGACAACACAAGAACACAAATTATTACTTTTTGAAAAATTTTCATAAATCCTCTCAGTTTAAAAAGCCCCGCAAGACTACCTTACGGGGATTTTATTATTATTTTACCGTTGACATTATTTTTTTTAATGTTTCCATTGGCATTTCGCTGTAAGCTGCATCGCCATAAACTGCATAAAGCCCATCGCAAACGCCCTTGATAGCTACGCAAGCCATCTTTGATATATTCTTATCACTTAACAATCCATCGTTGCCCATAATCTTATCATAGATTGCATAGAATCTGTCATTAGCAGCCTCGAATGCATTAACATCAATAATTGTAACTGCAAGCATTTCGTCAACCTGTTTAATTGCGCCCTTAAGCTCATTTGCATCTGCAGTTGAGAGAGTTGAAAGGTCATAATCTCTCATTGTATCAACATCTTTGCGAAGCTGAAGAGTTTCTCTGCTATAGTTGAACTGTGGGAATTTGTCAGGATATGAATAAATATCTGTGAAGTTTTCATCTGTAAGAAGATGAATAATCAAGCTCATAATAACATCGTTTGATGCAGTTGTAGCGTGATTTTGACCGCTGAAATAGAATGTATGTTCAGGAAGAAGACCGGAGCACACATCCATAATCCCCTCGGGGTCAGTATGGTCGTGATTTGCGGGGTCTGAACAGTTATTACGAGCTGCAACATAATTTGCGGGAAGCTTTGTGCCTACATTTACACTGTATGCACCCATTGATGTTGAATCAACCTGAATAATACCGTCAGCCTGAGTATAACTATAAGAAGCTGCAAGCTGATAAAGCTTAACATTAGTATCAACAATATCAAAAATCTCAACGCCATCTTCAATTGCATCAAGAACATATTGTTCAGAATTTAACTGTGCGTTGTAATACCAGTCAGCCTGACTGCGGATTTCTGCCATATCGTCACCTGCGAGATACTTATCACGGCAGATTTCATACTGACCTGATGGAATAAGGCCCCACATAAGTGTTGAATATTTGAGATAATCGTTAATAAGTGTGTCAGCAATAATATCGAGAAGATTGCTTACATCAGTTTTTGGCATAAGTCTTACTGCAAGACTGAGCACATAACTGAGAACATTATCTTCACCTAAAAGAGAAGTGAACATTGTTGTGTAAAGCGCTGCACTTTCATCATTGATGCCATAAGTGTAGCAGTCACCGAGAAGGTTTGCACCATCAAGAGCGGGAACCGTGAATATTATTCTGTTAATATCTCTTGAAAGAGAAATATTCTGTTCATCATAATACTTCATAAGAGCATTTGTGATTGAACCACCCTGGCTTACAGAAACAAGGTTTACCTTTTTTGAGCCTGTGTCTTCTTTAACGAACTGAATATAGTCATAAAGGTCTTTTGCTGTCTGAATCATATTGCCTGTTGATACATAGTTGAACACATAGAGGTTTTCCATACCTGCAATTTCAAAATACTCTTCAACAGGGAAGCTTTTGAGAACATGCTCTTTCTGAACATCAGTAAGTGTTGCAAAACTACCATTGTAAACCTCAGGACGAACATCAGGGTCAAGATTACCGTTTTTATCACTTGACTGTTTACCCATAAGAAGGTCGCTCAAAAGCTTGGAAACTGCTTTTGCCGCCGCCTGGTCTTTATCTTGCTGAGTGATGAACATTGTTATAACGGGGATAAGTGCAGTTGTAAGTACGGCACCAATAAACTCATTTGATACTGAAATGTAGAATGGACCTGCAATTGGGTTACCGTCTGCATCACATTCTTTCTCGCCGTTTACATAGTGATAAGTTTCACTCTGAAAAAGTCCCGGAATAATGATTGTTGGTGTAACTTCAGACTGTTTAGCAAAGCCTAAAATTGACATACAGGACAGTATCATAATTACTGCCATAAAAACAGAAACTACTTTTTTGAAATTTTTCATAATAGCAATTCTCCTTTTATAGATTTCAACTATTATAGTATAACAATTTTTTAACAAAATGTAAATAAATTCCATATGTTAAATATGCAAGAAAAACAGCTTGTTCATTTTGTCATATTGCACAACCATGCTCTGTGCTTGTAATATAAAAAGTTTTATGCTAAAATCTGGTAATATGCTTTGGAGGTGTGCGGTATTGAACAGAATTAAAAAGCTGAAAAACTACATTAAAAGCACAGTTTTATGGTTTTTCTTCACCGAGCACTGCCAATATTGTAATGCAATTATTGAAAAGGGCAAAGAGTTGTGTGCCGATTGCCGTGAAAGCTTACCGAGGATAACGGGTGAGCGATGCCGATTTTGTGGTGCGGGCAAGGAGCGTTGCAGTTGCAGAAAGCACAGTATGGGATATGACGGAATCACCTCCCCTTTTTATTATGAAGACGGAATAAAATCGGGCATTCAAAAGCTTAAATTCAACGGCAAGGAGCATATTGCATATTCTCTTGCAGAGGATATGGTAAAATCGGTGAAATCGGATTTTGGTGAAGTGAATTTTGATTTTATATGCTTTGTGCCCTTTACGGCGATGCAAAAAATCAGGCGAAATTATAATCAAAGTGAATTATTAGCTGAGCATCTTGCAAAAATGCTTGATATTCCGCTGAAAAGAGTTCTTGTAAAGCTTTTTGATACGGACACTCAACACAGTATGAATGTGCGCAACCGCAGAGGTAATGTTTTCGGCGTTTATGATGTAAAAGACGGCGCAGATGTGAAAGATAAGACCATTTTATTGGTTGATGATATTCGCACCACAGGAGCAACCCTTGACGAATGTGCGTGGATATTGAAAATCCGCGGGGCTAAAGAGGTTTATTGTGTTACTGCGGCGCTTACGGGGAAGAATAAAGATAGTAAAAAATCATAACTGACGGCGGGAGCAAGCCCCCGCCCTACAATTGAATCCCTCCGTTACGGCTTCGCCGTACCACCTCCCAATGACCAAGGGAGGCTTTTTATTTTGTTAAATTCTTGACATAATCCGCGGATTTTTATATACTAATGTTATTGAGACCTTACGCGTTTCAAAGAATGAAAAGGAAGTGTTTTTTAGTATGGACCAGAAGTACGAGGCATTATTTACTCCTTGGAAAATCGGTAATGTTGAAATCAAAAACAGAATTGTTATGTGCCCAATGGGTGGTACATCTCTTTTTGGTTGGTTTGAGCTCGGCGGTTGTCATTTTGACAAAGAAGCAGCAAAGCTCTTTTTAGAAAGAGCTAACAATAATGTTGGTCT
Source organism: uncultured Eubacteriales bacterium (assembly GCA_964457415.1). Lineage (GTDB taxonomy): Bacteria > Bacillota > Clostridia > Oscillospirales > Acutalibacteraceae > Fimenecus. Next base: position 7,288 of record CAYWFB010000047.1, on the reverse strand, counting down.
TATTATTCCCGGTATTGCACCACTCCGCGATACATTTTGGGGCAAATGGCTCTGGCAGAATCCAAAGATGTTTGAAGAGCTTAAAGAATTTATGGACGAAATCCATAAAACAGGCGCAAAATTATTTATTCAGCTTACCGCAGGTATGGGTCGTAGCTGGGCTATTACAGAGCTTGTAGCTCCCCTTCACAGAAATAAAATCACACGCGCACTTGTAAAGCCTATTATTGATACTTCTCACGAACTAGCTTCTCCAAGTGCACAGCCATCTCGTTGGGCACCCGACATTATTTGTCCTGAGATGACAAAAGAGCAGATTCACGAAATTATCGAAGCTTTCGCAAAGACCGCAAAGCTCTGCCGTGACGCCGGTGTTGACGGTGTTGAGGTTCACGCTGTTCACGAGGGTTATCTTCTTGACCAGTTCGCAATCGAATTCTTCAACAAGCGTACTGACGAATACGGCGGAAGCTTTGAAAACAGATACCGTTTTGCAGTTGAGGTTGTTAAGGCTATTAAAGAAGCTTGCGGTGAGGATTATCCTGTTTCACTTCGTTATTCAGTTGAGTCAAAGATGAAGGGCTTCTGCGAGGGTGCAATGCCCGGCGAAGAATATACAGAAGTTGGTCGTGGAATGGAAGAGTCTGAAAAGGCTGCAAAATATTTGCAGGATGCAGGCTACGATATGCTTAACGCTGATAACGGTACATACGACTCTTGGTACTGGGCTCACCCACCAATGTATATGCCACAGAACTGTAACCTTGAAGACGTTGCTCACATCAAGAATTTTGTTGACATTCCCGTTGTTTGCGCAGGTAGAATGGAACCCGATGTAGGTGCTCAGGCTATTGCAGACGGCAAAATCGACGGCGTGGGTGTTGCTCGTCAGTTCCTTGTTGACCCCGAATGGATTACAAAGATTATTGATGACAGATTAGAGGATATCAAGCCTTGTATTTGTTGTCACGCAGGTTGCTTCAACTTCTCAACATCAAAGGGTCACGCTAATACTCAGGACCTTACGGATACAATGGGTCTCTCTCGTTGTGCTCTTAACCCCAAAACAATGCAGTCAAAGAAATACAAAATTGAGCCTGCTAAGAAACAGAAAAAGATTGCTGTTATCGGTGGCGGTATCGGTGGTATGGAAGCTGCTATTGTTTGTGCAAAGCGCGGTCACAAGGTTGACCTTTATGAAAAGAGCGACAAGCTCGGCGGTGTATTTATAGCTGCTGCTGCTCCATCTTACAAAGAAAAGGACCGTGACCTTATTGCGTGGTACAACCGTGAAATCGGGCGTTACGATGCAATTACAATCCACATGAATACAGAGGTTAAGGACATTGCTTCTCTCGGTGCTGATGAGGTGATTGTAGCAACAGGTTCAGTTGCTAACAAGCTTCCTGTTAAGGGTGCAGACAAGGCTATTGAAGCTATCGACTTCCTTTTAGGTAACAAAACAGTTGGTGAAAATGTTGTAGTTGTTGGTGGTGGTCTTACGGGCTGTGAAATTGCTTATGAGCTTTATCTTCAGGGCAAGAAGCCTGTGATTGTTGAAATGCAGGATGACCTTATCACAACTCCCGGTGTTGCGCTTGCAAACACAAGCTATCTTCGTGATTTCTTCAAAACAAACAAGGTTCCCGTTTATCTTGAAAGCAAGACTACTGAAATCCGTGATGACGGCGTAACGGTTATGGATAAGGATGGCAAGACAATTGAAGTACCCGCAGACAGCGTAGTGCTTTCAGTTGGTTACAAGCCTGCTCCACTTGCTCCTAAAGCTAAAAAAGTACACGTGATTGGCGATGCGCAGAAGGTCGGCAATCTTCGTACAGTTATCTGGGGCGCTTGGGACGTGGCTATGAAATTGTAATTCCAAGTAAAATAAAAAGCTCTTTCACTTTAATCGTGAGAGAGCTTTCTTTTTGCGAAAATTTAATTTTGCACAGACAATTTCTTTTTGCGAGTGTAGAATTCCACTAGGTGAGTTTTGCCGAGAATAATCATAACTGACGGAATGAGTACAAGTTGCAACACAATTCCGGGGATTGCATTTAAGAATGAGCTTGTTATGAACATTGTCAGGGTAAATCCGCCCTCGCCAAGCCCTAAAATGAACATCTGTACTATTCCCCACACAACTCGTCCGCTGAGCATTGCGATTAAAAGGCAACGGTAAAGGGATTTAACACATTTCCACTTTGCGTGAGAGAAAAGATAGCCTATCACAAAGCCGTAGGTTGCAAGCTCAAATGCCATTGCAAATGCATTGGGGAACATTACGGGCATACCGAAAAGTGCAGAACGCATAATGGGGGCTACTGCACCCACAATAGCACCGTACTGCCAACCGCATATAAGTCCGCAAAGCAAAACGGGAATGTGCATGGGCAAGAGCATATTGCCGATTCCTTTTATTTGCCCTGTAAGAAACGGCAACACAATACAAAGGGCTAAAAACATTGCGGCAAGGACAAGGTTGAGTATTTTCTTATTCTTCATTATTTACCGAACTCCTTTGCCACATCTTTTAAAAGCTTGCGGATTTCAAGATGCTGTGGACAAGCTGTTTCACATTTTCCGCAACCGATACAATCAGAATCCTTACCGTTTTTACTGTGAACTTCATTATAGTAAAACGAGGCATTCCAGTTTTTAAACTGCTTTTTGTCGTTCATACAGGCAAAAAGCTCGGGAATGGGAATGTTCATAGGACAACCGTCAACGCAATAACGACAAGCGGTACAAGGGATAAGATTTTGCGCATTCATAATCTTGCAGACCTTACGTACTGCCTCATATTCTTCCTCGGTAAAGGGCTTAAAATCTTTCATAAAGCCGATATTCTCAGTAATCATATCCATATTGCCCATACCTGAAAGTACCATAAAGATACCCTCAAAAGATGCGGCAAAACGGATTGCGTAGCTTGCGGGACTTCCGCCATTCAAATCTGCAAGAACCTGCTTTGCCTCGTCGGGAAGATTAACAAGACTACCTCCCTTAACGGGTTCCATAACAATTATAGGTTTATTATATTTTCGGCAGACCTCATAGCATTTTCTGCCCTCAACGGACTGGTCTTCATAGTCGAGATAATTGAACTGAATTTGTACAACCTCAATTTCGGGATATTCGGTCAAAATCTGCTCGAGCACGCTGGCTTTGTCATGGAATGAAAGACCAACGTGACGGATTTTACCCTCTTTTTTCAATTCAAATGCAGTTTCATAAGCACGGCACTCTTTATACTTTTTGAAATTTGTGGCATTCTGCGCGTGCATAAGGTAGAAATCGAAATATTCTACTCCGCAAGCCTTTAACTGCTTTTCAAAAAGAGGTCTGATTTGACTTTCTTTCTTGAAAAAGCCTTCACTTAGTTTATCAACGAGTATGTAGCTCTCTCTTGGATAACGGCTTGTCAGGCACCTTTTAAGGGCTGACTCACTACGCATTTCCATATAACCGTGGGCAGTATCAAAATAGTTAAAGCCCGCCTCCATAAAGGCGTCAATCATTTTATTGAACTCGGCATAATCTATGAGCGGACCCTTATGTGGAAGTCGCATACAGCCGAAGCCGAAATTCTTTTTTACATTTTCAAAATAGGGCATAAAAGTCACTCCCGAAACGGATATATTTTATAAACTATATTATATATTCCTGCACCAACAAACGCAAGGTTTTTATGAAAAACAATATAAAATCAAGCTGAATAATGCATCTTTGATGATAACATACTGCTATGTTTACTGACCAATTTAGCTACAGAACGAACCAATGCGTAGCATTGTATATCATGAAGGTGAATGCCTTGCATATCATCAACTTCAAAGAAGTTGAATATCATCATTGCGAAAGCTTTTATACAGCCTACAGCTGATGAGATACACTCTTCGCGTGATGATATACCATTGCTTTCGCAATGGATAAAAAAATTACAAGTTTCTGTCGAAGCTTGTAATTTTTTGGTGCGGACGATGGGACTTGAACCCACAAGGAAGCAATATCCACAGGTGTCTGAGGCCTGCGCGTCTGCCAGTTCCGCCACATCCGCATATTGAATTTACTTGATAATAATATCATTTTAATATATAAAAGTCAAGGCGGAGTTTGTAAGCTCCGCCTTGTTTTTTAATTTTCTGCGTTGTTGCATCCGCAACTGCAAGAGCCGTTTTCGGCTTTTTTTGAGCATTCGCCTGCCGCTGGGCAACCGATACACTTTACACCCTTTTTCTTGGCTCTTACCACATAGATTATTGCCGCGGCGAGAATAACGCCGAGAACTACGAGAACTATAATATCTTCCATACCGAAATCAACTCCTTAATCTAATATATGTTTTAATTATTTGCTTGCTACTGTTTCTGCCTTTTTGCCTTTAAGCTCATATTCTGCCTTGAGCTTATTATTTGAGCGAACGCAAAGGAAAACAATGATTGCAACGAATACTGCAACTGCAATAAGTCCAGGAAGGAATCCAGCGCCAAATGCACCAGTTGTGATGAGTGTACCAATCTGATATACAAGATAGCCTACTGTGAAGCCTGTACCGAGCTGAAGTGCGATACCGCCGAAGAGCCACTTCTTGCTCTTGATTTCAGAGTTCATAGCACCAATTGCCGCGAAGCAAGGAGGAGTATAAAGATTGAACATAAGGTATGCAAGAGCTGCAACCTTTGTAATTGCCATAACGCCTGCAACCTCAGAGCCTGCACCCTCCATAAGTGCTAATTCTTCTGTATCAATAAGATTTTCAAGTCCTACAAAGCAAACTGCCAATGTGCCGACAACATTTTCTTTTGCGATGAAGCCTGTAATTGCCGCTGCTGCAAGCTCCCATGAAAGAACACCCACAACGGGAACAAGTAAGTAAGCAAAGGGAGCTGCGATTGAAGCAAGAATTGACTCATCAGCTGACTCAGCAACGGTGAATTGCCATGTGAAGGTCTGCATAATCTGAACAGCCATATTGCAAAGAAGGATGATTGTGGCAGCCTTCACTATGTAAGCCCAACCACGGCTGCACATTGACTTAAATGCACCCCAAAGTGAAGGCACTTTATATTCGGGAAGCTCAATGATAAAGAATGATTTTCTTGCTTTATAGCCCGCAATCTTGTTAACAAGCAATGCACCAAGGAAGATAAGAACAATACCGGTAGCATACATTGCGAAGCTTACCCAGCCTGAGTTGTCAAAGAATGCGCCTGCAAAAAGTGAGATAACGGGAATCTTTGCACCGCAGGGCATAAAGGGGGTGAGCATTGCTGTTGCTCTGCGTTCGCGTTCGTTTTTGATTGTGCGTGAAGCCATAACTCCGGGAACTGCACAACCGATACCGATAACAAAAGGAATAACCGATTTACCTGAAAGACCAACCTTTTTGAAAATGGGGTCAAGAACAACCGCCACGCGTGACATATAACCGCAATCTTCAAGAAGTGCGAGCAGGAAGTACATAACCATAACGAGAGGAAGGAAGCCTACAACGGCAACAACGCCACCGATAACACCGTCAACAAGTATAGCTGAAAGCAAGGGATTTGCATTTGCAAGCAATTCGCCAACCCATCCCTGGAAAGACTCAAGCCAACCTACAAGAAGGTCTGCAATGGGTGCACCTACCCAAACCTGAGAAATCTGGAATACAAGAAACATTACGACTGCAAAAATCGGAATACCGAGCCATTTGTTTGTAAGAACTTCGTCGATTTTGTCGCCGATATTTTTGTCCTTTGTCAAAACCTTACGTGTTTCAACTGTCTTTACGATTCCGTTTACAAATTCAAAACGCTTTTTGTCAGCTTCAACAACTGATTTTTTGTCTGTCAGGTCGATTGCACCTTGAACATAAGGGGCTTCCTGACCCTTGCCGTTAAGCTCTACTGCCGTTGCAACAACTTCTTTAAGTCCCTCTGCCGATGTTGAAACAGTTTCAACCACGGGGCAATTAAGTGCTTTGCTTAAAGCCTCAACATCAATTACTGTCTCTTTTTTCTCGTTGATGTCACTCTTGTTAAGTGCTACAACTACGGGAACACCAAGCTCAAGAAGCTGTGTTGTGAAGAAAAGGCTACGGCTTAAATTTGTAGCATCAACGATATTGATAATCGCATCGGGATGCTCATTTTTAACATAAATGCTTGTAATGCTTTCTTCTGACGTGAAGGGTGACATTGAGTAAGCACCGGGAAGGTCAACGGCAATAAGCTTGTGGCTTCCGTCATAAAGACTTTTCTTAATGGGGCTTTCTTTCTTTTCAACGGTAACGCCTGCCCAGTTGCCGACTTTTTCATTTCTGCCGGTCAAAGCGTTATACATTGTGGTTTTACCGCTGTTGGGATTACCTGCAAGGGCAATTCTCATAACTTTCTCCTCCTTAAATTTATATAAACATAAATTATTGACTTGTCTTTTGTTAGCATTCGCTAACTAGTGCGTAAAAATATTTCAGTTGCCTCTGCCCTATCTATTGGTTTCATATAAAAATTGCTTCGGCCAACTGATTATCAATGTTATATCTGCTGTCTTTAATAGAAACAACGCAACCGCCCTTTTTATGGGCAACAACGGTTATAGGCTCGCCTGCATAGCAACCCAATGAAAAGAGGAATGCGTCAAGCTCTTCATCGTCAGTCACGATGTCTTTAATGATGTATTCAATTCCTTCTTGTGCGTTTGTTAAGTTCATTGAATTCACCTGAATGTTATACAAATTTAGCATATGCTAACTTTTGGGTTAAATTTACAGTTAGCCCTCGCTAACCACATACTATAATACACAATTTATATGAGCTTGTCAAGGGAAAAATTAACATTTTACAGAATTTTTTCAAAAATTTTTTCAAAAAATACCCGACAGCATCGGGGGATACTGACGGATATTAAATCGGTTGGCAAACACCTTAAAAAGCAGTTGCCAATCGGGTGAGGCAAAAAATTATATTAATTATGGGCAATGCAAAAATCCTCGATAAGATATTCGAGCTGTGAAAATTCAGGCTTCAGGGTGTTAAGGTTATCCACAAATTTCTGCACATCCTCATAATTATCAGACAAATCAGAAAATGTATGGCGAAAACTTAACTCGTCGCTACACACAACACCGTAAGCCGTGTGACTGACACCGTCAAGCTCACACGAACCTTCTAAAATCTCAAACCTCATAACCCTTGCCCTCTTCGTTATTTGTTATTCAAAGTATAGCACTTTTGTGACATTTTGCCTGCAGACCTGCCGGGACAGCGATGTCCTGCCCGGCACATCGGCCCAGGAGCGC
>CAYWFB010000046.1:0-13131 GCA_964457415.1 uncultured Eubacteriales bacterium | reverse complement strand
TTTCGATAGACTTGTAGTTCTTTTTTATTCAGGCTGTTTTTTTACAGCCCCTTTTGTTTAGTCTGTTAATCATTGGATATAGAAATACAGGAGAACCGTCCCCTGTGCACTCCTGCTTCTTTTTGTCAATCACAGAACCGTCCCCTGATTGATTTATTACTTATTATCTACAGGGCAATTTTACGATAACGAGGTCGCTATGCGTCCTTATCTTAAAGAATGAGAATAATTTCTATATATATCAAAAGGCTGCCGCTTTCGCAACAGCCTTAGTTTGTTATGCCCTTTTTTACAAGTTAACCATTAGGTTTTCACGCTAACCGTCCCCTGATTGACAAATCAGCAATTTTGCCTTTAATATCCAAAAAATGTGTTGACATTACAATCCTCCTTTCTGTATCAAAATAAATATTGTTATGTTAAAATGCTTTATGGACAATCATCATAAAGCAATATACCCTTTCCACTTATACAACTACTCAAGCGTTGTAACAATATAATCACTTCATTATAAAGCGACATTGAAAAATCCGAGTTAACGAACTCATTTTCTTCTGCCAACCTAATATGCACTCTATTGCGGAAACCTATTATTTCCTTTATACGATTCATTTCCTCTTCATTAAAATCAGTTATGCTCAGTTCATTCATTCTTTTTAATGCTTCCAAAGAATTATTACGTTGCGTTCTATTAAAGTGTTTTGGACACCCTCCTACAACTCCGCACGAATCTGGAGAAGTACAAATATTATTGGCACATTCTAAAATTAAAGCTTCAAACACGGAAACTAAATTTATAATTGCGGTTTTGTACAAAATCGTTTCAACTGAACCCCATATATTGAATCTGTTTAAAATATAGTTAAAAAAATCAGATAATTGAAGTGAATATGCTATATTTTTTTGCGTGGCCTTTCTCTTAACACATTCTTTCAAATGATATTTATTTTGGAACACTTCATTTACACGAATATATCCACTTGGAATTTGTATTTTATGTTCTTTCTCTACTACAAAATTTTCTTCTGGTAATTCTAACCCCTCGCCAACTAAAATCCTTTCGTTTTCTTTCAATAATTCACTAATTTTGTTATTGTTTTCTATAATTTTGTTTTTTGCCTCCGTAGAAACCATATATTGACCTCATTTCTTTACAGCACATCAATATACAAATCGTATTTAATAGGTGTTTTGTGACAATAATTTTGCTTTTTTCGACAAAAATTTAGCCGATGGGGTTGATGCCCCATCGGCTTTGGTGTGTAATATTAAGTTTTAGTTGTTGGGTTTATCGGACACAGAAGAATCGTCCCGCTGTGTTCTGTCTTGCTCTTGCCAATAATAAAGCGATGAATTTGTAATTATCTTGTTAAAGATTAAGTCACTACTTTTAGTTTTGGAAAGAATTCCACAGCAACCATCAATTGCAATCAATATCTCAAACTGTTTGAAAAAAAATATTGCTCTTGATATTTCTCTGGTTGATATTTTAGATAACATCAACAAGTCATTTATGGAGTCGATTTTCCAAAACAATTGAGAATTAGCAATCTTTGCAATCAAAGATTTTGATTTTATAAATTCCCCTATATTTCTCTTCCAATAAGATGAACCTATAATTTCATTATAATCATTTTCTATAAAGATATATGTATCATTATAAAGCCAAAAGTTTTTCAATAATTCTAAAAACTTCTGTTCTGAATGCAAAAACTCTTGCTTCGATATTTCTTTATCCAAATACCTTTGGTAGAAAATCTCTACTTGATTGTATTTTGCAACATCTGTTATTAAGTTTGGAAATAGACTAAGACAAAAAGTTTGTTCAAATTCCGAAAACAAGTCAATCAAACTTTGTTCTTTATCTTCACATTCAAATCCCATCATTTCTAATACATTACATATAGTTATATTGTTATTTTCCACGTATTCTTCCATCCTCCCATAATGTCGCTATGCGGTCACCATTTTTATTTAATAGTTTCCACACACTACCAGCGTGTTTCGCTAAATCTTTTACTATTTTCCAACCATCTGGACCTTTCCATCCGCCACCATTAGGTAATTTTTTGTTAAATTTTTTTAAATCTACACGTCCATCTTTAGTCTTTAACTTATTTGGAATTTTTTTGCTAACACTACTTATTGTTGCTTTTTGAATAACTTTATATGTAAGATATGTTGCTGCAACAATAGCAATTGCCGCAAGCAAATATGGTGCTACTGCCGATAAAAAAGCAGTCAATTTCCCTATGAGTACTACTCCTGAACTTAGGTATACTCCATATTTTAATGTGAAAGCTACAACCAATGAACTAATTGCTTCACTGTAACCTGTATAATCAACCTTGTTAATCGGATTATTATTACAGTAAGCAAAAAGGTTAGCCCCTAAAATCTCACCCTGTGTCGCAATCGCAATCTGTGTATCATCAGTATTGATAAACCTACCAATCTCCGCCGAATAATACCTTGATTGCAAATAGTAAAGCTCAATATCATAGTCATAACAATAACCACGATAAGTAAACGGACTAACAAAGCAAAGTGTAGATGCCTTTGTCATATTTTGGAGTGATGTTTCGTGGAATGTCACATTACCCCAAGCATCGTAAGAGTATTCAACAATTACTTCACCAAGCTCGTCAACAATAGCAATAATGTCACCTTGCAAGTTCTTAACATAAAGGTAAGTTTCGCTATCATTAAGAATAAAGCCTTGTAAAGTTCCCCAAGAGTCATAAATAAATCTTGCGGTATCCGTTGAAACAACTGTGCCGTCTTCAAGGTCAGTATATGTCTGTGAAATGAGAGTGCCATCAGACCATACATAGTCATACTGCTCGGTAATTACATCATTTTCAGTAATTGTCTTTCTATGACGAAGACCATTTTCGTCATATTTGAAAGTAATAACTTTTCCGTCTTTTTCGTACTTGGCAAGCTCTCTGCCAGCCCAAGCAAATGACGCACCATCAAAGGTAAGTGGATTACCGATATTATCGCAAGTAAACTCTTCAAGACACAGAACACCGCATGATTTGGCATCACACACAACAGATGAAAGTCAAGCTATCAATATATTGTGTTTTCCAAAATGCGTTTTCTATATATGGTGGACTTTCCCGCTAACCGTCCCCTGTGCAAATATTGTCGTCAGATTTGTAAATACGGCAAGAAGATGTACTTTCGTATAATTTGAAGTTGTGATTGAATTTGTTCATATCTATTCGCCTACAGGCTTATTTGTCAGTGTTGTGACAATGAGTTTTCTCATATTTGCATTGCTCATTGCGGTTGATTTTTCACCAAGGCACATAACCTTATGTTCTTCATTGCATTTTTTCCATTCAGGTAATCCGTTGCCGTTTGGATTTCCGCTTTTTACAAAATTGCAAAGATAAGAAGCCATTTCGTCACTCAACTCATAATCTTTTTCAGTCATTGGCCGCCAGCAATTTTTAAGAGTGCCGAACCAATACCACAAATCACTGCTGTGCCATGCACCTTTATTGTCGCCGGGGAGCATACGGTCAAAGTGCCATACATATGCATCGTTTTTAATGCCCCATTTTTTAGTAATTGGGTGTAAAAGGGCGGGTACCACATCGTGACTTGTTGAGCCGACCATATATGGAATTTTTTTCGGCATTGCCTTATCCTTAATGAACACTTCGTCCTTGACGGGCACAGCTGACATCGCACCGCCCTTGACTTGCTTTTTAGCATTATTCCATTCTGTAAAAAGTCTTTCGGGGGAAACCTTTCGGAATTCGTCAAGAGTGGTAGCCCCCGTCATTTTCATAACTTCTCGCCAGAAGGCGTAATTTTTTTCAGGAGTACTCATAAGCATTGTACCCATTCCCACACCGCTTGACATAACTGCACCGCAGAAAAGTCCGTCAGTTAAGTCGCTCTGACAAAGATGCTGAACACTTATTGCTCCTGCACTTTGTCCCATAATTGTGATTTTATCACCGTCACCGCCAAAGGCTGAAATATTGTTTTTAACCCATTTTATAGCAGTTAATTGGTCATAAAGTCCATAGTTGCCTGTGTGACCTGCTTCTTCGTTGAGTTCAGGCAGACACACAAATCCCATAGGACCAAGGCGATAGTTAATTGTTACTGCAATAACACCTTTTTGTGCCCATACGGGACCGTCAAAATGCTTTTCGTGGCCGCAGCCGCCTGTAAATCCACCGCCGTGAATATACACCAAAACAGGCAATTTGCTTTCATTTTTTGCATCTTCGGGTGCCCAGATGTTAAGGAATAAACAGTCCTCGTCATAAGTGTATGTCTCACCCTTGCGGAATTCATTATAATAAAAGATTTTACCGGGATTTTCTTCTTCGTTATAAAAAGCTCTCGGCTGATATGAACAATTACCGTACTTTGTGGCATCATAAACGCCTTGCCATTGGGTGATAATTTCAGGATAAGCCCATCGCTCTGCTGTGGCATAGCGGATGCCCTTGAAGGCAATTACTCCGTCAAGGTTACAGTCAGTACCTCTAATTTCACCGCAAGGAGTATGAAGGATTTTATCCATAATTACTGCTCCTTTTGTGCCTTTTTAAACTCGTCAATCTTCTGTCTGGTTTCAGAATCCATATTCCACAGGAACTTGAATGCCGCCCAAGAACCCATTATGAAAATACCGGGCAAAAGCACACAAAGAACCTTGATTCCTGTTACAGTAGTTGCTGACTGCACCGTAAGGTCGGCATTGTAGCCGGTCCAACCGAGCATAAGAACTGCTGCTGAATTACCGATAGTCTGACCAACACGGCGTGAGAGATTGAAGGTGCCGTAAATTGAGCCTTCAGTTCTCTTGCCTGTAATCATTTCATTGTAGTCGATAGCCTCACTCACCAAGCCCCATTGCATATAGATTGACATACTTGCAAGTCCCATTGCAATATTGCTGATGATAATATGTACATAGGGGTTGACATCAATTACCATATGAAGACCAAAAAGTCCCACATACATTACCGCACCAATGAGAAGACCAATTCGGATAAATTTTTCAAGACCGAATTTCTTTGCAAGGAAAGGACCGCCGACGAGAGTGGCAATCATAAACGGTGCAGATAGCACCATTCCATAGGTTATAAGAGCAAGGTCGCCATAAACCACAGAGAACATATAGTTGTTAAGAGTAGAACTTACATACTGCATTGTGCAAATGCAAAGTCCGTGAATACAAAGAGCAAGGAATGGACGATTAACGCGGAATACATTAAGAATATCCGTAACTTTAATATTTTGTTGCTCTTTAACTTCGGTTTCTACTGTTGTGCGCTCTTCGGTCAATGCGTAGTGACCAAGACACATTACAAATCCGATTACCGCGCAGGCAACAGCACCAACGGCATAACCTGTGGCATTTGTCTGACCGAATTTTTTAATGAGCATAGGCATAAGCACAATGGGAATTGCATTGCCTACGGCAGAACCGAAGCCTCTTGCAGAAGAAAGTGTTGCTCTTTCTTTGTCGTTGTCTGCCATTGCCGATAAAAGCGAGCCCATAGGAATGTTAAACATTGTGTATGCACCCTCATAGAGTATCTTAAGTCCGAAAAGAACGCACACAAGTGAAAGTCCTTCAAAAAGTGAGGGGACAGACCAGAGAGCTATAAAACTTACAGTTAAAAGAGGTGCACTTCTCAAAAGCCACGGACGGAATTTGCCCTTTGCATTACGCTTTTTCGAAAATGCCTTGTCCATAAATGCACCCATAAGCGGGTCGTTGATAAAATCCCACACATTCCAGATAACAAGCAGAATTGCAAGTAAATCAGTATCAACTTTAAGTGCATCGGTGCAGTACATCGCAAAGGTACTGCCCATAAGTGCAAAGGTCATACAACCACCCGCATCACCTAAACCATAACCGATTTTGTGTTTCAAAGTAAGTCCGGAATTAACCTTTGTTTTAGTTTTTGCCATCGAATTCATCCCTTTGTTAATTTTTATAACCTAAAGTTATTAAAATAATTATATCATAAAAACCAACATATTCAATATATATTTGGTTTAAATTAAACACTAATAATAGGGTGTAAAAAATCCCCCGCTATCAAAAACACAAGAAAAACAAAAAACATGGAACACAAGGGGACGGTTCTTTTGTGTTCTCTGCAATAATGTTGCCGTTACCGTCATAGTCATAAGTAAAGCCGCAACACAGAAGAAACATCCCCTTGTGTTTTCACCCTTGTATTTTGGTTTTCACGCTAACCGTCCCCTGATTGTTTTACCGCTCAAATGAGAGAACAATATCATCACGTGAATTAAAATTTGTAACATCATAATAAGGTAATTCATCAGCCCATTTTTGATGAAAGCGAACTATCATGCTATCATGCACTGTAATGGAAATATAAACTATGAATTCTTTACTAGGAAAAGAAACCTTTAGATTATTCAAAACTATATTTCCTATTATGTTAGAAATAGCAGCTAATTCTTGAATATCTTTTTTATGTACATTATCAATTAAATGCACATGATTTTCCATAGCCTCAAATGCAGTCTTATCATCAATATTTTCAATTACTGTTATTTCGCTATTTTTAAATAAAACATACTCATTTGAAAACTCATCTATGATAGTTTTATATTCAAATATTTTAGAAAATTCTCGTAAAAATTTAATATCCATTTTAATACCCCAATATTCGCAAGCCTTGTGCAATAGCTTTTATTACATTTGGGTCGCTTAAGAGCTTTTGTGTTGTATGATTTGCTAGTGTTCCATTTGGCGTGCCAATATGTAAAGTTTGCGTCTTAACATTATAATAATATGGTTTACTATTATTAACATGTATATGTATATTTCCTTGTCTATTCCCTGGATTTTCAACATCAACTCTAATCCCCTTGTTTTTATACAAAGTCTTAGATGGCGGCGTCTTTGTTCCTTTTCCACCTTTTCCTGGTGGTGGTGGAGTAGCTGAAGTAGACGCAGAATTAATCAAAGTTAATGCATTTTGCACTGATTTTTGAGATAGATACTTACTCAAAGAGTAACAACCAAATGCAACAATAGCCACAGCTAAAACAGTCGCTATTATCCAACCAACTGGATTCCAAATGTTTGATGCTCCGATACTAGCACCCGTTTTTATAACTAATATCAACAGTGCTAATAAAGTTGCCGATAAACTAGCCGCTCGTTTCAATGTGTTTGCATTTGCATATCCCGTGTAATCCACATTCACAACCGGATTATTCTCACAATACGCAAACAAGTTTGCACCGAGCGCAGTACCCATTGTAGCAATCGCTATCTGTTGTCAATCAGGGGACGGTTAGCGTGAAAGTCCACCATATATAGAAAATGCATTTCAAAAAACACAATATATTGATAGCTTGACTTTCATCCGTTGTGTGTGATTTTTGGAATCATGCGGTGTTCTTTTGTGTTCGTCCCTTGTGATTCATTTTTATACTGACCTCAATTCAAATATATCATTTTAATATCAGTTTGTCAATAAAAAACGGGACTCTGTGGTCAGCGTCCCCAACCAATCTCTCCCTCAGTCTTTTTCTGCGAAAAAGACAGCTCCCTCGTCAGAGGGAGCTGAATAAAGGTTAATTTTATTTTGTACCGAAAATTCTGTCGCCTGCATCGCCGAGACCCGGAACGATATATTTGTGGTCGTTGAGCTTTTCGTCGAGAGCTGCACAGTAAATATCAACGTCGGGATGAGCTTCTGTAAGAGCCATCATTCCCTCGGGAGCTGCGATGATACCCATAAACTTGATTGACTTGGGGTTATACTGCTTAATCTGTGTGATTGCGTCAATTGCTGAACCGCCCGTTGCAAGCATTGGGTCAAGAACAATAACTTCACGCTCTTCAATATCTGAAGGAAGCTTGCAGTAATAAGGCACGGGAAGTGCTGTTTCAGGGTCGCGGTACATACCGATATGACCAACCTTTGCAGATGGAACAAGAGTAAGAACACCGTCAAGCATACCTGTACCTGCTCTCAAAATAGGAACGAATGCAAGAGTTTTACCTGAAATAACCTTTGTTTTTGCCTTTTGAATAGGTGTTTCAACCTCAACCTCTTCAAGTGGCAAGTCACGTGTTGCTTCATAGCACATAAGAGTTGCAATTTCAGAAACAAGTGCTCTGAATTCTTTTGAACCTGTGTTCTTATCTCTTAAAAGTGTGAGCTTATGCTGAATAAGGGGATGGTTTGTAATTGTTACTGCCATTTTAACTGCCTCCAAATCAAATTTTATTGGATTTTCTTCAAAATTATTATATACCTATATTTTCTTTTTTACAAGATTTTTTATGAATTTTCTATGTCCATAATCTGGTCAATTCTTCTTTGATGACGTCCGCCCTCGAATTCTGTGTCAAGGAACACATCAACGAGCTCAAGTGCCAAGCCAACGCCAACAACACGACCGCCCATACAAAGAGCGTTTGCATCATTATGAAGTCTTGTGAATTTAGCGCTGAAATAATCTGAACAGCAAGCCGCGCGAATACCCTTAACCTTATTTGCCGCCATTGAAATGCCGATACCTGTTCCGCAACAGAGAATTGCTTTTTCACACTCACCGTTTGTCACCTTTTCGCAGGTTGCTTTTGCGATGGGGGCGTAATCAACTGAATCGGGAGTATGAGTACCGCAGTCGATATACTCAATATTTCTTTCATCGAGGTGCTTTTTGATTGCCTCTTTAAGTTCAAATCCGCCGTGGTCGGCACCTAATGCTATCATAAAAAATTCTCCTTTGAATTTAATTCTTTTTTTAACTTATTATTT
The DNA here is from genome assembly GCA_964457415.1 of uncultured Eubacteriales bacterium. Lineage (GTDB taxonomy): Bacteria > Bacillota > Clostridia > Oscillospirales > Acutalibacteraceae > Fimenecus. Next base: position 4,330 of record CAYWFB010000046.1, on the reverse strand, counting down.
AATTCTCTTTCTGCCTGAGGTAATCTCAAATAGAGAGGAACAAGCTTTGTCGAATCTGCTGTATTTTCGCCGTTTGCGATTTTTTCTTCTGTAAGTCTGCCAATTGATGATGCGTGGATATAACGGATGTTTTCGTCAGCGATTTCGCAATTTTCAAGTAATTCATTTAATTTTTCGTAGCAGATTTTCGCTCCGTCGCCGATAAATACAACTTTTTTGTTGTATGTCTTCAATTCTTCGCCTAATTCATCAATGAGCACTGCTTTATCTTCACAAAGTCGGTTGCCATTCTCAAAAATTGCGGTATAAACCTGATTGCAACGGGCATCCATTACGGCGCAGGCAATACAATCTTCGTTTTTAAGGGGCTCTGCAATGGCTTCAAGAGTTGAAACTGCAAAACAGGGCTTATTAAGTGCGTCCGCCATACCTTTAACAGAAGAAATGCCAATTCGCACGCCCGTAAATGAGCCTGGGCCATTGGTGACTGCAAATAAATCAATGTCTTTAATTGAAATTCCGCTTTCCGCAAGAGTTTTCTCGACCAATGGCATTAAAGTCTGACTATGAGTAAGCCCGTTATTTATGAAATTCTCAGCAAGAGTTTTGCCGTTTTCAGTAATTGCCACCGATGCGGTTACAGAGGTTGAATCAAGTGATAAAATTTTCATATTTCCACACCTCCGTCAATGGTAATCACGCGTTGATTATCGCTGTCGCCTCTTTGAATTTCTACTCTTATGGTATTTTCGGGCAGAGCATTCTCTATATTTTCGCTCCACTCGACTGCTAATATTCCGCCCGCCTCATAAAAATCGAAAAATCCGCTTGAATATAAATCGTCCCAAGTCTCAACACGATACATATCGAAATGATAAAGTGGTGGATTTCCGCCGTAATCATTGACAATCGCAAAAGTGGGGCTACTCACCTCTTCTTTCACGCAAAGAGCCTTTGCCATTCCGCGTGTAAATGCGGTTTTACCCATACCAAGTCCGCCGAAAAACGCCACGACAGTTCCGCCCGTGAGCTTTTCAGCTAATCTGCTACCTAATTCGATTGTTTCTTCTGCACTATTTGTTACAAATTTCTGCATAAATCCACCGTTAAGTTAATTGTCCTACTTTATATCCGTTCTATTCTATCACAGATTTGCATAATAGTAAATTACAAATTGAACTTATTTTTAAGTTTTTTATTTTTTATTTGTTAAGATTGCACGAATGCTTTGTTAATATTTTAACCAAATTGGTGCTTACTTGACCAAATTCCTGCATTTTTATGAATTTTACACATTTTTTATTCGTATTTTTGCAAGTTCTTGGTCGCGATTTGTCATTTTTAACAAATTAAAGTGTTAAAATCCAACTATATTTTTGAATATTGTGAATTGAAAATAACATCCATAATATGTTATTATTTTTACCATCAAGACTAGGAGGTCTTTAACATGAACAGTTACATTGAAAAAATACTTAAAAGAGTAGAAGAACGAGACGGCGATAAAAAAGAATTTATGCAATGTGTGAGAGAGGTTTATGGTTCTCTTGAAAAGGTTATTGAAGCACATCCTGAATATGAAAAATATGATATTTTAGGTCGTATGGCTGAGCCCGACAGAACAGTTCGTTTCAGAATTGCATGGGTTGATGATAATGGTAATACTCAGGTAAACCGCGGTTGGCGTGTTCAGTTCAACTCTGCTATTGGTCCATATAAGGGTGGTCTTCGTTTCCATCCAAGCGTAAATGCAAGTATTATTTACTTCTTGGGCTTTGAACAAACTTTCAAGAACTCGCTTACAGGTCTTCCAATGGGCGGTGCAAAGGGCGGTTCTGACTTTAATCCTGTTGGCAAGAGTGACGGCGAGATTATGCGCTTCTGCCAGGCATTTATGACAGAGCTTCAGCGTCATATCGGTGATAGCATTGACGTTCCGGCTGGCGACATCGGTGTTAGCGGTAAGGAAATCGGTTATCTTTTCGGTCAGTATAAGAGAATTGTTGGTGCGTTTGAAAACGGTGTTCTTACAGGTAAGGGAATTACTTACGGTGGTTCACTTGTTCGTCCTGAGGCTACAGGCTACGGTGCAATTTACTACACAAATGAGGTTCTTGCACACGAGGGCGAAGATATCAAGGGCAAGACATTCGCAGTTTCAGGCTTCGGTAACGTTGCTTGGGGCGCAATCAAGAAGATTGCAGAGCTCGGCGGTATTCCTCTTACATTGAGCGGTCCCGACGGATATGTATATGACAAAGACGGTATCGTAACAGAAGAAAAGATTAACTATCTTCTTGAAATGCGTGCATCGGGCAGAGATAAGGCAAAGGATTACGCTGACAAGTTCGGCGCAGAATTCTTCCCCGGTCAGAAGCCTTGGGGTGTTAAGGTTGATGTTGCTCTCCCCTGCGCTACACAGAACGAAGTTACACTTGAAGAAGCAAAGAAAATTGTTGCAAACGGCACAAAGTATTACATTGAGGTTGCTAATATGCCAACAACTGCAGAAGCTGTTGAGTATTTCCTTGAAAACGGCGTAATTGTTGCTCCCTCAAAGGCAGTTAACGCAGGCGGCGTTTGCGTATCAGGTCTTGAAATGAGCCAGAACAGCCAGCGTCTTGCTTGGACTGCTGAAAAGGTTGACGAAATGCTTAAACACGCAATGAAGAATATCTATGATATTTCAGTTGACGCGGCTGAGCGTTACGGTATGGGCTATGATCTTATTGCAGGTGCTAATATTGCAGGCTTTGAAAAGGTTGCAGAAGCTATGGTTGCACAGGGTGTATATTGATATACATATTATAATTTAATAAATTACATAGCAAAACCCCTCGTACAAAATGTACGGGGGTTAATTTTTTTTAATTTAGTTAGACAAATTGGAATTTATCAAACTTTTTTGCAGTATATACAATACAAAATGATAGGGCTACCGTTCACGAGCGTTTAGCATTAAGAACAAAACATATACCCTATAATCATGCAGATATGGTTATTGTATTATTCTTCATTTTTATACATTTCTACTAATGCGTTGAATTGAGCAATGTATTTATCTAAACGTTTCTGATGTTGCGGCAAATCAAGTCCCGGCTTTCTAAATCCACACACTCTAACATCATTCAGTAATGCATCTTCCTTGTTATATGCACAAAGACATTTTCCGGATAGGTTTGGATACTTAGCAACAATCCATGCAATTTCTTCTGTGGTTAACATTCCTGCATCAAAATCAAATCTTTCCAATGCTGGCATATATTTTAGTGTATCCATACTTTTATTATTCAATCGAATATTGTTCAGCCACAAATTTTTTAATGCAGACATTCCAGAAAAACATTCCAATGATTCCATCGGATAATTATTGAAAATACTGCCTGACAAAATCACATTCTCCATAACATTCGATGTTTTTAAAAGTTCAGGACTCAAAGTTAACTTTTTAGCATCACTGATACTAATTGTTTTCAAAGAGTTATTTTTGCTAAAATTCCAAAGCTTATCTGCTCTTACATTCCAGTAGATATCAATCTCTTCGAGATTCACCAAATCTTCAAGAGGAGAAAAATCTTGTATCAATTGGCATTTAAAAAAAGATAAATAGCGATAAGATTTTCCGTAATGCTGCACAAAGTATTCCAAACTTTGCTGATTCATACCGCAAATCTGCAAAACTTCCGTATTTTTTCCTTTTGACATCTCATAATCCACATCATCCGGCGACATGCAGCAAGGTGAAAGGGCATCTCCCTTAATACTTTCCGGTCGTGAAATATATAAATTTTTCGGCTCATCATTCACATGGATAAAAAACTCATCATTTCTTTCCATATATTTATCCTCCGTTTTTTATGGCACCACAAATAATATAAAAAAACAAAAAAGCTGAGCAAGTTTCCACCAGTTTCTCATCCTGAATAACAGAACTTTAACTCATCTCTTAAACAATTTCAAAACGTCAAGTTTGTGTCAGCTTAACTTTTAACATATTCAGCAAATTCTTATTTGTTGAACTAATTATAACACGACATTATAAAAAGTCAAATAAAAAAGCACCCTCATATGAAGGTGCTTTAGTTTTATGTACCCTGAAAACTGAACAAAGGATAGGTGATGTGTCGTTGAGAAACTGTACTCATAGAGACCAAGAAATAATGGTCAAGCCCTCGACCTATTAGTACTGCCAAGCTAAACATGTCACCATGCGTACACCTGCAGCCTATCAACCATATAGTCCATATGGGGTCTTACTAGCTTATGCTATGGGATATCTTATCTTGGAGATGGCTTCACGCTTAGATGCTTTCAGCGTTTATCCAAACCG
>CAYWFB010000045.1:0-13562 GCA_964457415.1 uncultured Eubacteriales bacterium | reverse complement strand
AGCTGCAGAGCTACCGCCTGCAGGCTTCTCAGGCCAAGCAGAACCAGTATCTGATTGACCAGCTGCGCCCCAACAAGCTTCATCTTCGCAAAACTCCCGAGTTAAAATTTATTGCTGACGATTCAGTTGAGCATGGTATGGAAATCTTTAAGAAGATTGAAAGCACCGTTATCACTGACGATGAGGAATAATCGTATGAAAAAGATTGATGTAAAAGAGTGTGCATCACTCTTAAAAGAATACAGTAGTTATCTTATTCTTACGCATCGCAACCCTGACGGCGACACGCTGGGCAGTGCCTTTGCACTTAAGCGTGCGCTCGCCATAATGGGTAAAAAATCAATGGTTCGCTGTATTGACGATATTCACCCCAAATTTTCATATTTGTGGGCAGAGCTTGACAACAGCGACGTTGAATATGACAAAATAATAGCAGTAGACGTTGCCGACAATAAACTTTTGGGCGAAGAATTCCAGAATCTTTACGGCGACCGTGTATGGCTTTGCATTGACCACCATATGTCCAACCGCGAATATGCCGAAAATCTTCTTTTAGAAGACAGAGCTGCGGCGGCAGTTGTGATTTATGAGGTTATTTGCGAGCTGGGTGTTGAAATTACACCCGAAATTGCAAACTGTATTTACACAGGTCTTGCAACCGACACAGGCTGTTTTATGTTTTCAAACACAACCCCCACAGTTCACAGAATTGCGGCGGAGGTTATGGAAAAGGGTGCAGATTATACGCTGATTAACCGCCTTATGTTTGAAACAAAAACTCTCTCATATTTAAAGCTTGAGCAGATGGCAGTTTCTTCAATCGAATCACATTTCGGCGGTAAATGTGCAATTATGACAATCACCCGCAAAATGTTTGAAGAAAGTGGCTCAAGCTCTTCTGAATGTGACGGCATTGCCGCACTCCCCCGCAAAATTGAGGGTGTGCAGGTTGGTGTTACTCTCCGCGAGCGTCACGACGGTTCATACAAGGTGTCACTTCGCACAGTTGAGCCAATTGACGCATCAAAAATCTGCGGTAAATTAGGCGGCGGCGGTCATAACAGAGCGGCAGGCTGTGAATTCAGCTGTTCACTTGAAGAAGCAAAACAGACTTTACTTGAAATTATAGAGGCGGAGCTTAAATGACGGGCATAATTTGTCTTGACAAACCGCGCGGAATGTCATCATTTATGGCAGTTAAGCGTGCATCGCGTATTCTCGGTGTAAAAAAGGCAGGGCATACGGGAACTCTTGACCCAATGGCTACGGGAGTGCTCGTAATAATGCTCGGTCATTGCACACGCTTTATTGAGCTTTTGCCCGAGCACAGAAAATCCTACACCGCAAGGGTGAAATTAGGTCTTACAACCGACACCCTCGATATTACGGGTGAGGTTTTATCTACAAGTGATGTAAACGTTACTTTGGAGCAGTTATTATCTGCTTCCGAGCAGTTTAAGGGTGAGATTTTGCAAACTCCCCCAATGTATTCGGCGCTAAAAAAAGACGGCGAGCGTCTTTATGATTTGGCGCGCAAGGGCATTGAAATCGAGCGCGAGCAAAGACAAATCACTATCGAAAAGTTAGAAATTTACGATTTTGACGGCGTTGAGTTTTCAATGGATGTTATCTGCTCGGCGGGTACATATATCCGTTCACTGTGCGACGATATTGGCAAAGTGCTCGGTTGTGGTGCGATTATGACAGAGCTTCGACGTACAGAGGCAAACGGTTTTGGGATTGAAAACGCCGTTACCCTTGAAGAATTAGAACAACTCGTTAATGAAAAAAGGGAAGATAGTGTAATCACATCGGTTGAAAAGGCACTTTTGAGCTATCCCGAAATCACAGTTACCAAGCCTCAGGCAAATCGTTTCCATAACGGTGGTGCACTTGGATATGAAAGACTACACGGTGATTATCCCGTAGGAATTTATCGTGTTTACTCACCCGAAAAGGTTCTTTTGGGGCTTGGTGAAATAAAGACAGAAAATGGCGACCTTGAAGTCAGGAAGGTGCTGATAAATGAATAAAATCGCATTGGCACTTGGTACCTTTGACGGCTTACATAAAGGTCATCTGCAAGTGCTTAAAGAAACACAGAAATTCGCACTCAGCGGGCTTGTTCCCGCAATGCTTATGTTCGACTGCCATCCCTTAAAGGCGGTCAAGGGTATTGCTCCCCCGCTTCTCATAACGCAAGAGGATAAAGAAAATTTTGTGAAAAATTTGGGACTTTTACCCGTTCCCGTAAGCTTTGAGGAAATCCGTCAGCTTTCTCCCGAGGAATTCGTGACCGAAATCCTTATAAAACGATTTAACGCAGGGGCGGTTATAAGCGGAGAAAATTTTCATTTCGGCAAATTCGGCGCAGGCAACAGTAAAATACTTAAAGAGCTTTGCGAAAAATATGATATAATTTATAAACAAGCAGAAAACATTTATTACGAAGACGAGCTTATAAGCTCATCTCGAATACGCATTGCACTTGAAAATGGCGAAATCGAAAAAGCAAACGAGATGCTGGGCAGAAATTTTTCTTATGATTTTCTCGTGGTTGAGGGTAACAAAATCGGAAAGAAATATTTTGGTTTTCCCACAATCAATCAGCATTTCCCCGAGGATTTTGTGGAGCTAAAGCACGGTGTTTATGCATCACAGACCAAAGTTGACGGCAAAAATTACCCGTCAGTTACAAATTTTGGTTGCCACCCCACAATCGGCGGAGATAAAGTGCTTTCCGAAACCTGCATTTTAGGTTTTGACGGTAATCTTTACAACCGCAGAATAAAGGTTGAGCTTTTAAAGTTTTTGCGTAGCGAAAAGAAATTTAATTCCAAAGAAGAATTAAAAGCGCAGATTGACAAAGACAGTAAATCAGCTATCAAGGTTTTTGATAGTCAAAAATAAAACTACTAATGAAAGGGATATGTTTTATGAATCAATTTTACAAGGCTTATTGCAGAGTTTTCCAGAAAGTTATGATGGTTATGGAATGCTTTTTACCTTGGGGTGAGCCCTTTATGCTCACAGGTCCCGGAAGCATCAGAAAACTCCCCAACCTCATTAAAGAAAAGGGACTCTCAAAGGTTCTTATCGTAACAGACAAGGGTCTTACTTCTCTTGGTCTTCTCAACAGCCTTTATGAAGAGATGGACAAAGCAGGCGTTGAGTATGTTGTTTATGACGGCACACAGCCCAACCCCACAATTGAAAACATTGAAGAAGCAAAGGATATGTACATAGCTAACAACTGTCAGGGCATTATCGCGTTCGGCGGCGGTTCACCTATGGACTGTGCAAAGATTGCAGCGGCAAGAGTTGTTAAGCCCCGTCAGCCCGTTGAAAAGATGCGCGGACTTATGAAAATTCTTCGTCCTCTGCCCCCATTCTTCGCAGTTCCCACAACTGCAGGTACAGGTTCAGAGTGCACACTTGCAGCAGTTGTTTCTAACTCAAAAACACACGAAAAGAATGCTTGTAACGACCCATTCCTTCGTCCCCGTTATGCAGTATTTGACCCCGAGCTCACAGTAGGACTTCCTCCCCACATCACATCAACAACAGGTATGGACGCTCTTACTCACGCGGTTGAGGCATACATTGGCAAATCTAACGTTAAGTCAACAACAAACTATGCTGAAAAGGCTACAAAGATGATTTTTGAAAACCTTGAAACAGCATACACAGACGGCAAAAACATTGAAGCAAGAAACAATATGCTCCTCGCATCTTACTATGCAGGTATGGCATTTACACGTGCTTATGTTGGTTATGTTCACGCAGTTGCCCACAACCTTGGCGGTCAGTATGGTATCCCCCACGGTCTTGCAAACGCAGTAATTCTTCCTGTAATGCTTGAATCTTACGGAAGTGCAGTTTATGGCTCACTTGCAAAGCTTGCTGATATCGTTGGTATCGCAGGCGACAGTGAAGAAGCAAAGGCAAAGGCATTTATCGCTGAAATCTATGCTATGAACGAGAGAATGGGCATCCCCAAGGGCTTCGCACAAATTCAGGAAAAGGATATTCCGATTATCGTTGAGCGTGCTCTTAAAGAGGGCAACCCACTTTACCCAGTACCAGTAATCTACGGCGAAGAAGAAATGACAGCAATTGTTAAGTCACTTATGATTACAGAATAATTTAGTATAAAAAGCCCCGAGCATCGTAAAGACGTTCGGGGGTATTTTTTTGCCTCCCTCTGACGAGGGAGCTGTTTTGCTTTTACTTATTTTGAATTTTTGCAATACTTTCTTCAAGCATAGCAAGTTTTTCATTATATTTTGCGAGCTTTTCGCGTTGCTCGTTAACGAGTGCTTCAGGTGCTTTTGCAACGAAGTTTGCATTGTTGAGCTTGCCTGAAACAAATGCAATTTCTTTAAGCACACCTGCTTTTTCTTTTTCAAGACGTTCTAATTCTGCCTTGAAATCAACAAGCTCATCCATTGGGATAAAGAGTCTTGCGTCTTCTGTGATAATCGCAACAGCTTCGTCATTCTCATAACCCTTAACGATTTCAACTTCGCTTGCTGAAGCAAGTCTTACAAAGAAGTTTGCACCCTCTGAGAACGTGTTTTCGTAAACAGTTTCAATGAAAATCTTTGCTTTCTTTGATGGTGGAACATTCATTTCTGCACGACGGTTACGAACAGCCTTGATTGCTGTCATAACCTTTTCCATTTCATTTTCGTCAGCCTTGAATGAAAGCTCGTCGCTATAAACAGGCCAATCTGAAATCATAATTGACTCGCCGTCGTGAGGTAATGTCTGCCAGATTTCTTCTGTGATAAATGGCATAAACGGATGTAAGAGTTTGAGTGTATTTGACATTACATAAACGAGAACTGCTTTAACAGTAGCCTTTGCAGTTGCACATTCACCGTTTAGACGGATTTTTGCAATTTCGATATACCAGTCGCAGAATACATCCCAGATAAAGTCATAGAGCTTCTGTACTGCAAGACCTAATTCGAACTTTTCAAGTGAGTCTGTAACATCTTTAACAAGGTCATTGTACTTACTTAAAATCCATTTGTCTTCGATAGCGAGGTTCTTTGGAATATAAGGTGCATATTCGTTTTCCTCAAGATTCATAAGGATGAAACGAGCAGCATTCCAAATCTTATTCGCAAAGTTACGGCTTGCCTCAACCTTTTCGTCAGAGAAACGCATATCGTTTCCGGGGCTATTACCTGTTGCAAGAGTAAATCTCAATGCATCAGCACCGTACCGGTCGATAATTTCAAGTGGGTCAATACCGTTACCGAGAGATTTTGACATCTTTCTACCCTGAGCATCACGAACAAGACCGTGAATGAGAACAGTATCGAATGGAACTTGTCCTGTGTATTCAAGTGCTGAGAAAATCATACGAGATACCCAGAAACCGATAATATCGTAACCTGTTACAAGTGTATTTGTTGGGTAGTAGTGTTTCAAATCTTCTGTCTGTTCAGGCCAACCAAGTGTTGAGAATGGCCAGAGTGCTGATGAGAACCAAGTATCGAGAGTATCTTCATCCTGTTTAAGGTGTGTGCTGCCGCATTTTGGACAAACATTTACTTCTGTCTTTGAAACGATTGTTTCACCGCAGTCATCACAGTACCATGCAGGAATTCTATGTCCCCACCATAACTGACGAGAAATACACCAGTCACGAGTACCGTTCATCCAGTTGAGATAGTTCTTTGTGAATCTTTCAGGAATAAACTTTGTTTCGCCTTTTTCTACTGCTTCAATGGCAGGTTTTGCAAGAGGTACCATACGAACAAACCACTGTTTTGAAACCATTGGTTCGATTGTATTATGGCAACGATAGCAAGTGCCAACTTCGTGTTTACGAGGTTCAACTTCCTTGAGATATCCACCTGCTTTAAGGTCCTCAAGGATTGCTTTTCTTGCTTCTTTTGTTGTCATTCCTGCATACTTGCCACAGTCAAGAACTTCAGGCTCGTTTTCGGTTGCACGACCACTTGCAATAAGTTCATCGGCAATTTTCTTATCTTCAGCACCTGTGAGATGACCGTCATAAGTGAAAGTACGAACGATTGGAAGATTATTTCTCTGACCAACTTCAAAGTCGTTAGGGTCGTGAGCAGGAGTGATTTTAACAACACCTGTACCCTTGGTCATATCAGCATGTTCGTCACATACGATTGGAATTTCCTTATTAAGTAAAGGAAGAATTACGTGACAGCCGTGAAGATGCTTATATCTTTCGTCTGCAGCATTAATCGCAACAGCTGTATCACCAAGCATTGTTTCAGGACGAGTTGTAGCAAGCTCAAGCTTTTCGCCTGTTTCCTTAACTGTGTAAAGAAGATGCCAGAAGCTACCGTCCTGCTCCTCATACTCAACCTCTGCATCAGAAATTGAAGTGTTACAACAAGGACACCAGTTAACCATACGGTTGCCTCTATAAATCAAGTCCTTTTCATAAAGACGACAGAAAACCTCGTTAACTGCTTTACTGCAACCCTCGTCAAGAGTAAATCTTTCTCTGTCCCAGTCGCAAGATGAACCCATTTTCTTAAGCTGTTCAATAATTCTGCCACCGTACTGCTTTTTCCAGTCCCAAGCACGAACAAGGAATTCGTCACGACCTAAATCCTCTTTAGTGATGCCTTCTGCACGCATAGCCTCAACGATTTTAGCTTCAGTAGCGATAGACGCGTGGTCTGTACCGGGAAGCCAGAGTGTGTCATACCCTGCCATTCTGTGATAACGGATAAGAATATCCTGTAATGTGTTATCAAGGGCATGTCCCATATGCAGCTGACCTGTGATGTTTGGTGGCGGAATTACAATAGTGTAAGTCTTTTTGCCTTCTTCACGCTTTGCGTGGAAATATTTGTTGTCGAGCCAGGTTTTATAAATCCTGTCTTCAACATTTTTCGGGTTATACTGTTTTTCAAGTTCTTTGGACATATATATTCTCCTTAATTATACGGATAACGATGTGATAATTGTCGAATAAACCTTAACGGGGTCATTTATGAAATTCTGTTTAACCTGTTCAAGCTGTAAGCTATCATTCACATAAACAGAAAGTTTCATAAGCTCTGTCTCGCGGTCAAAGAGAGTGAATGTAATTGTGTATCCGCCGTTTTCCTCTTTTTTAACCTCAATTTTATTTTCACGCTCAATTTTTGCGCGGGTTGTAAGTCTTATTGCAGAATTTACCGCCTTTTCACGAACTGTACGGGGCAAACTTGTCTGCAAAAGCTCTGCAGCCTCTCTACCTTTTGCGGTGACAGAAATCACTTCGTCTTCATCGAGTATATCTGCAGTAATATTTCCCGTTTTGAGAAGCTCTTCAATAGCCTGACCCACCTCAAAATAATTGGCAAGTCCGTCCTCCTGCATTGCCTCGTTGAGCATCTGTCTTGTCATTGGTGCGTCAACACTTTTAAGCAAATAGCAGATGAGAAGTCTTATATCATCACGATTGCGAAGACCGCCCAATTCAATTCCTGCGTCAAATGCGTCAAATTCCATATCTCTTACTCCTGTAAAAGTGCTAAAATTTCTTTAATATCTTTATAAACATAAGTGGGCTTGATTTCACTGTTATCAATATCTTCTTTAGTGCTTTCACCACTTAATACACAGATTGTGTCAACACCCGCATTCACACCCGAAGCAATGTCTGTGTAAAGTCTGTCACCAATTACAACAGTTTCTTCTTTTGTAAAGGGTGAACGCTCAACTGAAAAATCAATCATAAATCCGTCGGGCTTGCCGATATACAAAGGTCTGCGATTTGCAGCGTAATTTATAGCCTCACACATTGCAAAGCAGTCGGGCACAAGACCGAATTCTGTGGGACAGCCCCTGTCAGGATTTGTTGCAATGTAGGGAATATCCTTTTTAGTCTGCAACAAGTATGACACATCCCAAAGTTTTTTATATGTAAGCTCGGTGTCATAGCCCACACAAATGCAATCTGTGTCTTCGTCTGCCTCAGTAGTAATCTTAACACCGTACTTTTCCATCTCGGCAATCATAGATTTTGTACCCATACAGTAAATCTTTTTGCCCGCAAAATGCTTGTTAAGATATAAAGCGGTTGCCTGAGAAGAAGTGAAGAAATTATCCTCAGTCACTTTTATGCCCATATTTGAAAGCTTAATAACATAGTCCTTAACCGAACGGGAGGAATTGTTTGTAATGAACACATACTGACCGCCAACGCTCTCAATATGCGCCAAAAACTCATTCACGCAGTCAAAAAGTCGTGCACCCTCATAAATTGTTCCGTCCATATCCAAAAGGAACAGTTTTTTATTTTTTAAACTCATAGTTTACCCTCAACACCAATAAGTTCATCGGAGAAATGTAGGTGTTTTTGATGAAATTTTGCTTTTGAGACCGCAGGCTTACGAGTGTAAGTCAAGGGTGAAAAAGTGAAATTTCGCAAAAAGACCGAATTTATCCTTCGTAGTCATCTTCGTTTTCCCAGTTATGATATACGTTCTGTACGTCATCGTTCTCATCAAACATTTCAAGCATTCTGCCCATCGCCTTGATGTCATCGGGGTTTGTGAGCGCTGTGTATGTTGTAGGAACATACTCAACCTCGGCAGAAACGAATTTGTAGCCCTTTGCCTCAAGGTCATCACGAACTGCGCCCATATCTGTGGGCTCTGTGCGAACATCATAAATCTCGTCATCTGTGATGAAATCTACCGCGCCTGCTTCAAGTGCATCTTCCATAAGCCGGTCTTCGTCAATACCCTCTTTTTCAAAAAGGATTACGCCCTGACGGTTGAACATAAATGAAACGCATCCGCTCTGACCCATATTCCCGCCGAATTTATCGAAGAAGTGACGAACGTCAGCAGCAGTTCTGTTACGGTTATCTGTAAGAGCTTCAACAATAACTGCGATACCTGAAGGACCGTAGCCCTCATATACGATTTCCTCGTAATTGTCGGCACTGCCCTCGCCTGCTGCCTTTTTGATAATTCTGTCAATATTATCGTTAGGCACGTTTGCAGCCTTTGCCTTTGCGATTACGTCCTTAAGCTTTGAGTTAGCCGCCGGGTCGGGACCGCCACTCTTTACTGCAACTGCGATTTCACGACCGATTTTAGTAAAGACCTTAGCTCTCGCGTTATCGGTTTTTTCCTTTTTTCTTTTGATTGTACTCCATTTTGAATGTCCTGACATAAAAACATACCTCTCGGTTTAAAAATTATTTATAATCAGTTTATTGTATCACATTGTAGTGTGTTTTTCAACCGTTATCAGCGTTAAATCCCTATAAAAACTGCTAAAAAAGTTTAATTTAATTCTATGAAACACAAGAAAAATATGGTATACTGTTAATGCAAATACAAAATTCTATTTTACAGGTGATAAATATGAGAAAATTTATGGGTGAAGATTTTTTGCTGACAACCGAAACTGCGCAGAAAATCTTTGAAAAGGGCGCAAAAAATACTCCTATTTTTGACTGGCATTGCCATCTTTCTCCAAAAGAGATTTATGAGAACAAAAAGCCTGCAAACATTGCTGAATTATGGCTTGGCGGTGACCATTATAAATGGCGCGGAATGCGTGGCTACGGAATCCCAGAGAAATACATCACAGGCGACAGCACTCCCAAAGAAAAGTTTATGAAATATGCAGAGGCTCTGCCCTATTGCATCGGCAATCCTCTTTATCATTGGACACATCTTGAACTCCAGAGATATTTCGGTATTACAACACCATTGAGTAGCGCAACCGCTGAAGAAATCTGGGAAGAATGTAACCGTCAGATTGAAGCCGGCGGATTCACCCCACGTGAGCTTATTGAACGCTCAAACGTGTATTGCGTATGCACAACAGACGATGCGGCAGACAGTCTTGAATATCACAAGCTACTCGCAGAGGACAAGTCCTTCAAGTGCAAGGTTCTTCCTGCTTTCCGTCCCGACAAATCATTCCTTATTGATACAGAGCACTTTGCACCTTGGGTTCAAGCAGTTGCCAACGCGGCAGAAATGGAAATCAAATCATTCAAAGATTTGCTTGTAGCCCTTGAAAAGAGAATTAACTTCTTTGGCGAAATGGGTTGTCGCGCAAGTGACCACGCCCTCAACTACTGCCCCTATGAAGAAGCAACAGATGAAGAATTAGAAGCAATCTTCGCAAAAGCAATCAAAGGCGGCGAAACATTCACAGTCAAAGAGCTTGACCAGTACAGAACTGCACTTCTTCAGTTCTTCGGTGCTGAATACGCAAAGCGCGGTTGGGTAATGGAGCTCCATTTCGGCGCAATGAGAAATAACAACACAAAAATGTTCAACCAGTTGGGCGCAGACACAGGCTTTGACTCTGTTGACGACTATAATCTTGCTCACGGACTTTCACGCTACCTTGATTCACTTGCAGTTAAAGATTTGCTTCCCAAGACAGTTCTTTTCACACTTAATCCTAAAGATAATTATGTGCTCGGCACAATGCTCGGCAACTTCCAGGGCACAGAGGCGGCATCAAAAATCCAGTTCGGCTCTGCATGGTGGTTCAATGATAACTACGACGGTATGCGCGAGCAGATGAAAACTCTCGGCAATCTTGGCGTGCTCGGTAAATTCGTTGGTATGGTTACAGACTCACGAAGCTTCCTTTCGTACCCCCGCCACGAGTATTTCCGCAGAATTCTTTGCGAAATCATCGGCGATTTGGTTGAAGACGGCAAGTACCCCGCAGATATTGAATTCCTTTCACAGATTGTTGCAGATATTTCATTCTACAATGCGAAGAAATATTTTAATCTGGACTAATTGAACAAAAAGAAAGAGCGGCAGATTTAACTGTCGCTCTTATTTTTTACTGTTCTTTTTCTTTTTTTCTCTGCTTAAGAATTAAAATAACAAGTCCTGCAATAATTGCCTCTACACCCAGAGTTGCAAGAATTGTCAGCACAACTGTTTTTGCAGTTGAGGGCTTTTCTTCCTCTACATTACCTGACGAAACCTGTGTTGAGGGTTCTTCACTTGAAGGCTCGTCCGTGGCATTCTCCACAAAGGTTGTGGGCTCGGTTGGAGCCTCTGTAGAGGGTTCCGTTGAGGAGTCAACCTCTGATTCAGTTGTGGTTTCTGTCGAACCGATTACGGGAATTGTCTGCTCTTTTTTATCTCCGCAAACAGTACAGACTGCCACTTTAAGTCCTTTTTCGGTTTCGGTTGCCTCTTTTTCTACTGTCCGCTTGCCGTATGTATGACCCGTAGCCTTGATTTCTTCAATGTATTCCTTATTACAAACGGTGCAAACCGCTTTTTTTGTACCCTTTTCAGTACAGGTCGGCTCTTTTGTAATGGTATATTTGCCTACTGTGTGCTCAGTTTTGGGAATATCGCGAGTACTTACATTTCCACAAGAACAAGTGCCTGTTTCTGTTCCCTTTGCGGTGCAGGTTGCAGGTTTTGTGACTTTCCACTCTGTTTTTCCGTGAGCACATTTGAGCGTTGTGCCCGAAACATATTGAAATTCATTTGTATTGTATTTAACATTCAAGTAATCGCACCAAGATTTGAACCCGATGAAAGTTTTACCGAAATTGTAACCGTATCGCCCGTATCCACCGCTGTTTTGCTTGACGAAACGCTCACCGTGGGATTTGCCGCACTTGCAGGAATTACAAGCGAACACAAAATAGCAAATATCAAAAATACACTTAAAAATCTTTTCATAATGCACCTCAAAAATTTACACCGTGTTCATTATACCATACACACCATTTGTCAAATAGTGCAATGCTTTTTGTATGGTTTTTTTGCAGGCTTTTTGTCATAGTATTCGGTTAATTGTCTGCCGATTATTCGTGTATCACGTTCCATTTCACGCAGAACGGTTATTTTCGAATTCATTTCATAAAGCTCAATTCCGCCCATATTCTTTGCGCGGGCAGAATAAGCAGTAACGAGTGAGTGGAGCTCGTCCGCCTGCTTTAAGTATTGATTTCCTAATTGTTCCAATGTCATTTCTGCCTCCCTTCTATACCGAACATTTGTTCTGTATGAGAATATATTATCACGCAATATGACAAAATTCAACGATGGCAAAAGAAAAACAGTCCACAAAATTGGACTGTTTAAATCAAATTATTGTAACAAAATTATGTTTTCTTGATTTTTTTCATTCTGCATTTCGGGCAGGTTACTTCAATTTTTCCTCTACCCTTGGGCACGCGAAGCACAGTTTTACAGCTTTTGCACTTGAAATATTTATGTGTTTTGCGGTCGCGCCATTTATTCTTTAAAAGTCTGAACTCCTGCATTGGCTTTTCGCTAACACGCAAGAACCAATTGAGTTCTTTGCGTCGAGCTTCATAGTTTTTAGACATTGAGCGGTAAAGTCCGTAAATAATAATTGCAAGACCAACAAAATAGAAAGCTCTCAGCTCTCTGAAATTGCCGAGAAATGCAAAAATCAAGCCCACAACAGATAAGAAAAGTGAAAGCTTGTCGCTACCATAACGCCCTGCCATAAACTGTTGCATTTTAACTGTAAATTTTTGCATTGCGAATCGCAAACGCTGTAAAAAGTTCATTTGTATCTTCCTTAAAATCATATTAGGGATATATTATACCATAAATGTGTGGAAATAATTACCGCAATGTTGAAAAATTGTGAATAAAAATACCGCGAGCCGAAAGACACGCGGTATTGCGGAAAAGAATCTAAATCATCTAAAATTGAATTATTTTTTCGTTAGGCGATGTTGCCGAAACGAAGTTGTATACAGATACTGCGAGTTGAGAGCAACGAAGCATAACGGAAAAAGAATCAATTTTATTCTGGCTTTTTAATTTTGTTAAGCTGTGCATTAAGTCCGAGAAGCTGTTCCTTTGTGAACTGAACATTTGCAGCGCCCATAAGGCTTGTAAGACGGATAACTGTGAAGCTGCCCATCATTTCCATCATAGCTGTTGGGTCGATGTCAAAGCCCATTGTTGCATCTTTGCCACCGCCCATCATTGAGCCCATCATCTGTCCGAAGAGCGCCTGACCCTCAGGAACCTTCATAATCTCGCTTAATTTATCGTTAAGTGAGAAGTAGCCGTCAACCTCTGTAATGTCAAACCAGTTAAGAACAGCGCCCTTTTCTTTGAGTCTGTAATCCTCATTGAACTTTTCAACCTTGCGGATAATGCTTTCATCCTTGCAATCGCCTGCAACTGCTACAAGCTCTGAAACACCAACGTTGGGAACTTCAAAGTAGAAGAAGTGGTCAGGACAATTCTGCTTACCGAGGCTCTTGCCGTTCACGAAAAGCTCAACCTCGTCGACGTTTGAATAAACTGTAACCTTTGTGAGCTCTTCAACACGGTCAACATAACGCTTGCCACAGATATGTACAAATGGGTCGTCTGAAAGCCATGCTTTGTATGCATAGAAGCTGTCCTTCTTGTACTTACGGTCAAATGTCATCAGACCCTTGTGATTCTGTCCGTTTTCGCCACCCTCTGCACGAGCGTCAGCGCCGAAGTCATACATATTCCAAACATGAGTAGCCCAGATATATTTTCTTGTGAAGAGCTGTTTGATGAGTTCTTCGTGGTAATATG
>CAYWFB010000044.1:0-13740 GCA_964457415.1 uncultured Eubacteriales bacterium | reverse complement strand
TTGCCGTACGACGGTTTTCAAGACCGTTCCGTTATAACCACTTCGGTATCTCTCCATATTGGGCTTGATTATGATATCACAAATAAAACCCATTGTCAAGCACTTTTTTGAAAATAGATTTATATTTCTGTACTCTTTTTTACACAGTATATTGTTTACATTTTCGCCTTTAAATGATAAAATATACTAAATATATAAGGAGGTGCATTTTGTGGACTCAACATGGATAATATTTTTTCTTTTATTCATAGTTTTTATGGTGCAAAAACGCGAAAATATTCTCATAATAGTCCGCAAGCATCTTCGCGCGAAAAGGGGTAAAAGGAATATGACTGAAATGATTAACAAGTTTATCGGTAAAGAGTGCTTGATTTATACCTGCACTTCGGGCTCAACTGTTACAGGCACAATCCGTTCATATAACGACGGTTGGATTGAGATTGAGCAGAACGGTCAGTGTGATATTATGAATTGCGAATACATTACAAGAATCAGGGAATATCCCCGCAATAAAAACGGCAAAAAGAAAAGCGTTGTATTAGACTGAGGTGTTTCTTATGAATAAAAATAAGCTTGCAAAAACTCCACCAATGGGTTGGAATAGTTGGGATTGCTACGGCGCCGCCGTTAATGAAGAACAGCTTTTGGGCAATGCTGAATATATGGCAAAGAATTTGAAGGATTACGGCTGGCAGTATGTTGTCTGCGACATTCAGTGGTACGAGCCAAAGGCAAAGGATAATAATTACAATAATTTTATTGAGCTTTGTATGGACGAGTATTCCCGCCTTATTCCCGCCGAGAACCGTTTCCCATCATCAGCAAACGGTGCAGGTTTTAAGCCCATAGCCGACAAAATTCACGCAATGGGACTTAAATTTGGCATACATATTATGCGCGGAATTCCCCGTCAGGCAGTTCATAGAAACACTCCAATCTTGAATAGCGACAAAACTGCCCGTCAGGTTGTTCACCATTTCTCTGTTTGTCCTTGGAACACCGATATGTACGGAATGTATACCTGCGAGGGTGCACAGGCTTATTATGATTCAATTTTTGAGATGTATGCAAATTGGGGCATCGACTTTGTTAAAGTAGATGACATCTGCGTAACAGAATTTCGTAAGTGGGATAATCCCTATTCCGCCCGCGAAGAAGTTGAAATGATTAGAAAAGCCATCGACAAAACGGGTAGAGATATAGTTTTAAGCCTTTCTCCCGGACCCGCAGAGCTTTCAGTTGCCGACCATTTATGCGAATATGCAAATATGTGGCGTCTTACAGGCGATTTCTGGGACCAGTGGGGCAAGCTTTACGAGATGTTCGAGAAATGCGAAAAATGGGCTCCTTATGTAAGCGAGGGCTGTTGGCCTGATTGCGATATGTTGCCCCTCGGTAATCTTTCACGCAACGGCACCTGCCACGGACCACAGGACAGATACACACAGTTCACAAAAGACGAGCAAATTACCCTTATGACCTTGTGGTCAATTTTCCGTTCGCCTTTGATGTTCGGCGGTGAAATGAGAAATAACGACGAGTGGACATTATCTCTTATGACTAACGCTGAAGTTCTTGACGTCAATCAGAATTCCCACGGTGGCAAGCAGGCTTATCGCGATGAAGAAACAGTTATCTGGACTTCTATATCATCAGATAACAAACCTCTCATAGCAGTTTTCAATGTGTCCGACGCAGAAAAAGAAATTATTGTTGATTTGAAAAACTATGACTTGGCAGGGGAGTATACTCTTCGTGACTTGTGGGCAAAAGAAGACATCGGCACAGTAACCGATAAAATCACCTGCACAGTAAATCCCCACGGCGCAAAACTCTTTAAAATAAAATAATGTAGGGCGGGGGCTTGCTCCCGCCGAATAAAAGGAGACACCGCAATGCTCAACATCATTACAGGGCGAACAGGTAGTGGCAAAACCCGTTATATTCGTTCACTCGTGGCAGAAATCGCACAAAATTCAAGTGATAAAGCCGTAATCATAGTGCCCGAGCAGTTTTCATTCGAAACAGAAAGAGGAATGTTAGAGCTTCTGGGCAATGAAAAAATAAATAATGTTGAGATTTTAAGCTTTTCGCGCATTGCCGAAAGGCTTTTGTCCCTTTATGGAAAACTCGCGAAAAAGACCGCAGACGACGGCACTCGCGCGGTGCTTATGAGCCTTGCAGTTGAAACGCTTGAGGCTCAAATTTCTGCTTTTAACCGTTACCGCAAATCACCCGTGCTCATCGGCAATCTTCTTGATTTCTATCGTGAAATGAAAAAATGCTGTATTACAAGTGATGAGCTTGCAGAATTATCCGCAAAGGTAAAAAAACAGAGCTTTGCAAAAAAACTCAATGAATTGTCATTGATTTTCGAGTGCTATGATGCCCTTATTACACAGAATTTCCAAGACGATTGTACATATCTCGATATGCTTTACGATTTGCTTGACGAAGTGTCATATTTTAAGGGTAAAACCGTATTTGTAGATGCATTTTCGGGCTTTTCTGCACAGGAGTATAAAATCCTTGAAAGAATTTTAAATCAGGCAGACGAAACTTATGTAACATTCTGTTGTGATACTGCAAAGAATAATAACCGCTACGAGCTTTTCTATAATGCACAAACCGAGATTAAAAAGCTGAAAGCAACAGCTAATCGTGCAAGTGTAAAAATTGCACCCGAAAAGGTGCTTTATGCAAAGCCCGAATTCAAAGCAGAGCCTTTGAATGTGCTTGAAGAAAATATTTTCACCTCAAATGGTGTGAAATATCCCGAAAATGCCGATTGCATTACAATTATGCCCCGCCGTTCAAAAACTGACGAGTGCGACGCCGTTGCGGCAGAAATCAAACGTCTTGTCCGTGAAGAAAATTACAGATACCGTGACATTGCGGTAATCGAGCGTAGTGAGGGTGTTTATAAAAATGAGCTTGTGTCCTCATTCCGCAAATACGGGATTGACTGCTTTGAGGATAATCGTCAGCCAATTCTCACACAACCTCTTATGGTATTTGTGCTGGCTCTTTTTGATATTCTTGTTGACGGCTTGCAGACTGAAACCGTGCTTCGTTTTCTTAAAACGGGGCTTTTCGGCTTTACTGTTGAAGAGGTTGCTTTGATTGAAGATTACGCTCTCGTATGGCGAATTTCACCATCACAATGGAAAAATGAATGGACGGGCAATCCTCGTGGCTTCGGTGTTGAATTTACCGATGATGACAAGAAAATCCTTGAAGATATAAACAAACTCCGCGAAAAGATTGTAGCCCCAATTTTAGCCCTTAAAAAGAGAATTACTGACACAGACGGCGAAACCATTTCCCGCGAAATATTTACTTTTTTACGTACTTGGGGTGTTGACGAAAATCTCAAGAATTTCACTGCAGTGCTTGAAAATAACGGTGAAACCGATTTAGCACTCGAGCAGGGCAGAATATGGCGAATTCTTGCCGAAATTATTGACAGCCTTTATTCTGCAACGGGCAAATCCGCAATGAGTGTTGCACGCTATAAAGAGCTTTTTGAAATTTTGGTATCCACCAAAGATTTAGGTCAAATACCAAACGGTATTGACGAGGTTATTCTCGGCAGTGCAGACCGTATCCGCGCCGCCGCACCAAAAGCCGTGTTCATTGTGGGCGCAAATACAGGTGTGTTCCCAATGGAATCAAGCGGGGGAGTTCTGCTTTCAGATACCGAGCGTTGCGAGCTTATTGAAAACGGTGCAGAGCTTGTTTCAAATCTTGAATATAACAGCGTCAGCGAACGCTTTATTGCCTACCACGCATTAACCCTCGCAACTGAAAAACTATATATTTCATATAGTGCAATTGATGCGTCATCCATGTCACTCACACCCTCTGAAATCGTAAGCGAAATTCAAACCATTTTCCCGAATTCCAGAGTTTACAATGATTGTGCAACCGACAAAATTGAAAGCCGTAAATCAGCATATACCGCCTTTGCCGAAGAAAAAGACACTTCCTCGGTGCTTGGTGCAACTCTTTATGAGTATTTTAAAAATAACGGCTCAACCTCAGAGCTTGCAATGCTCGAAAAAATCAATAAAAAGGAATTTGCACTCGAAAGTGAAGAGCTTGCAACCAGACTTTTCGGCAAGAGTATGTATATCTCTGCCTCAAAAACTGAAAAATTCTATAAATGCCCATTTGGATATTTCTGCGAATACGGTATCAAAGCAAAGCCACGCCGTGAGGCAGAAATGGACCCTGCCCAAACGGGTACTCTTGTCCACTATGCCCTCGAAAGATTCTTGCGTGAAAATCCCAAAGATGAATTTACTAAATTTAATGTGGATACAGTCCGCGAAAAAACCAATGAAATAATTGATGATTATGTGCTCGAAAGACTCGGCGGATATTCCTCTGCCACCGCAAGCTTTATCCGTACAATCAATCTTATAAAAGAAAATACCGTGCGAATTGTTCTTCACCTTGTTGACGAGTTTTCGCATAGCCGATTTGTGCCCGTCGATTTTGAGCTTTCTATAAATAACGACGGCGATATTGCGCCCTATCTCATTGACCTTGAAAATGGCGGAACAGTAAAAATCATCGGTAGCGTTGACCGTGTTGACGCATATAAAACTAATGATAATACCTTTATCCGCGTAATCGACTATAAAACCGGTGGTAAGGATTTCAAGCTTGGTGAGGTTTTTGGCGGACTTAATATGCAAATGCTCATTTACCTTTTTGCAATCTGGCAAAATGGCGCTGAGCGTTATGAAAATGTATTGCCCGCAGGTATTCTCTATTTTCAGGCAAAAAGCCCGCGCATAAGCTCCTCAATGCTTTCAAGAGATGCAGATGCACTGGCGGTAAAAGCAAAAATGAATTCAAATCTCAAAATGAGCGGTATGGTGCTTAAAAATATTGATGTAATTGACGCTATGGAAAAAGACGGCGCCAATGTGTTTATTCCCGCGAAGCTTGATAAAAGTGGCAACGCGGCAGGCAATGTAATCTCAATCAAAAAGCTTGAGGCACTTCGCGAAAAGGTAAACAGTAACATTCGCAATATGGCAGAATCCTTGCAAATGGGTAAAATCAACGCTCTGCCTACTAAAAACGGTTGTGACTATTGTAAATACCGTGATGTGTGCAAGCGTGAAGAGGATGACGAAATCCGCGAAATCGAGGCTCTCGGCTTTGACGATGCTTTAAATATGTTAGGGGGCGACAACGATGAGTAGAAATTGGACATCCGCACAACAAAATGCCATTGACTCCCGCAAGGGTACAGTTCTCGTTTCTGCGGCGGCAGGCTCGGGCAAAACTGCCGTGCTCGTTCAGCGTGTAATCGAACGCCTCACCGATAAAGAGAACCCCACACCTGTTGAAAATTTGCTTGTAGTAACCTTTACAAAAGCCGCGGCGGCAGAAATGCGTGAGCGTATTTCAAAAGAGCTGGCAAGCCTTATTGAGAAAAATCCCGCAGATTCATTCCTTAAAAGACAAAGAATGTTCCTGCCAAATGCAAGTATATGTACAATGGATAGCTTCTGCAGTCGTCTTGTCAAAGAAAATTTTCAAAATCTTGATATATTGCCCGATTTCACACTTATGAGTGACAATGAGCACGAAATGCTTAAAAAAGAAATCGTAGCACAAGTGCTTGACGAAATGTATAATAACCCGTCAGCCGAAGACACCGCATTGCTTGAACTTTTCAGCAATGGCAGAAATGACGAGAATTTAATCAAATCAATTCTCTCAATTTATGAGTTTTCAATGGCGTCGCCATACCCTGAAAAATGGATTGACGAGCATTTTGCATTTTACTTTGAAAACATTCCCGTTGAGCAGAGCGTATGGGGAAAATATGCCCTCTCAAAGCTTCATAGCGTGCTTTCATATCTTAAAACAAAAATCGATAAAATTATACTTGACGCAGGTGACGGTAAGGTTGGCACCTTTGCAAGAAGCAGTTTAGACCCGGTTTATTATGATGTTGTCCGCGCAATTGAGCTTATTGAAAATGACGGCGCGTGGGATGAAATTAAATATATCGTTGATAATCTGGCGCTCGGCAAAACTGTACGTTTTTCTGCCGACGAAAAAGACGATTTATATTATGAGATTTCAGAGCGTCGCGATACAATCAAAGCCAAGGGCGGAGACTTTGATTTGGCACGCAAAATGATGTCTTGTACGGCAGACGAGTTTTATGAGGATTTGGAATATCTTCGCCCCATAATGCACTCATTTAAAAACTGCGTGCTGAATTTCTCAAACCGCCTTCTTGAAGTGAAAAAAGAGAAGAATTCATATTATTTCTCCGATATTCTTCATATGACTTTAAGCCTTCTTGTAACTCCCGACGAAAACGGCGTTATGAACCGTTCAGAATTAGCCCTTGAACTTTCAGAAACCTTTGATGAAATTCTTATAGACGAATTTCAGGATACCAACGAAGCGCAAAACTTCCTTTTTGATGCTATTTCAAAGGACTTAAAGAATAAATTTATGGTTGGCGATATTAAGCAGAGTATTTACCGATTCCGTCAGGCAAATCCCGAAATCTTTTTGCGTTTTAAAGAGATGTTCGAGGATTTCAAAGGTGATAATTACCCTGCAAAGATTTCACTTGATCGCAATTTCAGAAGCCGTAAGGGCATTACTGATGGCATAAATTTCTTCTTCAATATCTTAATGACTAAAAAACTTGGCGATATTGATTATGTAAACGGTGAACAGTTGGTTTTTGCCGCCGATTACAGCGAAACTGATAATGCCGATACAGAAGTTCATATTGTTGAAGCTCCGCACCCATTGGCATCAAATCTTGCAAACGAAGCCCGTTACATCGGCAAGCTTATAAAAGATACCGTTGAAAGCGGTATGCTTGTGGGCAGAAAAGGGGAGGAGCGCCCCGTAAAATACAGTGACATTTGTATTCTTCTTCGCGCCGCAAAAAGTCAGGCACCCGTGATTGCCCGCGAATTGACTTTAATGGGAATTCCCGTTCATTATAAAAAGAACGGCGGATTTTTTGACAATGCAGAAATCGTCACAATGCTATCCCTCTTGCGCGTAATTGACAATCCCGTGCAGGATGTACCGCTTATGTCAGTTATGCTCTCGCCAATGTTCCCCTTTACCGAGGACGATTTGGCGCGTATGCGTATAAATGACCGCAACGGCTCAATTTATACCTTGCTTAAAAATAATTACGATACCGACGAAAAGGTGAAATATTTTCTTGATGCAATCAATGCACTCCGCACCTTGTCGGTGACCTTGAGTGTCAGCGGACTAATCCGCAGAATTTTTGAAATTACCTCATACGATAGTGTTGTCGGTGCAATGGAGGGCGGAGAAAAGCGTGAGCTTAATCTTCGTATGCTTATAAATTATGCCGACACTTATGAGAAAAACGTTCATTATGGGCTTTCGGGCTTTATCCGTTATGTTGATAAGCTCCGCGAAAATAATTTTGACCTTGAAGATGCAAATCTTATTTCAGAGTCGGACAATGTTGTGCGAATTATGACAATCCATAAAAGCAAGGGTCTTGAATTTCCCGTGGTTATCGTTGCCAATTGTTCTGCCCGCGGTAAGTCGGAAAGCGAAAAAGCACTCGTTGACAAAACTATGGGCGTTGCTACTCTGCGTTATGATAAGGCTTTGCATAAAGAGTTTGAAACCCAGCAATATACATCTGTCAAGCTTAAAAATAATTGGGAGAGTAAAAGTGAAGCTCTGCGCGTGCTCTATGTTGCAATGACCCGAGCCAAAGAAAAGCTTTATCTTGTGGGCAGTCTCTATTCGCCTGACAGTGCAATTCGCAAGCTTTATTGTGATAAGTACAACGGAACAGACGACAATTCAGTTCCGCTCTACTCCTGCTCAAGCTTTATGCAATGGATTTTGCTCTGTATGCTTTCGCATCCGTCAATGAAAGAATATGTGACTGAAAACGGATTTTCAGCTTGCCGTGCAATTCCAACCGAAAGCAATATAAAGCTCGTTTTTGGTGAAGCCCCCGCAGAAGAAATTGAAGAAGAGCATAAAATAATTACTGCCGAACCGGACAGCGAATTATTGGCGGAAATCGAGAAAAAAGTGAATTTTGTGTATCCATTTGCCTCACTTTCAGGCACATCAATAAAATACACCGCGTCAAATATGGATACCGAAACCAAAAATCAGTATCTCGCAACCGAAAGCCCTGCATTTATGGGCGAGGGTGAGCTTACCCCCGCACAACGCGGTACACTTCTGCATCGCTTTATGGAAAAATGCGATTTTACTGTCGCTTCACAAAATGCAGTTACCGAGCTTGAACGCTTAACAGAAAGTAAAGCATTTTCACCCCTCGAGGCACAGGCAGTTAACACAAATAAAATTGCAGAATTCTTCAAAAGTAATGTTTATAAACGGATTTGCGGTGCTCAGAAATTCTTGCGAGAGCAGGAATTCACAATGAGCATTCCCGTAAGTGCAATCAATCCCGATTTACCTCTCACCGATGAAAAAGCCGTGGTGCAGGGTGTAATCGACGCGCTTTTAATCAACGGTAAAGCGGGCGAGATTATCGACTATAAGACCGATAAGGTAAAAACCGAAGATGAGCTCTGCGACAAATACCGTCAGCAGATGATGGTCTACAAAAAAGCAGCAGAAGAGTGCTTTGGACTTGAGAGTGTAACTGTTACTCTTTACTCTTTCAGCCTCTCAAAAGAAATTTCTGTAAAACTTTAAAAAAACACTTGATTTTTGTATATTCTTGTGCTAAAATCATTAGGCTAATGAAAACAAGTACTGAAAGAGGTGACAATTGTCATGAAACAGGGACTTCATCCTGAGTATAAAACAGTAACAGTTAAGTGTGCTTGCGGTGCAACATTTGAAACTCGCTCAACTAAAAATGACCTTAAAGTTGATATCTGCTCAAATTGCCACCCATTCTTCACAGGTAAGCAGAAGCTTGTTGATACAGGCGGACGTGTTGACAGATTTAACAAGCGTTATAATCTCTCAAAATAAGTTTAAAAACATAATGGTGGTACAAGATTGTACCACCTTTTGTTTTATTCTTAAATTATACATTTAAGCGTGGTGAGAATTTTGCCAACAGAATATAAAACCGTAAAAGAATTCAATAGTGACGAATACATCGTCAAGCGCTCGCGCTTTATTGGTTATGCAAAACCCGTAACAAATGTACAAGAGGCTAACGATTTTATTAGTGAGATTAAATCAAAGCATTGGGACGCAACTCACAATGTTTATGCCTACATCTTGCGAGAGGGTGGTGTCAAGCGTTATTCCGACGACGGCGAGCCTCAGGGTACAGCAGGTGTGCCCGTTCTTGATGTGCTTGAAAAAGAAGGCTTGGTCGATGTCTGCGTTGTGGTTACCCGATATTTTGGCGGAATTTTGCTTGGTGGCGGAGGCTTAGTCCGTGCCTATTCCCACAGTGCCAAAATCGGCGTTGACAGTGCAAAAATCATCACAATGGCACATTGTCTTGATTTGGCGGTGGAGTGCGACTATACATTCTATGGCAAATTAAATGATTTTCTTTCAAGGGAAGAAACAGTAATTCTTGACACCGAATTTACGGATAATGTTAAAGTAATTTTCAGAATAAAAAGTGAAAATAAAGATAACATTGAGGCTAAAATTACCGATTTAAGTAATGGGAGAGTAGTTTCAACCGTTATTTCCGAAAATTTTTGCGAATTTTAAATTTTTTTCAAAAAAATTAAAGGGTTTTTGCGATTTTTGTAGTATATATAAGTAGAAGAGTATAAAGATTGGAGGGAATATAATGACCGCAAGAGAAAGAATGGAACAAAATGAAAAACTTATGCTTTCAGATAAAGCTTGCCTTGTTGTGAATACAAAGGGCAGAGTGCGTGAAGAAGCAAAATGTCCCTTGCGAACAGATTTTCAGCGCGACCGCGACAGAATAATCCATTCAAATTCCTTCCGTCGCTTAAAGCATAAAACTCAGGTATTCTTATCCCCCGAGGGTGACCATTACAGAACCCGACTTACACACACTCTTGAGGTGTCGCAGATTGCCCGTACAATCGCAAATGGTCTTTCGCTCAACGGCGACTTGACCGAGGCTATAGCATTGGGTCACGATTTGGGTCATACTCCCTTCGGCCACGCAGGGGAGAGAGCTCTCAATTCAGTTGTTCCCGGCGGTTTCCGTCATTATGACCAGAGCCTTCGAGTAGTTGAAAAGCTTGAGAAAAATGGTATGGGCTTAAACCTTACATATGAAGTCCGCGACGGTATTGTCTGCCACACAAAAGGTAAAGAGGCAGATACTTTAGAGGGCAGAATAGTCAAGCTTGCCGATAAAATTGCTTACATAAATCACGATATTGATGACGCAGTCCGCGCAAGCGTTATGAGTGAAAGTGATATTCCCCTTGAGGTGCGCAAAGCACTGGGCTATAAAAAGAGCGCGCGAATTAACACAATGGTGCTTGATGTGGTTGAGAATAGTGTTGATGATATTGTTTTCTCACCTGAAATACAACAACCCTTTGACGAGCTTCATACCTTTATGTTCGATAAGGTTTACACAAACCCACTCTGCAAGGGAGAAGAAACAAAGGCAATTGAGATTATCAAGCAATTATATAAGCATTTCGTAAATAATGCAGAGCAGATTCCCGAAACCTACCGTTATGTTACGGTTACTGAGGGCGCCGAGCGTTCGGCTTGCGATTATATCGCCGGTATGAGCGACCGTTATCTGCTTGCAGTTTATAAAAAGATATTCATACCTGATTCGTGGGTCGATATCGGACTAGAGGAGGGGTGAAATTGGCATTATCAGATGATTTTTTACAAGAGCTTCGCAACCGTGCCGATATCGAAAGCACAATTTCCTCGTATGTGAATTTGAAACGAGCAGGGCGTATAAGTAAAGGCTTATGCCCATTCCACGGCGAAAAAACACCATCATTTACCGTTTATCCCGATACTCAGTCATATTACTGCTTCGGTTGCGGTAGCGGTGGTGACGTAATTACCTTTATCAAGAATATTGAAAATCTTGATTATATTGATGCTGTCCGTTTTCTTGCCGATAAAAACGGCTTGGATATGCCTGACGAAAATTCCTATGACAGTACAATCAATAAACGCAGGCTTCGTATGCTTGAGGCTAACCGCGAAGCCGCCCGATTTTTCCATAAGTGCTTAACTACCAAAGAGGGCGTAATCGGTTATAAGTACTTCAAGGACCGCGGACTTACTGATGACACAATCCGTCGTTTCGGTTTGGGCTTTGCCCCCGACGATTTTCACTCACTTACAAATTATATGCTCAAACTTGGCTACACCAAGGACGAGCTTGTATTTGCAAATCTTGCAAGGCGGTCACAGAAAAACGAAAATAATGTTTACGATAATTTCCGTAACCGTGTAATGTTCCCGATTATTGACGTCAAGGGAAACGTAATAGCTTTCGGCGGTCGAGTTATGGACGACTCAAAGCCCAAATATCTGAACACTTCAGATACTATGGTTTACAAAAAAAGTCAGGGTGTTTTCGCTCTTAATCTTGCGAAAAAAAGCGGTAAAGACAGTCTTATTCTTTGCGAGGGCTATATGGACGTTATCGCTCTTCACCAAGCAGGGTTTACAAATGCAGTTGCAGGACTTGGCACTGCGCTCACAAGTGAGCAGGCACATTTATTGTCGCGTTATGCTTCTGAAATAATGATTGCTTATGATGCCGATGAGGCGGGGCAAAAAGCGGCTGCAAGAGCACTGACAATATTTAAAAATACACCTTTAAAAATCAAGGTATTGCATTTAAGTGGTGGCAAGGATCCCGACGAAATTATTAAAAATTACGGCGTCGAAAAAATGAAAGCCATAATCAACGGTGCCGCAAATGAAATTGAATTCGCACTTTTGCGTGAACATTCAAAATACGATGTGGCGAGTGATGACGGCAAGCGCCAATATCTGCAGGCGGCAATTAAGGTGCTGGCAAATGTAAATGCAATTGACCTTGAAATTTATGCTTCAAGACTTGCGGACGAGCTTTCTGTTTCAAAGGATATAATCGTTAGTGAGGCGAAACGTCTCGCAAAGCGAAACACAACCATTCAGCAGAAAAAGGAATTTACGCAAATGGTGTCGCAGGGTGATGTGCTTGATAAGCTGAACCCACAGCGCAAAACCTATTACCGTGCCGCCAAGGCAGAAGAAATGCTCATAGCTCTTGTTATGGCAAATCACGAATTCATAAAGGATGTGCTCTCCAAAGTCACTGCAGAAGATTTTGTTACGGATTTCAATGGCAGAATTTTCAAAGCAGTTACCGACCGAATTTCATCGGGCAGAGCATCAGAAATATCGTTTTTATACGGTGAGCTCACAGAGGAAGAATTAAGTGCAGTCGCGAAAATACAAACAGTTTCGCATACGCTTAAAAACACCTTTGCCGAGTGTACCGACTGTATAAATATAATACTAAATGAAAAAAATAAGAAAAGTCTTAAAGATGCAAGTGTGGAAAGCATCAGCGATGAAGATTTTTTAAAGTTTTTCAAGAATTAAGGAATTGCAAGCAAAAGAGAAAGGATATAAAAACAATGGAAAATCTTGATAAAAAGACCGCTATAAAAGCGTTGGTTGAAAAAGGTAAAGCAACAGGTAAGCTTACAACCCAAGAAATTGATAACGCAATTTTAGAGCTCGACATCGAATTGGAAGAGCTTGACAAGCTTTATGAGCTTATCGAAACTAATAATATTGAGCTTATCGACGACTTGAGCGATATGGCAAACGATGCTATTACCGATGAAACCGATATGGCAAAAAGCGATGACGGCGGATTAGGTGACAGTAAAGCAGTCGCTATGGATGACCCCGTAAGAGTTTACCTTAAAGAAATCGGTCGCGTTCCGCTTCTTACCTCTGAAGAAGAAATTGAACTTTCAATCAGAATTGCAGAGGGTGATGCAAAAGCAAAACAGCGTCTTGCTGAAGCAAATCTTCGCCTTGTTGTAAGTATCGCAAAGCGTTATGTAGGTCGCGGTATGCAGTTTCTTGACCTTATCCAAGAGGGTAACTTGGGTCTTATTAAAGCCGTTGAAAAGTTTGACTATACAAAGGGCTTTAAGTTCTCAACATATGCAACTTGGTGGATTCGTCAGGCTATTACCCGTGCAATTGCCGACCAGGCAAGAACAATCCGTATTCCCGTTCACATGGTTGAAACAATAAATAAGGTTAAAAAGACAAGCACACAGCTTCTTCATAAGAACGGTCACGACCCGTCAGCAGAAGAAATTGCTGAAGAGCTTGATATGGCACCCGATAAGGTTCGTGAAATTCTTCGTCTTGCTCAGGAACCTGTTTCTCTTGAAACTCCCATCGGTGAAGAGGAAGACAGCCATTTAGGTGACTTTATTCCCGATGATGAAGCACTTTCCCCTGCAGATGCCGCATCAATCTCACTTCTTAAAGAACAGCTTGCAGAAGTGCTTAAAACTCTTACTCCTCGTGAGGCAAAGGTGCTCTCACTCCGTTTCGGTCTTGAGGACGGTCATCCCCGTACTCTTGAAGAGGTTGGTAAGGAATTCAACGTTACCCGTGAGCGTATCCGTCAGATTGAAGCAAAAGCACTTCGCAAGCTTCGTCACCCAAGCCGCAGCAAAAAACTCAAGGATTTCCTTGACTAATAAAATAAAACTACATTCCTATTTACCTTCCCTTTGAGGGGAAGGT
>CAYWFB010000043.1:0-13848 GCA_964457415.1 uncultured Eubacteriales bacterium | reverse complement strand
TCATCTTGCACTACTTGTATACTATCATACTACACTGTACAGCTTGCTCCCGCCGAAAACAAAAAAGCCGACTCGTTTTGAGTCGGCTTTAACATTTTATTTAAAAAGATTATTTACTTTTTCTTTGTATTCTTCTTGCGTGAGCTTTCCGCTGTCGCGTAAGAAGAGATAATTCTGAATTTCTTTAACTTTTTGTTTATCAGTAAGCATTGTGCCTGCCTTTTTAGCAGCCTTTTCAGCCTTTAACTGTGCGGCATAAGCCTCCTGCTCTTCTTTTTCACGGAGTGCCTTTGCTTCAGCTTCTGCCATAGCCTGCTCGTGACGAGCCTTTGCTTCTTCATACATTTCTTCAATCTCGTCAAAGTGCTTGTAATTTTCTTCCTGTTTCACAAGCTTTTCAGCGTCAAGATAGGGCTTTGCAGCACGTGCAAAATATGCGTGTCTGTCCATTTCAAGCTTTGAAGCCTTGTGAATTTCTTTCTTTTTAGCCTCGTAAGCCTTGATTTCAGTTTTAATAGCCTTTGCAGTAGCACTGTCCTTTGCTTTCTTTGCATCCTTCAAGGATTTGTAAAGTTCTTTGAGCTTTACATCGCAAGCATCTTCTGCGTCAAAGATTTTTTCAAGCTCTGCGAAATCGGGCTGAATAAGCTCTTCATTTGCAAAGTATTTGTTAAGCGCCTTGTAAGCTGACTTCTTGGTTCTTGCAACCTCAATAGCAAACTTGCGGATTTCCTTTTCGTCTTCTGTGCCTTTGGGCATCGCCTTAGCAGCAGCCATTTCTGCATTGATTTCGTCAATCTTCATAAGCTTAAGACTCTTAAGTCCGGCACTGCAAATTCCCTGCTGAACATTGAGCTGATATTTGAATACATCAGTTGAGAATTTATCAAGCTCATCACAGACAAACTTTGAAATCTCAATTTCTTCATCAAATTCCATAGCTGCCTTGCGTTCTTTTTTGTCTTTAATCTTCTTGTATTCCTTTTTGCTTGTAGCCTTAGGCGTTTCACCCGCCATAGCTCTTGCATTACGGATAATATCAATACCCTCAACAAGCTGTGCGTCATTTGTGATACCGTTGCCGTAGTCTTCGAAGAGTGCGCGAACCTTAAGAACACGAACAATTGATTTCTGCTTTCTCTCGTTAAAGTCATACCAGAAATACGGAACAACGTTCATAAAAGCGCCAATAGCGGCTACAATAATAAGAACATGAATAAGGCTTAAAAGAATATCTGGGTCATAGAGTGCTGAATAAGAGTTCGAATAGTTATCTTGACCATTTGCTAATTGTTCTTTAAGAATTTGACCGACAGTTTTTCCGTCACCAAGCACTCGGTTTAGTATTTCGGGATTGTGAGTAACTTCCCACGCCTTTTCGGTTGTAATACCATTCTGCTTGTAAATAAATGGAAGAACAGATGATGTTGCAAGAGCTAAAACAGTACCAATTGTATTAACGGCTGAAAACATACCGTCAATTCTTTCGCCTGTCTGATATTGTTGATAATCACGAATGTCTGCCTGAATTGATGGGTTGAGAATATGAGCAAATGAACCCATAAGAGCATTGAGCCACAAGCAACCCATTACAAGCCAAATAGTGAGATTGGGCGTGATTTCATTTGTGAAGAGCAACATCATAAGAATGAATAAAATGTTGAACATATTTGTAACAATAAGAACGGCTTTTTTACCCCATTTTCTGATACATAAAGGTGCAGCTAACATTCCCCAAAGAGATGCGTTACCGTAAACTGTAACAACAATACCGTAAGCGTTACCCGAGCAAGCACCGCCGTAGTTATAAAGCCATGCAAGAATGTTCGCATAAGAGCTTTCAAGAAATCCAATCCAAGAAGCTAATGAAATAATCCAGAAATACTTGTTCTTGGCAACTGCACGTAAAGCATCAATAAACTTAATTTGAACAACGTGAGTTCTTGCCTGTACAATTTTTTCTTCTGTGTACTTGTAAACGATAATGCAAAGTAAAATACCCAATACACCAAGAATAGGATAAAGGAATCTGTAAACACGAATATCCGTTGTATTAGTATGGAAAATATTTTGAGCAATAATAGGAGTAAAAAGATTTACAATAGTTGGAGCAAATGAGTAAACGATACTTTTTACAGATGCAACATCAGCTCTTTCCTGAGTGTTAGGTGAAAGAACATGAATAAGATTTTCATACGCATCATAGAAGAAATAATAGAAGAAGTGCAAGAAAAGATTGAGAATCATAATAACTGCACATTTTGAAATGTAAGCGTATGTCTTACCAAAAATTTCGCCTTCACCGAAAAGTGCGCCGAAGCTGTCATACGGGAACCAAACCATAGTAATGCATATAATGGCGGTAGGAATAGCCATTGTAACTATGTAAGGTCTGTATTTACCTGCTTTGTTACGGGTGTTGTCAATGATGTTTGCACGCACTGCTGTAAGCGGGATATTTGCAAGAACAGCAATAGCATACATAATGTACATGTCCATAGGCTCAACACCAAGAGCAGAGGACAAAAGAACATTGTTTGATGCTAACAAGCAAGCAGTACCCAAAGTAATAATCATATAGGCACCGATACCGCCACCTGAATATGCCGCAATTTCGCGGAAATTCATATAGCGACCCTTTGGTGGCGTTTTCCAATAGGTACGAACCTTGTCAACGCCATCTTTAACTGTTTGAGCTAAATTCATTTTTTGCACTCCTTATATAAGTAGTATATAATTCAACTATTTTAGCATAATTTTAACTGTGCTTCAATGCAAAAAACTATTTTTTAACAAAAAATGAACACATAAGCACAAAATTCGTTAAAACCTACCAAAAACATAAATTACAATCTGTGCAAAATGCTATGTGATATATTTCTTTAATATACAGAAATTTATTAAAAATTTCTATTGACAAATCCTTTTCAAAGGGTGATAATAAAAAGGAACCTATTCGGTAGGTAAGGCTACCACAGGGATACGGATTACTGCCGCGAAATGGTGGAGACACTATTAGCAGGTCAGCAGGTCATATCGAAAAACAAGGTATGATTTAATGTAATTTCATCGCCCTGCGAAGCTAAAGCTTGAACGAATTGTGTAGTATTGTTGACTGCATTTTTGCGTTTGAGCAAATATGTGGTCTTTTTTATTTTTAAAGGAGTGAAAACAAGTGGACACTTACCGAAGTACAAACGCGAAACCTCCGAGTATTACCGCGGATAAGGTAACTGTCCGCAAGTTTTAAAATACTCGCCGTGTTTCACATATCTATTCTATTAAAAGAAGGAGTTGTGAAAAATGGAAACCTATGAAATTTTAACCGAGCTTTTGCATAATAAAAAGTGGAAAGAACTTAAAGATATTCTTGACGAAATGAATGAGCAGGATATTGCCGAGCTTTTCATGGAACTCGAAGAACGCGACCTGACTCTTATTTACCGTCTGCTTAATAAAGAATTAGCGGCAGAGGTTTTCGTTAATATGGAGCCCGAATATCAGGAAATGCTCATCCGTGCTTTCAGCGATACCGAGCTTCGTGAGGTTCTTAATGAACTTTATGTCGACGACGCCGTTGACCTTATTGAAGAAATGCCCGCCACACTTGTAAAGCGTATTCTCCGTCATACTGACCCGGATATGCGCAAGAGCATTAACGAAATTCTCAAATATCCCGAGGATTCTGCCGGCAGTCTTATGACTATTGAGTATGTTGACCTTAAACGCTCAATGACCGTTGCCGATGCTTTTACCCGAATTCGCAGAACCGGTGTTGATAAGGAAACAATTTACACTTGTTATGTAACCGATAATAAGCGCAAGCTTAAAGGTGTTGTCACCGCAAAGGATTTGCTTCTTGCTGACGAAAGTGACGAAATCTACGATATTATGGAAGATAACGTGATTTCTGTCACCACCTATGAGGATAAAGAGGTTGTTGCAGACCTTTTCCAAAAATACGACCTTTTGGCACTTCCCGTTGTTGACCTCGAAGAACGTCTTGTCGGTATTATCACCGTTGACGACGCTATCGACGTCTTGCAGGAAGAGGTTACAGAGGATATGGAATTGATGGCAGGTATTACCCCCACCGATAAGCCATATCTTAAAATGGGTGTTTTTGAAAATTTCAAAAAGCGAATTCCTTGGCTTATGCTTTTGATGGTGTCAGCAACCTTTACTGAAAAAATCATTACTCACTTTGAGGGCGCGCTTACTGCTTGCGTGGCACTTACCGCATTTATTCCAATGCTTACGGGTACCTGCGGTAACTGTGGTAATCAGTCATCATCAACAATCATTCGTGGACTTTCCCTTGGCGAAATTGAATTCAGAGATACGTTAAAGGTTGTATTAAAGGAATTTTTAATTGCACTTGTCTGCGGTGTCGCCTTGGCAGTTGTTAATTTTGCAAAGCTTATGATTTTTGACGATATTGGCTGGCAAGTAGCCCTTGTTGTAAGTGTTACAATGATTGCGGCAGTAGTTTTTGCAAAGGTCGTGGGCTCAGTTCTTCCGATTATTGCAAAGCTTCTGCACTTTGACCCGGCGGTTATGTCAAGCCCGTTTATTTCAACAATTGTAGATGCCGTAACACTTCTCATCTACTTCGCAATTGCATCATCAGTATTGAATTTGTAATTTAATTATAATAACGGTAGGGCGGGGTTTTGACCCCGCCTTTGCTATTTAATATGATACCTCTTTTGCCTCCCTCTGACGAGGGAGGTGCCGAGGAACGAGGCGGAGGGAGAGAAAAAATAAATAACCTATCATTTCCACTTCTACTTTAATTGACTTTTATCGCCAAATATTGTATCATAATAATATATTATTATCTTGGGTGATTGATATGAGAAAGACCTCAAAATTCATAGCGATTTTAACCGCTTTTATAATACTTATTTCAGCCTTTGTTCTTCCCGCTAATGCAGCAAGCGTTAAATATTCAGCGTCAAGTGTAAGTGGACAAAAGGGCGATACAGTAACAGTTAGTGTAAAGCTTTCGAGTGGAGTTGAACTTTGGGGCTCTACTGTTAGTCTGGGATACAATTCTTCGGAACTTCAATACGTAAGTAGTAGTAATGGCGGTCTTGTTACAAATGGTAAGCCGTATCATAATGGTTCTTCCGTTAATTTTGCAGGTTCACTCGATACCGTTAAAGCCAAAAAAGGCGGTACAGTTTTTACTGTTAAGTTCAAAATACTTAAAGATTCTGGCACAGCTACATTGACGGTTACCGCAGGAACTGGCAAGGATAACTGTGACTATGATGGTAATGAAGTAACGGCAACTACCTCAAACGGCAAAGTAACAATCACAAAAGCTGTAACGAGCATCAAGCTTGATAAATCAAGCGTAACGCTTAAAATAGGCGAAACAAGTCAGCTTACTGCAACGGTTTCGCCCGCCGATGCAACCGATAAAACCGTTACATATTCAACCTCAAATTCAACGGTTGCAACTGTTTCAAGCAGTGGTAAAATCACCGCAGTAGGTGGCGGAACTGCCACAATCACCGCAAAGGCAGGGGGTAAAACCGCAACGTGTAAAGTGACCGTAACCGTTGCGCAGACGGGTATTACAGCCTCGGGCAGTACGTCAAAAACTGTTGAAATGGGCGGTACACTCAAGCTTAAAGTCACAAAAGTTCCCGCAGACGCTACTGACGATTATTCAGTAAGCTGGTCTGTTGCAGATACAAGCATTGCAACAGTATCCGCAAATGGCACGGTTAAGGGTTTGAGCCTCGGTACAACCACAGTAACTGCCAAGTCAAATGGCTGGACAGTTACTTATAAAATCACAGTTACTGAGCCCGTAACGGAAAGCTCAACTGAAGAAGAGCCTTCAAGCGGAGATGATACAAGCGCAACCGAAGAGCCCTCGTCAGAAGACCAATCTTCAACTGAACCTTCAACCGACCCTGTTCCCGTTGAGCCTGATACCACCGAGCCCACAACAGAAAAGAAAGATTTCTTTGAAAGCATAAAAAATGAAATATATAACGAAAACAATATGATTTCAAAGCCTCGCTATTATCTCACAATGGCAGTTGAAGCAGTTGCTGTGGCGTTCGTCTCAATCGTAGTTACATATTTCGTAACCTCGGGATATTACAAATCGAAAAACAAAAATAAGTAAAAAAATTAACCCTCATTCCATAACGGAGTGAGGGTTTTTAAATGCTTATTAATTATTTCACAAACTCAAAACTGTCAATTGTCTTTTCAATTTCGTGGTTTGCGACCTCGAAAAGTCTTTGACCAAGATTTTTATAATATTTGTCCTTATCCATACCGCAAAGCATTGCGAATGATACA
The DNA here is from genome assembly GCA_964457415.1 of uncultured Eubacteriales bacterium. Taxonomy (GTDB): domain Bacteria; phylum Bacillota; class Clostridia; order Oscillospirales; family Acutalibacteraceae; genus Fimenecus. The sequence continues at coordinate 7,521 of CAYWFB010000043.1, read as the reverse complement.
CCAATGTTTGCGGATATATCCACACCTTTTCTCACCGCAAGGTAATAAAAGCTGTATTCTGCCGCATCGTCAAGTCTGTCATAAAACTCAAATGCTTTTTTCTTGACCGTATCATACAACGCGTTTACCGCGGTGTTTGACAAAAGGGGATTGGGGAGCAGATGATTTATGCAGTATTCAGCGGTGAAGATAAGAAGCACCTTCATCTGATACATTGTGTTTTCGTCACGCTGAATTTCACCGATTTCAGCCTCGAGCTCTGAAAGAAGGTGAGGCTCATCAACAAAACGCTCCGCAAGAGTTTTTCCAAGCTCTTTTGCCTTTTGTGCGTTGCCGTTGCTGCGGTTTTTAGTCATCTGTGAAATTATAGAAACCTCGTCAAAGGATTCTGAGCTTTTGTTGTCGTTAAAGATTTTTACATCGCTGTCATCAAAAAGCATATAAAAAAACCTCCTTATTCGGCAGTCTGCTGTGCTAATTTCTTCTGCAATCTTTTCTGCTTTGATTTATAGCTTAAAAGATTGTGAAGCTCATCATCAGGAGTAGTATAATCTCCCAACGATACATTATATTCATTGTAAAGACCGTGGAAATCACTTCCGCCGGTAATTAAAAGTTTATTTTTTGAGGCGAATTTGCGAAGAGTTGCCTGTTCTTCTTCAGTAGCACTGGGGTGATAAACCTCAATACCGTCAATGCCGTATTCCTTGTACTCTGCAATGTTATCAACACAACCGCTGAGTATTGGGTGGGCAAGAATTGCAATACCACCTGCGGTGTGAATAGCGTCAATAACATCTTTAATATTTTCGTATTTTGGAGTAACAAGAATTGAATCTTCACCGTCTTTAGTGAAATGCTTTTTGAAAAGGTCACCGTTAAAGGAATTTGTGTAACCACATTCAATAAGAGCCTGCATCATATGCTTTTTGTAAAGGTTTGTTGAGCCTGTTGCACATTTCATAATGAATTCTGTGGTGATTGGGTAACGCTTTGCAACCTGGAGCATCATAAAATGAGCTCCCTTTTTGCGTGCCAAAGAGTTTCTTTTGCAAAGACCCTCGAGCATATCGGGAGCATCGGGTAAATAGCAAAGAATGTGAACGTTTTTATTATTCTTTTCGTCAGTTGCAGACAACTCAACGCCGGGAATTACCTGAACCCCGTGACGTGTGCCGATGATTTTTCCGCGAACTGTACCTGCAAGGCAATCGTGGTCAGTAATTGCAATTGTTTCAAGACCCTTTTTCTTTGCGAAAATGATAAGGTCTTCAATGCCTAAACTGCCGTCAGATAATCTTGTGTGACAATGTAAATCTCCGCTCAAAATAAATACCTCCAAATCAAATTAGTGGGTGCAAACTATTTTGGATTGCACTTGCCAATTTGGGTGCAAAAATGCGTAAAGCCCCTCAATATATGACCATATTATACTATATTTTAGTAGAAAAATCAAGAAAAATAGAAAATTTTAGTCTAAAAATATATTTTGCAATAAAAAATTGTGCCATTAGTAGAAGCTTCAATCATAATTTCTACTAATGGCACAAAATAATTTTTATTAATCTTTCAAATATTTCTTGTATTTTATCTCATTTACAATATAACCGATAAGAAGAACGGGAACACCGATGCAGATAATCGGAATAAGGAATGCAAGAATAAGAAGAACTGCAATAATTATAATCGGCAAGCCTTTTTTACTGTCTTTAACTGTGTCAGGCTTTGCGGGGGGCTCGGGCTGAGGGCCAATCTCGTCACCCTCGTAAACGGGCATAATCGGCATTATCGCATCATAAGAGGGGATGCCCGCATTATAAAGCAAGGGCTCAACGATACCGCGTACTGTGTCAGAAACCTTGATAAGCTTCTTGAGTGGAATATGTAATACCTTGATAATCGAATCGATAATGCTTATAAGACCGATTGCGATTTTGTATTCGTTGTCCTCGGGTGTGTAAAGGCTCTTGCCACCGTAAAGGTTGAGCACAAGGTCGACAATAAAGTCAACAACGCCCTTGTCCTTAATATCGGCGTAATCCTCTTTCTCAAGTCCTGTCTCGGCGCGGGTCCAGTTACCAACTGTGCCGATTTTAAGCTTATTGAGAGCCTTGAAAATGGGCTTGATTAACCAACCAATTTTATAAGAAACCTTTTTCTTAATACTGATTGCAGTTGCCATATCGGCGAACTTATCAATATCTTCACCGGCAGCTTTGATTACATCTCTAATCATACCGATTAAATGGTCTGCGAGATAGGTCTGCAAATCCTTGCCCTTTGTGTCGATATTTGCAGGTTCGGTAATAAAATCGGTTGTTGTTGAAACGATTTTGCTTTCTGCATCAAAAACAACTGTTCTGATTGTGGCAGGGTAGCCCACGGTTGATGCAGTAGCAATGTCATAGAAATAATTGCCTTTAGGGCTTACGTGCTTGTCGATATCGTGAACGTGAGTATGACCTGTCAGCATAAACTGAACGCCCATATCTGCAAGCTGTTCACGGCGGATTTTGTAGTCGCCCATCATATCGCCCTTGCCGATAATCTCATACATAGGTGAGGGGGCAATAAGCGGATGATGTGTCATTGCAACAATGAATTGACCGTTAGCTTTGGCATCTTCAACCTGTGCCTTAATCCATTCAAAGCATTCGTCAGAAAAACCGCTCTTGCCGTTTCTGTTTGTGTCGTCATTAAGAGCAAAAAGTCTGTAACCGTCCTGAAGCTGAATAATATATGACATACTTTCTTCGTGAACTGCAAGTGCCTCGTCAGGACCAAATTCCTTATACATATCATAAAGCTCTTCACGCTTTGCGGCGGGTGTGGGAACTCTCTCGTCACCCTCATATCTGTGGGTCATACCGTCCCATTTGTAGTCGTGAGTTGCGGTGAGCACATAAACTCTCTTGCCCTTTGCTTTAAGGTCGCGGAGCATTTCAATGAATTCCTTGTGAGAATCATAGTCGCCGTTGCTTGTGGTGTCACCTGAAAGAAGAACAATATCAGTTCTTGTGTCATTTGCAATCTGTGTGAATGCCGCCTCAAGTAATTCACGTGCCTCTGCTAACAAAACGCCACTTTTATTGTCAGCGGTTTCGTAAGCTTCACCTGAATAACCAAGCTTTTTAGAATAGTAATGTGTGTCGGTAATAACCGTCACGGTAAGTGGATTTCTCATAATATACCCCTTATCTTACTTTATTTTCAATTTCTTCTTTAAGCATGTTTGCGAAATCGGCAAAATTCATTGAACCGATGTCACCCTGACCGCGCTTGCTTACAGATACTGTGCCGTCTTCAACTTCCTTGTCACCTACGATAATCCAATATGGGAGCTTCTGAAGTCTTGATTCACGGATTTTATATCCTGTCTTTTCGCTTCTGTCGTCAACAGTAACGCGCATGCCCATCTTTTCAAGCTCTTTTTTGATTTCATAAGCTTTGTCGTGATGACGGTCAGCAATTGGAAGAATTCTTACTTGTTCGGGTGCAAGCCAGAGTGGGAATGCACCTGCATACTTTTCAATAAGAAGAGCAAGTGTACGCTCATAGCAACCGATTGATGTTCTGTGAATAATATATGGATTTTTCTTTGTACCGTCCTTATCGGTGTATTCCATACCGAATTTCTCGGCAAGAAGCTGGTCAACCTGAATTGTGATAAGAGTATCTTCTTTACCGAATACATTCTTAATCTGAATGTCGAGCTTGGGACCGTAGAATGCAGCTTCGTCAATACCGATAGAATACTTAATTCCAAGGTGGTCAAGGATTTTGCCCATAATTCCCTGTGCCTCATCCCACTGCTCAGGAGTACCGATGTACTTTTCCTTGTTGTTGGGGTCCCACTGTGAGAAACGGAATGAAACATCTTCATAAAGACCGAGTGTCTGGAGCATATAGTTTGCAAGCTCAAGACAACCCTTGAATTCCTCTTCCAACTGTTCTGGAGTACACATTAAGTGACCCTCTGAAATTGTGAACTGACGAACACGGATAAGACCGTGCATTTCGCCCGATGCTTCATTTCTGAACAATGTTGATGTTTCGTTATATCTTAAAGGTAAATCTCTGTATGAACGGGGACGGTTTAAATATGCTTGATACTGGAATGGGCAGGTCATAGGACGCATTGCGAAAACTTCTTCGCCCTCTTCCTCTTTTGTGGGGTCGCCAAGCACGAACATACCGTCAAGATAGTGGTCCCAGTGTCCTGAAACCTTGTAAAGGTCGCTCTTTGCCATTAAGGGTGTTTTTGTGAGCAACCAACCGCGTCTCTGCTCTTCATCCTCAACCCAACGCTGTAAAAGCTGAATAACTCTTGCACCCTTGGGGAGCATTATGGGAAGACCCTGACCGATTAACTCGCTTGTTGTGAATAATTCAAGCTCACGACCAAGCTTGTTGTGGTCACGCTTTTTAGCCTCTTCAAGCTGTGCAAGGTGCTCGTCAAGTGCAGATTGTTTTGGGAATGCAGTTGCGTAAATTCTCTGGAGCATCTTGTTCTTTTCATTGCCTCTCCAATATGCACCTGTGCAGGATGTAAGCTTGAATGCCTTAACTGCACCTGTTGACATAAGGTGGGGGCCTGCGCAAAGCTCAACGAATTCACCCTGCTTGTAGAATGAAATGGGCTCACCTTTGTCAGCGTGCTCTTTAATAAGCTCTACCTTGTAGATTTCGCCCTTTTCTTCCATTATTTTGAGTGCTTCAGCAGGGGAGAGTTCAAATTTTTCAAGAGGTAAATCCTCTTTAACGATTTTCTTCATCTCTGCTTCAATCTTCGCAAGGATTTCGGGAGTAAATGAAACCTCTGAATCAAAATCATAATAGAAACCGTTGTCAACTGCGGGACCAATTGCAAGCTTTACATCGGGATAAAGTCTTTTAACTGCCTGAGCCATAATGTGAGATGCAGTGTGCCAGAAAGTCTTTTTGCCGTCAATTTCATCAAATGTAACGATTTCAAGTGCGCAGTCCTCATTTACAGGTGTGCGCAAATCGCAATAAACTCCGTCCAATTTTCCGCCGCAAGCTGATTTGTATAAACCCATACCAATGGATTTAGCAATCTCAGCAATAGTAGTACCGTTATCATATTCCTTGATAACGTCGCCTTTAAGTGTTACTTTAACCATAAATATATCTCCTTTTTGATGAATTACAAAATAAAAAGCATTCCATCCTAAAAACAGGATGAAATGCTATAAATACAACATTCCACGGTTCCACCCGCATTGCGAAATAAAATTATCTCGCCACTCAAACGACTTTAACGCAGTCATACGGTACGGCTTAATCACAATGTGTTTTCACCGACACTCGAAAGCGGTCTCAGAGCAGAAAAACTGATTTCTTTCACCAACCGAAATCTCTCTGCAAGCTTTTACTTGCCCCTCGTTCTTTCTCAACGCTTTATAATATTGTATATATTTTATACTTATTTTAATGCGTTGTCAACAGTTTATTTTCATAATAAAATGGTAGGGCGGGGGCTTGCTCCCGCCGTTTTTGTCGCCTCCCTCTGACGAGGGAGGTGTCGAGCGTAAGCGAGACTGAGGGAGAGAAATCTATAATCCGCGTCGCAGACCCTTAATTTTGCATTTTACATTTTAACAATTTATTTACAATTATTTCCTTGACATTTTTTATGAAAGAATGTATATTATTTAATAGAGTTAGCACTCTAATTGCGAGAGTGCTAAACCACACAAAAAGGGGTGAGGGAATGAAGTTAAGCGAGCGTAAAGAAAAAATCCTTGCGGCAATAGTTGAACGCTATATTGCAACGGGCGAGCCTGTGGGCTCAAAAACCTTGCTTGAGTTTTCAAACATTCCTGTTTCCTCTGCAACAATCCGTAACGAAATGGCAGAGCTAAGCCGTTTGGGCTTCCTCGATCAGCCCCACACATCAGCAGGGCGTATTCCCTCACAAATGGGCTATCGATATTATGTTGATAAGCTGATGAACCGTTACGAGTTGCCCCTCAACGAAAAAAGACTTATTGAAGCAAGACTTTCCGATGCAGGCGGTGAGCCACAACAGATTTTAGAGCAAGCAGGTCAGGTTCTTGCCGAGCTTACAAATTGCGCGGTAGTTTCTACAACGCCAAGCGACACAAATGCAGTTATCCGCAGAGTTGAGCTCGTTCCCCTCGGCACTCACACCGCAATGATGGTAATGCTCTCATCCTCGGGAATTCTCAAAAGCCGAGTTTGTCGCACAGACACCGCGTTAAGCCTTGAACTGATTGAAACCTTTTATAATATAGTTTCACAGCACTTTATCGGCAAATCCGCAAGTGAGGTAAGCATAGCGCTTATCCAAACTCTCGCACTTTCTCTCGGAAGTAAATCACTTGCAATCTCACCCTTGCTCGTAACACTTTCCGATTTGGCACAGATGACCGAACAAACTCAATTGTTACTCGAGGGTCAGTCAAATCTGCTGAACTACACAGATTACCCCAACGCTTATGAATTGATGGAGTTTTTAAGAAGAGGCGAGCCTCTTACAAATCTCTTTTCAAATCATAAATCGGGCGCTGACGCAAACGTGCTGATTGGTAAAGAGAATTTATACCGCGAGTTGCAGGATTCAAGCGTGATTTTCTCACATTATTCCGTAAGCGGTAAAGATAGTGGAACACTTGGTCTTATAGGACCAACCCGAATTGATTATGCAAGGCTCATTCCGAGCTTAAAATACTTAACAGAAATCGTCGGTAGCATAATGTCCGACACATTGGAGGATTGACATGGCAGAAAAAGAAAATCTTCAGCCCGAAGAAACTGTTGAAGAAACAACAGAAGAAGTGACAGAGCCAACCGCAGAAGAAAAGCTCACAGAAGAGCTTGCCGCAGAGCATGACAGACTTCTTCGCGTTATGGCAGAGTACGATAATTTCCGCAAGCGCTCACAGAAAGAAAAAGAGCAGGCTTACGGTGACACCAAAGCATCAACAATCGGCGAATTTTTACCCGTATATGACAATTTCCAAAGAGCAATGAGTGCCGAGGCCGTTGACCTTGACTCATTCAAAAAGGGAATTGAAATGATTTTCAATCAATACGGCGAAACACTTAAAAAACTCGGCGTTGAAGCCTTCGGTGAAAAGGGTGACGAATTCAACCCCAATATTCACAACGCAGTAATGCATGGTGAAGACGAAGAACTTCCCGAAAACAGTATTTCGGATGTATTCTCAACAGGATACAAAATGGGCGACAGAGTAATTCGTCCGGCAATAGTTAAGGTAGTAAACTGAGAAATCAGTCAATAATATTATAAAGAACCTATTAGGAGGAATAAATTATGGCAAAGGTAATCGGTATCGACTTAGGTACAACAAACTCATGTGTAGCAGTAATTGAGGGTGGCGAGCCCGTAGTTATCGCTAACGCAGAGGGTGCAAGAACAACTCCATCAGTTGTAGCATTCTCAAAGACGGGCGAAAGTATGGTTGGTCAGGTAGCAAAAAGACAGGCTCTCACAAACCCCGACAAAACAGTAGC
>CAYWFB010000042.1:0-13891 GCA_964457415.1 uncultured Eubacteriales bacterium | reverse complement strand
GACTCGCTTTTACACGAATCTCGGATTTTTTCAGGGCGTTTTTTTACAGCCCCTTGTTTTTATGAGAAAAAGTCAAAAATAGCTTCAATATTTTCATTTAATCTTTTTCCAAAATCACCTTGCACGGCTTTGTATTTTTTAAATGTGGTATCATCAATGTCAATTTCCCAACCAACACAACAGCTGTGTTGGCATTTGTCTGCGATTTCTTTCTGTGGACTTTTGCTTATCGGTATCGGCTTTGGTCCCATATTCCCAAGTGTTCTTCATAGCGTGCCCGACCGTTTTGGCAGTAAATATTCCGCAGATATTACGGGATTTCATATGGGCGGTGCTTATGGCATCGGCTTTGCTATTCAATTGAGTTTTGGCTTTGTGGCAACCGCTACAACCTTTACAATTACTCCATTCGTATTGCTTGCTCTTTGTGCAGGACTTTTCGTGGCAAACGAAATTACAATCCGTAAGCTTAAATAAGAAAAATTGGCACATAATAATCAAAAAAGGTTGTGATTATTATGTGTACGGCAGTATCGTTTCAGTCAAAGAACCATTATTTCGGGAGAAATCTTGATGTGGAGCGCACTTACGGTGAAAAGATTGTTATTACACCGCGAAAATATCCTTTCAATTTCAGATTGGAAAAACCAAAAGAAAGCCATTATGCCATAATCGGTGTGGCAGTGGTTGCTGACAGCTATCCGCTTTATTTTGATGCTACCAACGAAAAAGGACTTTCAATGGCGGGACTTAATTTTCCTGAAACAGCTGATTATGAAGAACCCACAGAAAATAAGCATAATATTTGTGTGTTTGAATTAATCCCTTGGATTTTGGGTAACTGTGCAAGCGTTGATGAGGCAAAGGATTTATTGCACAAGACCAATGTTGTAGCAATGGATTTTAATGAGGAGCTTCATTCAACACCTCTTCATTGGATGATTTCAGACCGTGATTATTCAATAACTGTTGAATGTGTTGAAGAGGGTTTGAAAATTTATTATAATCCCGTTCACGTTCTTACAAATAACCCTGAGTTTCCAATGCAGATGTTTAATCTCAATAATTATATGAGCCTGACAAGAGAAGAACCTGAAACGCGATTTGCCGAGGGCTTTGATTTCTATAAATACAGCAGGGGAATGGGTGCTCTCGGAATGCCGGGTGATTTGTCATCGATGTCACGTTTTGTAAGAGCATCCTTTACGAGACTAAATTCTGTTTGCGGTGAAACTGAGAGTGAAAGCATAAGTCAGTTTTTTCAAATTCTTGGCGCAGTAGCACAGCAAAGAGGTTGTGTGCGCGTAGAGAATTCTTTTGAAATCACTTCGTATTCCTCTTGTTGCAATACGGATAAAGGAATTTATTATTATAAAACGTACGAAAACAGTCAGATTTCCGCCGTGTCGCTGCACAACGAAAACCTTGACAGAAACGGGCTTATAACATATAATCTTGTCAATGAACAACAAATAAATTATCAAAATTAAAAATAGTGTGATATGGCTTATATGAAAAGGATTTAAATTGTTTCATAATATTCACAATGAATAAAACAAAACCGATGTCATTTACGACATCGGTTCGCTTTTATTCAGTTAATTTTAATTAACCTCTTGTTGAACCTTCAACTGCATCGCCAATACCGCCGATTGCATCGCCTGCGGCATTACCTACATCACCAACAGCATCACCTACGTTGCTGACAGCGTTTCCAAGGTCATCGCCGACTTGACCCATAGCATTGTCGTTTGTTGTGCCGTTGTTATTGTTATTGTTGTTTTTTGTGGTGCTTGTAGTAGTAGAAGTGCTTGTGCTTGTGTCACTTACCTTGCCGTCATTTGTACTTCTGCAACCTACAAGGAAAACACAAAGAAGTGCGGTCACCATCACCATAACTATAGCTGCTTTTTTCATAATTATCCCTCCTTAAATAGTGGTGTTATTATTATTTCTCACGAGTGACGGTTTATACTATTTTGTAAGCACACCGCCGTCGCTGTAAAGCAAAATAAGAATATTATCCTCTTCACCGGTCTCACAATCCACATAGACAAGCAATTCCTGTTCCTCGTCAGTTTTGCAATGGATTTCGTAACAGTATTTTTCAGTCTGCCAATCTGTTGGAATTATGCAAAGTCTGGTGTCGATAATCTCAAGATATCCGTTAAGAGTTGCCTCTGCCTGTGCACGATTGATTTTTGCCTTAAGGTTGCCGCGGTCTTGATGATTATAAATATATCCCGTTGCATCAAATGACATAATCTCACCGTTTTCAAGATTTACGCTGACTTTTATAAGGTCGGGATAAAGAATAACATCACCGTCTGTTGCGGCAAAGTTTATGGTGCAAATTCCGTCATCGGTTGAGTAATAGCTTTCGCGCATATTCTCATAACCGATTTTTGAGAGGTATTTCTTAGCATTTGTAACTGCTTCTTTATATTCAAGCTGGATTTCACCGGCAAAGCCACCATCTATCATATACAAAGGCTTGCCACCATATTTTGTAATTGCTACTGTACAATTGTCGCTCTGGAAAACATAGCAGGGAATGTCGCCATTTTCATCATAAGCATATTCAAGAGTGTCTGCTTCTGATATGCAAACAGTTTTTGCAACCTCAAAAGCTGCGTTTTCGCTGACTTCTTCAAGTCCCTCAAGAAATTTCGGCTTACCCTTGTCAATGTGGTCAGAGAATGGACCATCATATATAAGTGAGGGTAAGTCCGTCATTACCTGCTCTGCGTCGTCAAGACTTTTGCTCAGGGTATTCAAATCTGTATTTTCTTGTGGTAGGGTAGAGCTGTAGTCTTCAAAGCTAAAGCTTCCGTTCTGTAAATCAAAGCACATCTGACTAACTTGCTCATTAAGCGAAACGCAATAATTGTTAAGCTCTTTAAGCTGTTCCCGCTCACTGTTTGTAAGCTCTTGACCTGTAGCACTTTTTCGTTGTAGCGACATTACAAATTCACCGATTTGCGATAAGAATTTATAAGTGTTATTAAGTGAAATATCATCTGCGGGCAAAATCGAAAGACTTGTTTTTGCGGCAGATGCCTCACGCCATAAATCTGTTGAAAGCTCTGAAAGCATTGTGGGTGTACTCACATAAATTGTTTTTTCAAGATTTGTTGAAATATTATTAAGACATTCTTCAAGGGACAACAATGCCATTTGTTTTGTGATCGTGGCTTCACGTTCATATTTTTGTGCTCTGACAGTTTGTACTATGCTAAAAATTCCCAACACGGTAATAACTGTGCCAACATAAAGTCCAAGCCTTATTTTTGACCGTCTGGACATAGGTTTTTGTTCCATATTTTTCGCTCCCTTATTCTTGCGAAGTGTTTTGCAAATATTTTTAACAAAAAATTCAAAAATATACAGTAAAAAACTTGATTTTATATTTGCCAAACAGTGTATTTTGTAGTATAATGTATTTTGATTTAATATGCAGAATGGGAGAGAAGAATCATGTGCGTTTATCTTGACAACAGTGCCACCACAAAACCGTGTGATTCGGCAGTAAAAAAAGCACTTCAGATGTGCACAGAAACCTTTGAAAACCCATCATCTCTTCACTTGGGTGGTTTTAACGCCAAGAAAGAATTGGATAATGCCCGCAATACTGTTTCAAAGTTTCTTTCCTGTAGTGAGAATGAAATAGTTTTTACTCCCAGCGGAACAATCGCGAATTATACTGCAATTTTAGGAACTGTCCGAACCAAAAAAAGAGAAGGCAAAAAAATCATAACCACTCTTCTTGAGCATCCAAGCGTATTAAAGAATTTTGAGCTTTTAGGCGAGCAGGGATTTGAGCCTGTATATCTTAAACCCGCTCAAGACGGAAAAATAAACCTCCAAGAGCTTAGCAATGCCATTGATGAAAACACAATTCTTGTCAGCATTATGGCGGTTAACAATGAAGTCGGCTCAATTCAGGATATTGATAAAATAAAAGGCATAATCCGTGATAAAAAATCAAAAGCGTATTTTCATTGCGATGCTGTTCAGGCTTTCGGCAAAATTTCTTTGAAGCCGAAAAAGATGGGGATTGACTTAATGAGTATGAGTGCTCACAAAATTCACGGGCTTAAAGGTGCAGGAGCTCTTTTCGTGAATAGCTCAATCCGTCTTATGCCTGCTATTGCGGGTGGCGGTCAGGAAAACGGACTTGTTTCAGGCACCGAAGCAATGCCTGCAATCTGTGCCTTTGGGGCGGCAGTAAATGATATTGGAAATATTCAGAAAAATCTTAACGAAGTTAGTGAAGTGAAAAACTATTTTATCGAGAAATTAAGTGAATTAGATAAAGCTTATGTGAATTCACCTGAAAATTCACTTCCGTATATAATCAACATTTCAGTTGAGGGTGTTCCCTCACAGGTTATGCTGAATTCACTTTCAGCAATGGGAATTTATGTTTCTGCGGGTTCTGCTTGTGCAAAAGGACATCGAAGTGACGTACTTACAGCAATGGGAATAGAGCCACGAAGAATTGATAGCGCAATCCGTATCAGCTTGGCAAAAAGTACCACAAAAAATGATATGGATTTATTGTATAATGGAATAGTTCAAACGATAAATCGTGTTAGGAGATAAAAATGAAAGAAATCATACTTATTAAGAACGGCGAGCTTGCCCTTAAAGGTCTTAACCGTTCAACCTTTGAAGATATTCTTATTAAAAATATCCGCCGAAGAATTAAACCCCTTGGCGAGTTTGAATACAGAAAAGAGCAGTCGACGGTTACCGTAATCCCAATGGACGATTACATTGATATGGATGAGGTAAGCGAGAGAATCGGCAATGTTTTCGGTATTGCCGCATATTCAAGAGCCTTGCAGGTTGAAAAGGATATGGAAGAAATTCTTGAAAACGCACCCGATTATCTTGCCGACCAGTTGAAAAATGTCAAAACCTTTAAGGTTGAGGGTAAACGTTCAGATAAAAAATTCCCATTGACCTCACCGCAGATTTCTGCCGAGGTTGGTGGTGCAATTCTCGGGAAATTCCCTCATTTAAAAGTTGATGTTAAAAATCCTGATATTCTCGTAACTATCGAAATTCGCGAGAAATTTGCTTTTATCCGTGGTAATCAGACCAAAGGTGCTGGTGGAATGCCCACAGGCACCGCAGGTAAGTCTGCAATTCTTATTTCAGGCGGAATTGATAGCCCCGTTGCCGCGTATATGATGGCAAAAAGGGGATTGTCACTCACTGCAATTCATTTTGCATCACCGCCTTATACATCTCCTCAGTCGGAAGAAAAGGTTCACAATCTTCTTCGTAAGGTTTCAAAATATAGTGGCAATATCTGCTTGTTTACAGTTGGATTTACTGAAATTCAAGAGGCTATCCGCGATAATTGTCCCGAGGATTTATTCACACTTGTTATGCGTCGATTTATGATGCGTATTTCTCAGCGTATTGCAGAAAAAGAAGATTGTAAGGCTCTTATAACAGGTGAAAGTCTTGGTCAGGTTGCAAGTCAGACACTTAATGCACTTGCTTGCACTGATGCAGTTGTTTCAATGCCCGTGTTCAGACCTCTTATAGGTCTTGACAAAGACGAAATCATCAAGGTATCAAGAAAGATTGATACTTTTGATATTTCAATTGAGCCTTATGAGGATTGTTGCACAGTGTTTACACCTAAACACCCAAAAACCAAGCCACAGATTTCTGTTCTTGAAAATGCTGAAAAAGCATTGGATGTTGAAGCACTTATTGAAAGAGCAATTGAAAATACAACAATCAAAAATATTTGTTTTTAAGGATTATTAAAATGACACTTGAAGAAAGAACCGTAAAAGTTTTAAAAGAAAAAAACTTAGTAATGGCTTGTGCAGAGTCCTGCACGGGCGGTCTTATCGCAAAAAGAATTACTGATGTCAGCGGTTCTTCATCTGTGTTCAATTGCGGAATTGTGAGCTATAGTAACGAAATCAAAGAAAAAGTGCTCGGAGTAAAGCACGAAACTCTTGAAACTCACGGTGCCGTAAGTGAGCAGACCGTTCGCGAAATGGTGGCAGGCGTGCTCAAGGTTTCAGGTGCAGATATTGCAGTTTCTGTTTCAGGTATTGCAGGTCCATTATCGGATAACACCTCAAAGCCCGTTGGACTTATCTGGCTTGCAGTTTCAGACGGAAAAACTACAGATGTTAAGTGTCTCAATAACAGATTTACTGAAGATGTAAGAAATAATAACCGCATCAGTGCGTCTGATGAGGCTTTAAAGTTGATTTTACAAAAGGCAGGTGAATAATTTGGCAAACGAAAAAAAGAGAATAGGCAAGGGCAGAGCTTTCCTTTTGGCGATTTGCATTATAGTCTTCCTTTTTTCTGCTTCTCTTGTTATCAAGCATTTTGTTGAAATAAACAACAACAAAAAGGCTTATGAAGAGCTTTCAGGACTTGTATCAAACACAACTGCCGAAAATAGCGAAATTGAAGAACAGGTGCCCGATTATTCGCTATTGGTTGAGCAAAACCGTGACCTTGTTGGTTGGATTAAGGTTCCCAATACAGAAATCAATCATCCCGTTGTTCAATATGTGGATAACGATTATTATCTTGACCACAGCTTTGAAAAGAAATATGATTACCGCGGTGCAATTTTTATGGATTACCGCAATGACCCTCTAAATCTTGATTCCAATACCATTATTTACGGTCATAATGCTTATGATACAACAATGTTTTCAGAGCTTGTTCAGTATGATGACATTGAATTTTATAAAAAATCGCCTGTATTTGAGTTCAACACACTTGAAGCAAATTATAAATGGAAGATTTACGGTGTGTTTATAACAAACGCTACTGCAAGTGAAGATAATGGTTATATCTTCAATTATATATATCCGTATATGGATGGCGAAAATTTTGAAGGATTTATTGAAGAGGTCAATAAGCGCAGACTTTATACTACGGATGTGGACATAAACGATGATGATAAGATGCTTATTCTTTCAACTTGTGTAAGAGCACTTGACCTCACAAACAAATATGGTAAAACGACGTATCGTGCAAATGCAAGATTAGTTATTCTTGCCCGTATGGTGCGTGACGGTGAAAGTGCCGAGGTTAATGTGGATAATGCAAAAGTCAACGAAAATCCAAAGTATCCACAGCTCTGGTACGATAAGCACGGTTTGACTAACCCTTATAAAGACGATGAAAAATGGTATCCTCAGGAGGTAGTACAAGATGAATAATGAAAACAATAATGAAGTACTCTCTTTTGAGGAGCTTCGCAAAAAATTAGGGATGGACGAAGCTGCTGTACCTCAAAAAACAGATAACAACGAGTTTTCAGACCTTGCAGATGACATTTTTTCTGGGCAAGAAAAGAAAACTGAAATAACTTCATCAGTTAAAGAAGACATTGTTTCACAAATTGAAAAGAAATTGAGTGAAACTGAAAATGACGAGCCAGGTGAGTTTACTGAAAACGGCAAAACCTTTGTTGATATAACATCGCAGTATGTAAAAAAAGAAACTACCGAAGTCAAAAATGAAAATACTGTTACGGTAACTCAAAAGAAAAAAGTAAGAACCTTCAATGAGATTTTTTCTGATTTCTTTAAAGGCTTTATCCCGCTGAAAAAAGACAGCACAAAAGAAAAAATCCGTAAAATTATTATGGATATTTCAATAATTGCTATAATTGGTTGTTGCTTTGCATTTATTGAGCTTTACCGTGAATGGCAACTTCAACAGAATATGCAGGAAGACTTAAGTAATAAGATTGTTCATACCGAAGGTATGGATGATAATCAGTATGTTGAAGCTTGGAAAGAACTTTTTGCACAGTATCCCGATATTACTTTCCCTGATGGAATGAATCTTAAGTATTCATATCTTTATGCAGTTAATCAGGATTTGGTAGGATGGCTTAAAATTGACAATACCAACCTTGACGTTCAGGTGGTGCAGAGTGATGATAACGATTATTATTTAAGACGTGATTTTTATCAGAACTCAAGCCGTTATGGTTGTCCTTATCTTGATTTCAAGAATGACCCCAAATATCTTGATGATAACACCGTTATTTACGGTCACCATATGACCGACGGTCTTATGTTCTCAAACCTCGATAAATACAGAACATTAGAGGGATATAAGGAATCACCCGTAATCGAATACAGTACACTTTATGATACATATTATTTTAAAGTGTTTGCGGCGTTTGTAACCAATTCAGATGTTGCAGATGACGACAATTATATGTTCAACATTATGGTAACGGATTTCAGTACGGACGAAAAATTCACAAGCTTTGTTGAAGAGGCAAAGAAGCGCAGTATCATCAATACCGGTGTTTCTGTTCAGCCCGATGACAAGCTGATTACTCTTGTTACCTGTACTTATGATTTTGACGATGCAAGACTTATTATAATGGGAAGACTTCTTCGTGAAAACGAAGAGCCTACAGTTGACACAAGTATGGCAGCGCTTAATACCGCACCTAAATATCCGCAGGCGTGGTACGATGCAAATAATATGGCAAATCCTTATAAGGATGATGAGGATTGGACTCCGTAATCGGATTTTTATATAAATGGGAAAAAAGAGAGGTTTTTTAAATGAAGGTAAGATTACTATCGCTTAATATTGATAAAAGTATGTCCTTCAGTCGCTTTCAGGCAAGGATTGTAAGCAGTATTAAGCCCTATGTAGTGGCAGACAGCTCTTTCGAGAATGCTGAAAATATGCGTGACTTCTTTGGTCTTTTGCAGGACGCACTCGAAAATGATGAGCTTATTGTTACCGCGGTTGATGCAAAGCATTACGCAATGCTTAAAAATGCTTTTATTCAAGCTTTTGAAACTGATGTAATATACGACCCGTCAGTACTTAATATGCTTGAGAGTAATGATGAAATGGATGACGAAACAAGAAAACAGTTTTCTGCATTCCCTGAGCCCGCAACAGTTTTCCATTCAAAAGACGGCTTGTATTCGGGCTTTGGTATAGAAAACGGAAGTCAGTTTGTTCTGTTTTTACCCATTGATAACGAGCGAATTAATCACATTCTTCGCAATGGTGCAGTGCCTTTTCTTGCACAAAATATTAAAACCTCTGAAGTTCAAACCTATATTAATGCTACAAAACAGTTTGGCGATGCAAAGGTAAGCAAAGCAGTGGAGCGCCTTATGGAGTCAGGTTCTGTTGTTGCAATCAATGGCACACCAAACGCTGAAATTCTCAAAAGCTGTGGCGATAATACAGAAAATTTTGATAATGTGTTTATTTTTACACCTTATGTTGAGGATAAGGGTGATGTTAACGCCACCGAATATGCGGCGCAGCTTGCAAAAGTAAGTCTTGATTTATCAGCCGCCAATATTGGCGCTTCAATCAGCGAAATCTACGATTCCGGCGAGGCAAGATATATCTGCATTGCAGTTGCAAATAATGAATCTGCCGTTGTAAGAAAGCTCTATATGAGTGAGGGTGAAACTGAATATGCCTTTATTGAAAGTGCCGCACTTGAGCTTATTGAGCTTATTGGCGAAAAGGCGGCAGGTCTTCGCAGTGTGGGTATTGAAATTGCAGAGGCAGATAATAAAATCTCTGATGATGATAAAAAGCCCGCAGGTAAAAAGCCCGTTGCAATTATGACAATTATTCTTGGAATAATTATTCTTCTTTGTGCGGTGCTTGGTATTGTTTACAAAGTGCAGGGTGAAAATGGACCTTTGGCGGCGGTTATTGATGGTATATTTGGTAAAGAAACAACAACTACAACTACCACAACTACAACCACCGAGCCTACAACCGAAGCAGAGCCCGAGGTAGTCAATAAAAGGCTTTCTGATTTCATTACCGCTGACCTTATCGCTTTAGAAAAATCCAGAGCAGAGGCGGCAACAGAAGAATCTTCAACTGAAGAAGAGCCAACAAGTGAAGAACCCGAGGTACAGGTTGATAAAGGCGCTCCTGAAACTATGAAAATTAATGGTCAGGTTATTGACGCAAAAGAGGCTCTTGCAAGACTTGTAATGACCGAAATGGGCGAGGGCTATGACGTTGAAGCTATTAAGGCACAGACAGTTGTAATTTATACATATCTTAAATATCGTGACACAGATTTTACAATTGACGGCGTTGAAATAAGTGATACCTATAACGAAGAAGTAAAAACAGCAGTAGATAGTGTTTTTGGTCAGTATCTTACTTACAAGGGCGAAATTGCTTTAACTCCTTATTTCGCTATTGCGGCAAGAAAAACAACTGATTCCGAAAATGTATTTTCACAAAGCTATCCTTACCTTAAGAGCGTTGAGGCAACAGGAAATCCTGACTCACTTCACAAGAATTACAAAATTGAAAAAACATATTCAGCGGGTGAGGTCAAGGGCTTGCTTCTCGCTAAAAACAGCGAATTTGCTTTAACTGATGACCCTGCACTTTGGATTATTGTCACTGAACAGGATGCTTCAATTTCTTCAAGCATCGGTTATGTTACAAAGGTTACAGTCGGTGGCATTGAAATGACAGGTATTGAGCTTCGCGAACTTCTTGGTGCCGATATTCTTGCTTCACATTGCTTCACGGTTTCTTATGACGATGCAACAGCAGAATTTATTGTAACAACCTACGGTAGCGGTTACGGCGTTGGTATGAGCCAGACGGGTGCAAACTCAATGGCGGCAGACGGCGTAAGCTATAAAAAAATTCTTTCAACATATTATAATGGCACAACGCTTACCGAGGAGGAAAAGGTATGAAAATATTAGTAACAGGCGGAGCAGGCTTTATCGGCTCTCACACTTGCGTTGAGCTTCTCAATGCGGGCTATGAAATTGTTGTAGTTGATAATCTTTACAACTCAAGTGAAAAATCTCTTGACAGAGTTCGCGAGCTTACAGGCAAGGATTTCGATTTTTATCCTTTTGATATTCGCGACAAAGAGAATATGCGCAAGATTTTTGAAGACCATAAGATTGATGCTTGCATCCACTTTGCAGGTCTTAAGGCAGTGGGCGAGAGTGTAAGAAAGCCTCTTGAATATTACGATAACAATATCGGTGGCACTATTGCTCTTTGCGAGGTTATGCGTGATTACGGCTGCAAGAAAATTGTTTTCAGTTCTTCTGCAACAGTTTATGGCAGCAGTAATATTTCACCTCTTAAAGAGGATATGAAAACAGGCGGCACAACTAATCCTTACGGCACAACAAAGTATATGATTGAGATTATTCTCGAAGATTTCCATAAGGGTGACAATGAATGGGGCGTAACTCTTCTTCGTTATTTCAATCCCATCGGTGCTCATAAGAGCGGACGAATTGGTGAAAATCCTAACGGAATTCCCAATAACCTTATGCCATATATTACACAGGTGGCAATCGGCAAATTACCTTATCTCAACGTGTTTGGTGACGATTACAATACTCCCGATGGCACAGGCGTAAGAGATTATATTCACGTTGTTGACTTGGCTCTCGGTCATGTAAAAGCAGTTGAAAAAATGCTTAAAGAAGAGCCCTCGGTAAATGTTTACAACCTTGGTACCGGTAATGGCTATAGCGTTCTTGATATCGTTAAAGCATTTGAGCAGGCATCAGGACAGAAGATTGAATACAAAATTGTTGACCGTCGTCCCGGTGACCTTGATGTTTGTTATTCAGATGCATCAAAGGCTTATGAGGAACTTGGTTGGAAGGCTGAACGCGGACTTCTCGAAATGTGTGAGGATTCCTGGCGTTGGCAGAGTGGAAATCCTAACGGATTTGAAGACTAAAATATTTTAAAATAAAAAGTAAAGGGTGATTTTAGTGAAGAAAAAAGGTTTGTTAATTGCAATCGGCGCAGTTGTGCTTGTTATTGCTTTGGTTGTCGGAGGTCTTGTTTCATCATATAACGGACTTGTTGATAAGCAGGCAGAGGTTGAAAAGGCAGAAGCTCAGGTTGAAACCTATCTTCAGCGCCGTGCTGATTTGATTCCCAATCTCGTCAGCACAGTAAAGGGTTATGCCGCGCACGAAGAAGAGGTTTATACTGCTCTTGCAGATGCCCGTGCAAAGCTTAATTCTGCTTCAAGCGCAGAAGAATACACCGAGGCAAATGAAAGCTTTGAATCTGCACTTTCAAGACTTTTAGTAGTTGTTGAAAATTATCCTGAGCTTAAAGCAAATGAGAACTTTATCTATCTTCAGGATGAGCTTTCAGGTAGTGAAAGCAGAATTTCAACTGCACGCAAAGACTATAACGAAGCAGTTGCAGAATACAATAAGTCTATTAAAAAATTCCCCACAGTAATTTTTGCGGGTATGTTGGGCTTTGACGAGGCTGAATACTTTGAGGCTAATGACAACGCGCAGGATGCACCTGTGGTAAGTTTTGAATAATTGAAGCTATGAAGAAGATTAAAGGTTTTTTTATCATCACATTGCTTTTGTCGTTGCTTTTGTCTTTTTCTGCCTTTGCAATTGATTTGCCTGAGCCTACAAGCAATTTCTTTGTAAATGATTTTGCAGATGTTATTGACAGCGAAGCTGAAGATGAGCTTATGGCTATCGGCGCAAGTCTGTATAAACAGACTACTGCACAGGTGGTTGTTGTGACTGTTGACTCCCTTGACGGCTACGAGGTTGGCGAATATGCTCTTGAATTAGGTCGTGAGTGGGGCGTAGGTAGTGAAGAAACTGACAATGGTGTTGTGTTGCTTATGTCAGTTTCAGACCGACAGGTTACCATTCAGGTCGGCTATGGTCTTGAAGGATGTTTGCCCGATGGTAAAACGGGCAGAATTTTAGATACATACGCCATTCCTTATCTGTCTGAAAATGATTTTTCAACAGGTCTTACTGAGGCATATAAAGCTATCGTTTCAGTTGTTTGTAAAGAGTATGGTGTTGATTTGAATCTTGGTACTGAATATATTGAAAATATTGAAACAAATGAAGAATTAGATACTTTTACAATAATTGCTTACATTGTTTTTACCATAGTAGTTTTGTTAGTTTTGATTTTCGGCAAAGGTAGAACAAGAGTTCGAAGAAGCTTTGGCGGATTTGGTGGTGGCCACTATGGTGGATTTAATGGTGGTAGCGGTGGCTCTTCCCGCGGAGGCGGTGGAGGAGGCTTCCGTGGTGGCGGTGGCTCATTTGGCGGAGGCGGCGCCTCAAGAGGATTTTAAGTTATGCGAGTATTCGATTTTGACAACACAATTTATGACGGCGAAAGCATAATGGATATTTTTCTTTACTTTTTAAAGAAGGATACCAAAACAATTCTTACATTCGCTCCTAAATTTATTAAGGATTTTATTAGATACAAATTTGATAAAATAACCGTTGATGAGGCAATGGCAAGCTACGGCAAAGCTTTTAAGGATTACTGTGAAAAAGCCGATGACATTTACGGTGATTTTGAAAAATTCTGGGATTTAAATCAGAAGAAGCTCAAACAGTTTTATTTTGATATTCAGGATGAAAACGACATTGTAGTATCGGGTTGTCCTTATTGCCTATTAAAAATTATTTGTGACCGTATCGGCATAAAGTACTACATAGGCTCTGATATTGACCCCATTAAAGGCGAAATCAACAGAATATGTTATAAAGATAAGAAAATAGATGCCTTTCGTGAGGTTTACGGCGATGTGATTATCGACGATTTTTACACCGACTCAATGGCGGACAAGCCCATGATGGATATTTCGCGGAATGTGTTTATGGTCAAGGGTGATAAAATCACTCAAATAAAAAAAGACGGCGAGCCCGTCAATATATAGTTTAATATAAGAGCAGGTTGGGCAGTTGCGTAAGTTTTCACTTATGAGGAAAGTCCGAGCATCACACAGCAGGGTAACGGCTAACAGCCGCCGAGGGTGACCTTAGGGAAAGTGCATAGAAAATTACCGCCGTTTTTAACG
>CAYWFB010000041.1:0-14122 GCA_964457415.1 uncultured Eubacteriales bacterium | reverse complement strand
CTGTTTTTGATATTATCACACTTATTGTAAGTGGCAGCAGAAAAACCGAGGAATAGTATTACTGTGTATTGAAATGCAGAGTAGGGCTGATTCCGGCTTTGCTTTGCATTTTGTTTTTGAATATGCAAAAACACACTACGGAGGCAGGCGTGGCTCTTGTAGGTGTTCAAGCACTTTCCGATACAATGAAGGAAATCATTGTTGACGCAGCAAGTGCTTTGGTAGTAGCAATCATCGGCTATGTATCCGAAAAGAAAAGCCGCCAAACTGTTAGTGAAGAAACATAAGAAATAATGAACAGGATTATGAAAGTTACATTATCCTTGGAAAACGAAAAAATCAGAGACATTGACCCTTGTATGGTGTCTTACAACATCGAAATTACCGAGATCACAGGCGGCACCTTCTGGAAAGCCTATATGCCCGGTCAGATTGCAGGAACCGAGGAGTTCAAGGTGTCGGGCGGCTTTGAGGATTTTACCTTTATGGCAGACTTGATGCAGTATTATCCGCCCATCAATTTGTACGATTAAAAACTGCGTAAGCGTGCAAAAGAGCTTGGATCCGCTTGGATTCGCGTCTCCGGTTCCTGGGTAACAAAAAACCTATTACGATTTTGACGGAACGACAGGCGGCAAGGCTCCTGATGGATATGCCAGCGTACTGACAAAGGAACAATGGCTCGGCGTCCTTGATTTTGTAAATGCCGTAAACGGCAAACTGCTTATCTCGGTAAGCAACTGCACAGGTGACCATCCGAACGGCGGGCCTCTTGATCTGATACAGACCAAGAAAATATTTCCCCTCAGCAACGAATACGGCGTGGATATTGATGCCGTCGAGTTTATGAACGAGGCTAATATGCTTGCCATGTCCGGCGCTCCTAAAGGATACACTGCCGCAGATTTTGTAAGGGATCAAGATATCTTTAACGGTTGGGTTCGTGAAAACTATCCGAATTGCCTTATCGTTGGTCCCTGCTCGCTGGGTGACGGTGCCATGGGCAATCCGCACACGAAGGTTGCCTCATGTCTATTGCCATTCACGCAAGGACGGAAAAGACGGCTGTGTGATGTATCTGAACGGTGTGCCTTTGGCAATAACCGAAAACGGAGAACTTCCCGAAATCAACGGCAAGCAACAAAAAGCCGGAACAGTAGAATTGGCTTCGGGTACTTGCAGCTTTATTGAAATATAACGAATGAATAACTGAGAAAGGAAAAACTAAAATGGCTTATTGTGAAAACTGCGGTGCTGAAATGAGCACCAACGCAAATTTTTGCCCAAACTGTGGAGCAGCTGTAAACGGCGGTAACGCTCAGACACAAAACGCTAACACGAATCAAACTTCCGATACGGCTAAAACCATACTGACAGCCGCAGGAACTGCCGCCGGCGTTTCGCTTTTGGGAAGTGCACTGAGGAGAAGACGCAGACGGTATATGATGCCGCCTCACGGCGGAATGATGGGCGGACCGATGATGGGTGGTCCCGGAATGCACGGCCACAGGGTGCACGGTCGTGGTGGCAGGGGTCCCGGTAGAGGCGGTCACGGCGGTATGGGCGGTCCCGGAGGACACAGGTAATAGCCATACCTTAAACAAATAGTCACGAAAGAGCAATAGCCGGAAGGGTAGGCCCGCTATTGCTTCATCCTATTTTTCGTTAAGAACATCCGCTTCCGATACATGTTAGTCAAAAACCGACTTCGCGTCATATTCAATAATCGTTCCGGTCGTTTGTCTGGCGCAGATCCCAAAAAAGCCGCTCCAAGTTTAGCGAAGTAAGAAAGCTCGCAATTCCTAATATCAAAATAAAATCCGACCATCATTTTTGATGATCGGATTTTTCTGTTATCCCACTCGGTTTGCGTAAAAGTTCGCTAACGACATTACGCCTTTGGTAGGGGTCAACTTTTTGTAATTAGTTATTAAGATTACTAACATGATAGCTTAAAGTCATAAGACTATCGCTTAAATGAACATTTTCAACTGCAACATCGGGATAGTTAGCGGCAATATCGTAATGACTGAAATTCCAAAAGCCTTTTATACCAAGTTCAACCAACTGTGGAGCTAAAACCTCAGCAGCAGAGCTGGGAATACATAAAATTGCAACAGTAGGGGAGTTGTCCTTGCAAAAATCATATAAGCCATCAGTATGTCTGATAGGAATACCTTTTAACATTTGCCCGGTAAGAGCCGGATTTCTATCAAATACACCGATAATATTAAAGCCTCTTTGCTCAAAGGACATGTGTAATGCAACAGCTTTTCCAAGGTTACCTGCACCGATGATAATTGCATCACGCTTATTGTCAACACCAAGAATATTGCCAATTTCATTATAAAGGCTTTCGATATTATAACCATAACCCTGTTGACCAAATCCGCCAAAGCAGTTTAAATCCTGACGAATTTGTGAGGCAGTAAAGCCCATTTTTGCTGATAAATCCTTTGATGAAATTCTTACAATACCTTGTTCTTTTAATTCACCTAAAAATCTGTAATAACGGGGAAGACGCTTAATGACAGAAATTGAAACTCCATCATTCTTTGCCATAGTTTTCACCTCTTATGAAAGCTTTTTAACAGTTTCCATTACATAATCGCCGAAATCACTGCAGGTTGCACCATTATCGCGACCTGTGATTACAAGCTTCTTTTCTTCAAGCATACAAATATCAAGTGCTCTTTCAAGTAAATCAGCTTCTTTCTGCTTGCCGATATGTGAAAGTAGCATAACAGTTGCACGAAGCATTGAACAAGGGTCGGCATACTGACCGCGACCCTCACGAATCATACGTGGTGCAGAGCCATGAATAGCCTCAAACATTGCATAACGCTTGCCAAGGTTTGCACTACCAGCAGTACCAACACCACCCTGGAATTCTGCAGCTTCGTCAGTAATAATGTCGCCATAAAGATTGGGAAGAATGAATACCTTGAAATCTTTTCTTCTCTTTTCATCAATCAACTTTGCAGTTGTAATATCAACATACCATTCATCAGTTGTGATTTCGGGATATTCTTCACCAACTGCTTTACAAATGCGAAGGAATTTACCATCTGTTGTCTTAATTACATTTGCCTTGTTAATGATAGATACTCTTTCTTTGCCATTCTTTCTTGCATAGTCATAAGCGGCACGCGCAATTCTTTCTGTGCCTTCGCTTGTTGTAACAACAAAGTCCATTGAAAGCTCGTCAGTAACATTAACACCCTTTGAACCAACAGCATATGCACCCTCAGTATTTTCACGGAAGAATGTCCAATCAATACCTTGCTCGGGAACTTTAACTGGACGCACATTTGCAAAAAGGTCAAGCTCTTTACGCATTGCAACGTTTGCACTTTCAATGTTGGGCCATGGGTCGCCAGCTTGTGGAGTAGTTGTTGGTCCTTTAAGAATTACGTGACATTCTTTAAGCTCTGCAAGTACATCATCGGGGATTGCTTTCATGACAGCAACACGCTTTTCGATTGTAAGACCATCAATATACTTAAACTCAATTCTGCCACTTGCTACTTCATCAGCAAGCATATATTCAAGAACTCTGGCTGATTCTTTTGTGATAATCGGGCCAATTCCGTCGCCACCGCAAACACCGATAATAATTTTATCAAGCTTTTCAAAGTCAATAAATTCTTTTTCTGCTTTAATTTTTTCGTTTCTCGCAAGCTGTTCTCTGATAAGAGCTTCAAACTTGCCGAGAGCTTCTTTAATCTGCTGTTCCATTTTATCTCTCCTTAAAAGTTAGATTTTGTGTAGTTTAAAAGTCCGCCTGCAAGAATAATATCTTTCTGACGCTGTGAAAGGTCATATTTTAATTCATATTCTTCGTTTGTTGTAAGATTTACAAGAACTGCGGGCTCATTGTTTATAATAGCATTCTTAATTCCTTTAAGACTTAATTCATCGCCTTGTGAAATTTTGTCATAATCATCAGCGTTTGCAAAATTCAAAGGAAGAATACCTGCGTTGATAAGGTTTGCACAGTGAATTCTAGCGAATGATTTTGTAATAACTGCCTTAACACCAAGGTAAAGAGGAACAAGTGCGGCGTGCTCACGTGATGAGCCTTGACCGTAGTTAGCACCACCGATTACGATACCCTTGCCTTCAGTCTTAATTCTCTCAGGGAAGGTCTTGTCGCAAACACCAAAGCAATACTGAGAAAGGAATGGAATATTTGAACGATAGGGGAGGATTTTAGCACCTGCGGGCATAATATGGTCAGTTGTAATATCATCACCGACTTTGAGCATTGCCTTTGCAGTAATATCGTCACCCATAGGTTCACTGTTGGGGAATGGTTTAATATTCGGACCATACATAACCTCAACATCTTTTGCTTCTTCGGGAGTTGCAGGCATAGCAACCATATTATCATTTATAATAAATTCATCAGGAAGCTTAATTTCAGGGAATTCGCCCAAATCTCTTGGGTCTGTAAGGTACCCTGTAAGAGCAGATGCTGCTGCAACCTCGGGGCTTACAAGATAAATTCCTGCATCTGCGGTACCTGAACGACCCTCGAAGTTTCTGTTAAAGGTACGAAGTGAAACACCTGCTGAATTTGGTGACTGACCCATACCGATACAAGGACCGCAAGCACTTTCAAGAATACGAGCACCTGCATCAATCATATCAGCAAGAGCACCGTTCTGCGAAATCATATTTAGAACCTGCTTTGAACCGGGAGCAATTGAAAGGCTTACAGCGGGATGAACTGTATTGCCTTTAAGAATTGCGGCAACCTTCATCATATCGAGAAGTGAAGAGTTTGTGCAAGAACCAATGCAAACCTGGTCAACTTTAATTTTGCCTATTTCTGTAACAGATTTAACTCTGTCGGGCATGTGGGGACAAGCAGCCATTGGTGCGAGAGAAGACAAATCAATATCAATAACCTCATCATAAACTGCATCTTCGTCAGCTTTAAGCTCAACCCAGTCTTCTTCACGACCTTGAGCTTTAAGGAATGCCTTTGTAACTTCGTCAGAGGGGAATACAGAAGTAGTTGCACCAAGCTCAGCACCCATATTTGTAATTGTAGCTCTTTCGGGAACTGAAAGTGTTGCAACACCTTCACCGCCGTATTCAATAATTTTACCTACGCCACCCTTAACTGTCATAATACGAAGAACTTCAAGAATAACATCCTTTGCAGCAACCCAAGGACTGAGCTTTCCTGTAAGGTTAACTCTTACCATTTTTGGCATAGTGATATAATATGTACCGCCACCCATTGCAACTGCAACATCAAGACCACCGGCGCCCATTGCAAGCATACCGATACCGCCACCGGTAGGGGTGTGGCTGTCAGAACCAATCAAAGTCTTGCCGGGCTTACCGAAACGTTCAAGATGTACCTGATGGCAAATACCGTTACCGGGACGTGAAAAACGAATTCCGCGTTTTTTTGCAACGCTTTGAATAAATCTGTGGTCATCAGCGTTTTCAAAGCCTGTCTGTAATGTGTTATGGTCAATATAGGCAACTGAAAGCTCAGTTTTTACTTGCTCAATTCCCATAGCCTCAAGCTCAAGATATGCCATTGTACCTGTAGCATCCTGAGTTAATGTCTGGTCAATTTTAAGCCCAACCTCACTGCCAACAGTCATATCACCGCTGACAAGGTGTGATTTAATAAGTTTTAGTCCGATTGTCATTCCCATTGAGTATCACTCCTTAGACTTTTTCAGTTTTTTAACAATCTTCTATAAATTGTATAATATTGTTACAAATTTGTCAATATCAAATACATATTAAAAAAGTAATTTTCATCAAAATATTGATATTGAGATTTAAATATGATACAATATTTAGCAAATGCACAATAATATTTGTTTCTTTTCAGGTAAAAATAATTTTATTAAAATTTCTGAAAAGGTGACAGACGATGTGTATATATTTCAATGACTTTTCTTTATCTGCTGAAGCAAGTGGTACTGAAGACGCGGTAAGTGAAGAAAGTTCTGCTGATGTTAATTCTCAAATTACTGATAACGGAGTTTTTTCTGTAAGTAATAATGGCAGATATATTCACTGTTTAACAATTATCGGTCAGGTTGAGGGGCATTATATTCTTCCTCCGTCAAATAAAACCACAAAGTATGAGCACGTTATTCCCCAGCTTGTAGCAGTTGAAGAAAGTGAAGATATTGACGGTCTTCTCATAATTCTAAATACAGTGGGTGGCGATATTGAGGCGGGTCTTGCTATTGCAGAACTTATTGCTGGAATGAAAAAGCCAACGGCGTCACTTGTTTTAGGTGGTGGACACTCAATCGGTGTGCCATTAGCAGTTTCTGCTGGCCGTTCTTTTATTGTTCCAACAGCTACAATGACAATTCATCCCGTCAGAATGAACGGCTTAGTTCTCGGAGTACCTCAAACATTATCATATTTTGATAAAATGCAGGAGCGTATTGTGAGCTTTGTGTCGCAGAATTCAAAAATACCCCCACAGCGTTTTCGTGAGCTTATGATGGCAACGGGCGAGCTTGTGATGGATGTTGGCACTGTTCTTGACGGAGAAAACGCAGTTAAAGAAGGTCTAATTGATAACATTGGCAATTTAAAGGATGCAATGTCATATTTATATTCTGAAATTGTAAAATAAAATGGAGATGAAATTATGTCAGTAATCAAAGCAATAATTCTCGGTATAGTTCAAGGCGTTACAGAGTTTCTGCCAATTTCAAGTAGCGGACATCTTTCGCTTTTTCAGCATTTCCTCGGTGTAAGTGGTGAGGGCTCACTTCTTTTCTCTGTTCTTCTTCACTTGGGAACTCTTATAGCGGTTTTCATAGTTTTCCACAAGACAATTTTTGAGCTTGTTGTTGAAGCAATTGCGCTAATTAAAGATATTTTCACAGGAAAATTCAAATTCAAAGAATTAAAAGGCAAAAAGAAAATGCTTGTTATGTTCTTTTTCTCTTGTTTGCCACTATTATTGCTTTTAGTTCCTGTAGGCAATGATATGAAGCTTATGGATTGGCTTGGCGGACTTTCAGAGGATGACAGTATTCTTGTTGAGGGCATTTGCTTTTTAGTAACCGGATGCTTATTACTCACATCTACATACATTGCAAAAAAGAAACCTCTCAACAGAGAGGTAAACACAACTGACGCATTTGCAATTGGTCTTGCGCAGGTTTTTGCGGCAGGTTTTCCGGGTATTTCACGTTCTGGTTCAACAATCTCAACAGGTATGATTTGCGGTGTTTCAAAGGAATATATGGTTGAATATTCTTTCATTCTCGGCATTCCTGCAATTGTTGTTGCAAATATTGTTGAATTCAAAGATGCAGTAGAGGCAGGGGCACAGCTTGAAGTGTTACCTACCATTGTTGGTATTCTTGTTGCCACGGTCGCAGGTATTGCTTGTATCAAGCTTTTACAGTGGATTTTGAAAAAAGATATGTGGAAATATTTCGGTTACTATTGCCTTGTAGTAGGAGTTTTCACAATTATCTGCAGTGTTATCGGACTTTAATTTGGAGAGATTTTAATGGCAAAGCAAGGAAGTAGAAAAAATACAAACAAAAAGAAAAAACAACAGAAAGTTAAAGGCTTTACTTTTAACAGACAGTTAACTGCAATAATTTTATTTGCTGTTTCTGTGCTTTGGTTCTGCCTTGCAATTATTGATGCAGGTGGCTTATGGGGTGGGCTTCGAACATTCCTTTTCGGTATGTTCGGTTTCTTTACATTTATTTTCCCGCTTTTACTTTTAGTTGTAACGGTTCTTTTGGCACTTGATAAAACCGATAAAAATGTAAAGTCAAGAATTATTGAAGTAACAGCTTTAATTGTTCTGATTTGCGCTTTCGTACATCTTACGCAGTGTAACCCCGAAAGCACTTATTTTGGGGCAATTAAGGATGCTTACAATACATACTACATAGACGGCAGTATGCTCGGCAGCGGTGTTTTAGGCGCTGCTATTGGCGGTTTAATTCTGCTTATAACCGGTGGAAGTAAGCCTGCGGCTTTTGTAATAATTTTTATTGTGCTTTTTGTGCTTATAATGGTTATAACAAAGCTTAGTCTTGGAAATCTTTTCAGAGGCATTTCAAAGCCTGTTAAAAAAGTAGGGGAGTTTACAAGCGAAAAGATTTCTGAATATAACGAACGAGCAGAACAGATGGCGGCAGAACGCAAGAAGAACTTTAAAGCAGATGTCGACTTAGGCCCTGAGCCCGATGCAGACGCTAAACCTATTTTTTTTGAAGATGTGGTTGAAGACTTCAATGATGAAGAGTTGGTATCATTCACTGATATAAAAAATGCAGATACCCCAATTGAAACAGCTCCAGTAGAAGAAAAAGTAATTAATCTTGACGATATTATCAAGAAAAGTACTGCTAAGCCCGAACAGCTTGAGCTTGAACTCAATACTAAGGAAGAGAAAACAATAGAAGAGGACGACGAATTTACTGATGAAGAATGGAACGCAGAGCCTGTAAAACGCTACGAATTGCCGCCACTTGAACTTCTTAATCTTCCCCAGAACTTTAATTCGGGCGATTTGGAAAGCGAGCAGAAGCGTAATGGGGATAAGCTTATTTCAACCTTAAAAAGCTTTGGTGTTGAAACCCGAATTATCGGTATTTCAAAAGGACCGTCAGTTACGCGTTATGAAATTCAGCCCGCAGCAGGCGTTAAAATCAGTAAAATTACAAACCTTGCAGACGATATTGCTTTGAATTTGGCGGCTTCGGGCGTGCGTATTGAGGCACCAATTCCCAATAAGCCCGCTGTTGGCATTGAAATTCCTAATAAGTGTCGTCAGTCAGTAACTTTGCGAGAAGTTATTGACCAACCGCCATATAAAAATGCCAAGTCAAAGCTTAATGTTGCTCTCGGTAAGGATATTACCGGTGATTTTGTTTATTGTGACCTTGTAAAAATGCCCCATTTGCTTGTTGCAGGTACAACTGGTTCAGGTAAATCAGTTTGTCTTAACTCAATGATTGTAAGCATTCTTTACAATGCTACTCCTGACGAAGTTAAGCTTTTAATGATTGACCCTAAAGCAGTTGAGTTTACAATGTACAATGGTATTCCTCATTTGCTTGTCCCAGTAGTTTCTGACCCGCGAAAAGCGTCAGGTGCACTTGCCTGGGCAGTTACTGAAATGCTTCAGCGATATAAAATGTTCTCTGAAAGCGGTGTTCGTGATATTTCGGGCTATAACAGTATTTGCGAAAGCGAAGGTAAGAAAAAATTACCTCAAATTGTTATCTTTATTGATGAGTTGTCTGACTTGATGATGGCGGCTCCCAACGAGGTTGAAGACTCAATTTGCCGTCTTGCACAGATGGCTCGTGCCGCAGGTATGCACCTTGTAATTGCTACACAGAGACCTTCAGTTGATGTTATTACAGGTCTTATCAAAGCTAATATCCCAAGCCGAATTTCACTTTATGTTTCATCGCAGGTGGATTCTCGTACAATTATCGACTCTGTTGGTGCTGAAAAGCTTCTTGGTCACGGTGACATGCTTTATTATCCTGTCGGTATTCCAAAGCCTGTTCGTGTACAGGGTTGCTATCTTGATGAATCAGAGGTTCATAAGGTAGTTAATTTTCTTAAAGCACAGGAACAATCTTCATATGATGACGAAGTAATTAAAGAGATTGACCGTCAGGCCGCGAATACAGGCTCAAAGAAGAAGGATTCTTCTGCATCATCAGCTAGTGATGATGGTGATAGTCCTGCAGATGAAATGTTACCAAAGGCAATTGAGGTTGTTATTGAGGCACAGTCTGCATCAACAACACTTCTTCAGAGAAAGCTTAAGCTTGGTTATGCCCGTGCGGCTCGAATTGTTGAGGAGCTTGAAGAACGCGGAATTATCGGTCCTTATGAGGGCAGTAAACCCCGTAAGGTGCTCGTTTCCAAACAGCAATGGTACGAAATGAATGCTTTGGCACAAGGCGGAGCAAATAAGCCTTATGGCGAAGACGAGGAAAACAGTGAAGAATAATACTTTTTTACCCATTTCAAAAAAAGATATGCTTAACCGTGGCTGGGATGAGGTTGATTTTGTTTATGTATCAGGTGATGCATACGTCGACCATCCCAGCTTCGGCGCGTCTATTATTACCCGAGTGCTTGAGCATGAGGGCTTTAAAGTTGGCTTTATTTCACAGCCTGATTGGAATAATAATGAATCTTTTAAGATTTTTGACAAACCACGACTTGGCTTTTTTGTATCTTCGGGCAATATCGATTCCATGGTTGCTCATTATACCGTGGCAAAGAAGAAGAGAAGTACAGATGCCTATTCACCCGGCGGAAAATTTGGTTTAAGACCCGACCGTGCTGTAATTGTATATTGCCACAAAATCCGTGAGATTTATGGTGATGTACCCATTATTATCGGTGGACTTGAGGCATCTTTGCGTCGTTTTGCTCATTACGACTACTGGGATGATAAAATAAGACCCTCAATTCTTTTCGATTCGGGTGCGGATTTAATCTCTTTCGGTATGGGCGAAAAGCAAACTGCACAGATTGCTCACAGACTTAATAATGGCGAAAATATAAAAGATTTGACCGATATTAAAGGCACTTGTTATGCAGTGCCCGTTGAAAATACGCCATATAAGGGTGTTGAATGTCCGTCGTTTGAAAATGTATCGAAGTCTAAAAAGGAATACGCAATTTCCTGCAGAATTCAGCAGGACGAGCAAGACCACATACGAGGTAAAGCAATTAAACAACGACATGGCAAAATGATGCTTGTGCAGAATGAGCCCATGGAACCGCTTACAACTGAAGAACTTGATAAAATTTATTCACTTCCGTATATGCGTACTTATCACCCCTCTTATGAAAAGGATGGGGGAGTGCCCGGTATTTTAGAGGTTGAGTTTTCAATTACTCATAACCGTGGTTGCTTTGGTGGTTGTAATTTCTGCTCAATTGCTTTTCATCAGGGCAGATATGTCACTTGCAGAAGTAAAGAATCCATAATAAGTGAAGCAAAAATGCTTACAACTCTTGACGGATTTAAAGGATATATTCACGATGTCGGTGGACCAACTGCCAATTTCAGAAGAACTTCTTGTGACGCTCAATTAAAGAAAGGCTTATGTAAGGGCAAAAAATGTCTTGCACCCGAGCCTTGTCCCGCGCTTGTTTCTACACACGAAGAGTATCTTGGTATTTTGAGAGAAATACGAAATATTCCAAAAGTTAAAAAGGTTTTTATTCGCTCGGGTATTCGGTATGATTATCTGTTATGCGATAAAAATGACGAATTCTTCAAAGAGCTTGTCAAGCACCACGTAAGCGGTCAGTTAAAGGTTGCCCCCGAGCATTGCTCTACTGCAGTACTTGATAAAATGGGAAAGCCCCATATAAAAGCGTATAAGGAATTTTCAAAAAGATATTTCACTTATACAAAATCAATCGGTAAAGAGCAGTATCTTGTACCTTATCTTATGTCATCACATCCGGGTGCAACTTTAAAAGACGCCGTTGAGCTTGCCGAATTTATTAAAAGTGAAAAGCTTCATCCCGAGCAGGTGCAGGATTTTTATCCCACACCCGGTACGATTTCAACTGCAATGTATTATACCGAGCTTGACCCATATACTTTAGAAAAGGTTTATGTCGCAAAAGCTCCTCATGATAAAGCACTACAAAGAGCCTTAATGCAATATTTCAATCCTAAAAATTACGATTTGGTTTATGAAGCGTTAAAAAAAGCAGGCAGGCACGACCTTATCGGTACTTCGCCCAAATGCTTAATTAAACCGAAAAATAATTTGCCTAATACTAATCAGCAAGTAAGAGGAAAATATGCAAAAAAAGGAAAGAAATCTGTACAAAAGCGGAGAAAATAATCCAAACAAATACAAATTTTATATTCTCACTCAAAAAGAACGCCGCAAAACTTTTGTTATTAGTCTACTATGTATTGTGGCGTTAATTATAAGTATTCTCGAATTGTTCGGTGTCACAAATTGGCATAAGGTTAATGTTTTTACCCGTGCTGTGGATGGTATTAAGGTTGCTGACACAGATTTCGCGGTTTATTATCTTGATGTTGACCAAAGTGACTGCTCAATTATTGTGTGCGACGGTAAAGTTATGGTGATTGATACGGGCTCGTATCCTCAATTAGCCGAAATTCAAGAAGCTTTATATGCACTTGAGGTTGAAGTTATTGATTACCTTGTAGTTACTCACCAGCATGATGACCATATGAGTTGTGCTGAAAGAATAATAGAGATTTATGATGTAAAAAATATCATAATGCCAAAACTTTCTGAGGAAAACACAGTAAATACTGAAACTTATACCCGTCTATTACGTGCCATTGCAGATTATAATGTTAATCCAATCGTTGCACAGCACGGTAATACCTTTGATTTAGGTAGTGCGACGGTTGACATTTTAGCACCACTCAAACAATATAAAGAATTGAATAATATGTCAATCGTTATGAAGATTACTTACGGTGAAACTTCTTTTCTTTTTCAAGGTGATACCGAGAGTCAGGTTGAAAATGATTTGTTATATTCTGATTATGATTTGACGGCTGATGTTTTGAAATTAGGTCATCACGGCAGTAAAACTGCAAGCACCGAAAAATATCTTGATGCGGTAAATCCACAAATTGCAATTATATCTTGCGGGCAGGGTAACTCTTACGGTCATCCACGTGTTACGGTTATGGAATATCTTGCAGAACGGA
This sequence comes from uncultured Eubacteriales bacterium, assembly GCA_964457415.1. GTDB lineage: Bacteria > Bacillota > Clostridia > Oscillospirales > Acutalibacteraceae > Fimenecus. The sequence goes on along the minus strand of CAYWFB010000041.1, from coordinate 1,401 downwards.
ATATTGATTATTACATAACAGTCGATTCGGGTGATATAACCGTCGCAAGTGACGGTAAAGATGTTAAAGTTTTTACCGAAAAAGAAGCAGAATACAAATTTGCTCAGTAAATTTAGTCGAAATACACATAAAAATTAAGTAAAAATTGTAAAAAAGTACTTGCAATCAAACTTTTCTTATGTTATAATTTTTCAGCAATTCGCATGTGCGGTGATTTTGTCGGAATTGCATACACAGTATGTCCCGCCGAAAGTTGACCCGTACAGAGGATAAAATAAGGAGGAAAAAACAATGTCAGTAGTATCTATGAAACAGTTACTCGAGGCAGGTGTTCATTTCGGACACCAGACAAGAAGATGGAATCCCAAAATGGCTGAGTACATCTTCACTGAAAGAAATGGTATTTATATCATTGACCTTCAGAAAACAGTTAAAAAACTTGAAGAGGCTTACAAGGTAGTAAGAGAGATTGCTGAAAACGGCGGCGAAATCCTTTTTGTAGGCACAAAGAAGCAGGCACAGTGCTCTGTTAAGGAAGAGGCAATGCGTTGCGGTATGCCTTTCGTTAACGCTCGTTGGCTCGGTGGTATGCTCACAAACTTCACAACAATCAAGCAGAGAATTAAGAGACTTGCTCAGCTCAAGGCTATGCAGGAAGATGGCACATTTGAACTTCTTCCCAAGAAAGAAGTTGCTAAGTATGAGCTTGAAATTGAAAAGCTTGAAAAGTACATTGGTGGTATCACAGAAATGAAAAAGCAGCCCGCTGCTATGTTCATTGTTGACCCAAGAAAAGAAAAGATTGCAGTTGCTGAAGCTAAGAAGCTTGGTATCCCTGTAATTGCTATCGTTGACACAAACTGTGACCCCGATGATGTTGATTATGTTATCCCCGGTAACGATGATGCTATCCGTGCAGTTAAGCTTATTGCAGGCGCTATGGCTGATGCTGTTATCGAAGGTAGACAGGGCGAGCAGATGGAAGCTCCTGCTGAAGAAGCAGTTGCAGAAGAAGTTGCAGAGTAATTATTGAATTTATAGCCCGTGGCGATAAAAGTTACGGGCTGTTTTTAAATTAGTTATTTGGAGGAAAAGAAAATGGCATTTACTGCAAAAGACGTACAGACTCTTCGTGAGAAGACAGGCGTTGGTATGATGGATTGTAAAAAGGCTCTTGTTGAAGCTGATGGCGATATGGACAAGGCAGTTGATATTCTTAGAGAAAAAGGTCTTGCTTCTGCTGCTAAAAAGGCAAGCCGTGTTGCTGCTGAAGGCGTAGTTGCTGCTTACAGCGATGCTAATGCAGGTGCACTTGTTGAAATTAACTGTGAAACAGACTTTGTTGCAAAGGGTGAGCCTTTCGTTAACCTTTCAAACAAGGTTGCAAAGACAGTTGTTGCT
>CAYWFB010000040.1:0-15224 GCA_964457415.1 uncultured Eubacteriales bacterium | reverse complement strand
CCCTTGACTTCGGCGAGGCAGTGCCATTTATCAAACGCCTTGATGATATCTTTGCAAACCCCACTCAAATTCACGCTTGGAAAGGTACTAATATTTAAATTTATTAACAACTTGAAAACTTTTAAGTTTAGGGACTATTTTAGTCCCTTTTTTCTTGCCATTTATAATGTAATGTGTTATAATTAATCGATTATATAGTGAGGTAGTATGTCATGATAATTTTAGGCATCGACCCCGGTTATGCAATCGTTGGTTGGGGGGTAATCGACTACACCGCAAACAGATTTTCTGTGATTTCTTACGGTGCGGTCACAACCGAGGCGAAAACTCCTTTTAATGAGCGACTTGAAACGGTGTATGACGGGATTTGTGACATCATAAATAAATATAAGCCCGAGGCTTTGGCGATTGAAAAACTCTTCTACAATACCAATGCAAAAACAGTTATTGACGTAGCCCAAGCGAGGGGAGTTATCAACCTTGCGGCGCAGAAAAATAAGATTGATATTTTCGAATACACACCCTTGCAGGTAAAGCAGAGCGTTGTTGGCTACGGCAGAGCTGAGAAAAAGCAGGTTCAGGAAATGACAAGGGTTATTTTAAAGCTTGAGAAAATTCCCAAGCCCGACGATACCGCCGACGCATTGGCAATGGCAATCTGCCACGCCCACGCAAGCGGCTCGCTAATGGGCAGACTTAAAAATTTGAGGTAATTTTATGATTTATTCAGTAACAGGCAATGTTATAGATTTTGACCCTTCAAACGTGATTGTTGATGTTAACGGTGTAGCGTTCCGTTGTATGACTACTCTCACCACTTCGCAGAAATGTGCATCGACGGGTATGAAGGTTACTCTTTATACATATCTTAATGTCCGCGAAGATGCAATGGAGCTTTTCGGATTTTACGGCAAGGACGAACTTGATTGCTTTAAAATGCTTATAACCGTCAATGGTGTTGGACCTAAAATGGGACTTGCTATCCTTTCAGAAATGTCAGCAGATAAAGTTGCGTTAAGTATTGCCGCGGGTGACCATAAGGCTCTTACCAAGGCAAACGGAGTTGGTCCCAAGCTTGCCCAGCGAATTTGTATGGAATTAAAAGACAAGGTGGGCAGTCTTGCGGTTGGCGGAGCAGTAGAAGCAGACCTTTCTGCAGTAAGTGCAGTGAGTGCGAATTCAAACGCTGCCGAGGCAGTTGCCGCTCTTGAAATGCTTGGCTATTCACAGAGTGAGGCAAGCGTGGCAGTCAGCAAAATTGACAATTCACTTTCGGTTGAAAATATTATCAAGCAGGCTCTCAAACAGCTTGCGCTAAACTAAGGGAGGAATAATAATGGACTTCGATAACGAGAACAGAATAATAACTCCCGATTTTACTGAAACCGACCGCGATATTGAACTTTCTCTCCGCCCCAAAACATTGAACGAATACATCGGTCAGGAAAAGGCAAAAGAGAATTTGCGAATTTATATTGAAGCCGCTAAAAACCGCGGCGACACACTTGACCATGTTTTATTATATGGCCCTCCCGGATTGGGCAAAACAACTTTGGCAGGCATTATCGCCAACGAAATGGGCGTGCAAATCCGTGTAACATCAGGTCCCGCAATTGAAAAGCCCGGCGATTTAGCTGCACTTCTTACAAACTTAAATGATGGTGATGTACTTTTCATTGATGAAATTCACCGCCTTTCCCGTGCGGTAGAAGAGGTTTTGTATCCCGCAATGGAAGATAACGCACTTGATATTATCATTGGAAAGGGTCCATCGGCAAGAAGTATTCGTCTTGACTTACCAAGATTTACTTTAGTTGGTGCCACAACTCGTGCAGGTCAGCTCACAGCACCTCTCCGTGACCGTTTCGGCGTAATTCTTCGTCTTGAGCTTTATACACCTGAAGAATTGTCACAGATTGTAAAGCGCAGTGCAGGAATTCTTGATATTTATACCGATGACGGTGGTGCATTGGAGATTGCATCACGTTCACGAGGTACACCACGAATTGCAAACCGACTTTTAAAGCGTGCACGCGACTTTGCGCAGGTTATGAGTAATGGTGTAATCAGTGAAGATAATGCAAAAATTGCTCTCGGCAGAATGGAAATTGACCAAATTGGTCTTGATAATATCGACCGCTTAATGCTTAGCACGATGATTAAGAATTTCAACGGCGGTCCCGTTGGCCTTGAAACCCTTGCTGCTACAATCGGCGAAGAGGCAGTTACAATCGAAGATGTTTATGAGCCATATTTAATGCAAATCGGCTTTCTTGCAAAAACTCCCCGTGGCAGAGTTGCAACACCCTTGGCATATAAGCATTTAGGCTATAATCTACCAAACGCAGATACATCAAAATCAAATTCACAAACATCATTATTCTAAAAAAGGGAAAGTAAAGGAGAAAATAAAAAATGGGTAGACTTTTTGGAACAGACGGCGCTCGTGGAGTTGCCAATACAGAACTTACTTGTGAACTAAGTATGCAAATCGGTCGTGCCGCCGCAATGGTACTCAGTAAAAATTTAAATGGCAAAAAGCCAAAGGTGCTTATCGGTATGGATACCCGTGCATCTTCTGAAATGCTCGAAAGTGCAATCACAGCAGGTCTTTGCTCCGTTGGTGCAGATGTTTTACAGCTTGGTGTTGTGCCTACTCCTGCAGTTGCATTTTTGGTACGTGAATATGGTTACGATGCAGGTGTTATGATTTCTGCATCACACAATCCTTGCGAATATAACGGAATTAAGATTTTCCAGTCAACCGGCTATAAATTGCCCGATGCACTTGAAAATGAAATTGAAGAAATTATTCTTGATAATGTTACTGAAATCCCAACTCCAATCGGCGGTGAAGTTGGTCGTGTTGAGAGAAAAGCAGATGCTATTAACGATTATATCGAGCATCTTCTTACTGCAACAAATATGAGTTTCAAGGGATACAAAATTGCTCTTGACTGTGCAAACGGCTCTTCAAGTGTTTCTGCAGAGGAAGTTTTCACACGTCTTGGCGCAGAAGTAGTTGTTATCAGTGCAAATCCTGACGGTGTTAATATCAATAAAGACTGTGGCTCAACACATCTTGAAAATCTTCAAAAATGCGTAGTTGACAACGGTTGTGATTTAGGCTTCGCTTTTGACGGCGACGCTGACAGAATGCTCGCAGTTGACCACACCGGCGCAGTAGTTGATGGTGATATGTGTATCGCAGTTTGTGCAAAGCATATGAAACAGTTGGGTAAACTCAAAAAAGATACCGCCGTTGTTACAGTTATGAGTAATATGGGCTTCTTCAAATTCTGCGAAGAAAACGGTATTAAATGCGAGAAAACAAAAGTTGGCGACCGTTATGTCCTTGAAAATATGAGTGCTAACGGATACAGTATCGGCGGTGAGCAGTCAGGACACATCATCTTCTTGCAGTATGCAACAACAGGTGACGGTCAGCTTTCTGCAATTCAGCTTCTTTCAGTTGTAAAAGATACAGGCAAAACTCTTAAAGAACTTAGCAGTGAAATGGAAGTTTATCCTCAGGTGCTTATCAATGTTCGTGTTTCAAACTTTGGTAAAGCACAGTTCCAGAAGGATAAAGAAGTTCAGAATGCAATCAAGCAGGTTGAAGAGTTGCTCGGTGACGAGGGCAGAATTCTTGTTCGTCTTTCAGGTACAGAACCCCTTGTTCGCGTAATGCTTGAGGGTAAGGATTTAGAAAAAATCAAGGAATTGGGCGAAAGTGTAGCTCAGGTTGTTAGAGAAAGGTTAGTTTAATTTATGCGCGTTGCTGATAATTGGAAAGATTACGAGCTTATCGATTGTTCCTGCGGTGAACGACTTGAACGTTGGGGGAATATTACTCTTATTCGTCCCGACCCTCAGGTTATCTGGAAAACAGAAAAGAAAAATCCTCTTTGGCGAAAAGCGGATGCCGTTTATCACCGTTCACAGTCGGGCGGAGGTAATTGGGAAATCAAGCGTAAAATCCCGGATTTCTGGACTATCGGCTACCGCGATTTAACCTTTAATATAAAAACAATGGGCTTTAAGCATACGGGTCTTTTCCCGGAGCAGGCTGTCAATTGGGACTACACTGCAGAGGTTATTAAAAATGCGGGCAGAGAGGTCAAGGTTCTTAATCTCTTTGCTTATACGGGTGGTGCAACGGTTTCTGCCCTTAAAGCAGGGGCAAGCGTATGTCATGTCGACGCCTCAAAGGGTATGACACTTTGGGCAAAAGAAAATGCAGTTTCCTCGGGTGTTGCCGATAAAAATGTCCGTTGGATTGTTGATGATTGTATCAAATTTGTTCAGCGCGAAATCCGTCGCGGAAATAAATACGATATTATCATTATGGACCCGCCATCATACGGCAGAGGTCCCGGCGGTGAGGTCTGGAAACTTGAAAACGAGGTCTACGGTTTTGTTGAGCTTTGTTCACAAGTATTAAGTGACGACCCGCTTATGGTGCTTATAAATTCATATACTACAGGCTTAAGCCCGTCAGTTATGGAGTATATTTTAGGCGCAGTTATCAAAAAACGTTTCGGCGGTAAGGTGACGGGTAGTGAAATCGGACTTCGTACCACCGAAAACGGTCTTATATTACCTTGCGGAGCATCTGCAATTTGGAGTAAAGAATAAAATGGCAAATTCAATTATCGAATTTAAAAATGTAACATTCCGCTATGAGAGCGAAGAAGAGGGAATAACCCTTGCACCCGCTGTGAAAGATTTCTCGCTCACAATTGGCGAGGGCGAGTTTGTAGCAGTTCTTGGTCATAACGGCTCGGGCAAAAGCACACTCGCAAAGCTTGCAAACGGCTTACTTATTCCCGAAAGCGGAGAAGTTCTCGTTAACGGAATGGATACAAAAGACGAAGAAAATGATATAGCAATAAAACAGATTGTGGGCGTTGTTTTCCAAAATCCCGACAATCAGATTGTGGCAACAATTGTTGAAGAGGACGTGGCTTTCGGTCCCGAAAATCTAGGGATTGAACCCGCTGAAATCCGCCGTCGTGTCGACGAGTCTTTAAAGATTGTGGGTATGTATGAATACCGCAAGCACGGTCCCCATAAGCTTTCCGGCGGTCAGAAACAGCGTGTTGCAATCGCGGGTATAATTGCAATGGAGCCCCGTTGTATTATCCTTGACGAGCCCACCGCAATGCTTGACCCGGTAGGTCGTCGCGATGTTATGAATGCTATTAAAAAGCTTAATCGCGAAATGGGAATAACTGTTGTTTACATCACTCATTATATGGAAGAGGCTTGCGAGGCAGACCGTATTGTAGTTATGGACGACAGCCGTCTTTTAATGGATGGTACACCACGCAAGATTTTTGCAGATACTGAAAAAATCCGCAGTATAGGTCTTGATGTTCCACAAACCTGTTTACTTGCCGAAAAGCTTCGTAAAGACGGCATAAGTCTTAAAAATGATTTGTTAAGTATCGACGAATTGGTCGAATATATAGATGATTTATTGAAAGGTCAGTAATTTATGTCCCACCTGCAAACTGAAAATTTAACATATGTCTACGGTGAGGGCACACCTTTTAAAATCACCGCACTTGACAATGTGAATATAAATATCGAAAAAGGCGAATTTGTGGCGATTATCGGTCATACGGGCTCGGGCAAGAGTACTCTTGTTCAGCACCTTAACGGACTTTTAAAGGCTACTAATGGCAAAGTTTTCCTTGATGGAGAAAACATTCACGAGTCAAAAGCAAATCTCTTTGATGCACGTTTTCGCGTTGGACTTTGCTTTCAGTATCCCGAATATCAGCTTTTTGAGAGCACAGTTTATAAGGATATTGCCTTTGGCCCTACAAATATGGGCTTAAGTGAAGCCAAAATTGACGAAAGAGTACGCAATGCCGCAAAATATGTTGGTATTCCTGACGAAATGCTCACAAAATCACCATTTGATTTGTCGGGCGGAGAGAAACGGCGAGTTGCAATCGCAGGCGTAATCTCAATGGAGCCTGAAATCCTTATTCTTGATGAGCCCACAAGCGGACTTGACCCGCGAGGCAGAGAGCAAATTCTCGAGCTCATAAAGAATTACCGCGAAAAAACAGGCAAAACAGTTATAATCGTTTCTCACAGTATGGATGATGTTGCCCGATTTGCAACAAAGGTTATCGTTATGAACGATGCCAAGGTTGAAAATACGGGAACAGTTGACCATATTTTTGAAAACTCCTCTCGTCTTCGCGAAATCGGACTTTCCGTTCCGCAGATTACTGAAATTTTCATCAAACTTCGCGAAAAAGGCTATCCTGTAAGCGAAAAAGTCTATACAGTTGAACAAGGCTACGCGGAGCTTAAAAAGCTTTTTGAGGGGAGGGGAATTTCTTGATTAAAGACATCACCTTAGGTCAGTATTTCCCCATGGATTCAATTATCCATAAGCTTGACCCCCGTGCAAAATTGCTTTTCACAGTAATTTTCATAGTTATGGTTTTCGTGTGTAATAATTTTGTGTCTCTTTTCTTCTGTTTTGCAATGGCGGCAGTGGTTATCGGGGCGTCAAAAATTCCTCTTAAAACCGTAACAAAAGGATTAAAACCAATACTTTTAATTGTGATTATCACCTCAATTTTGCAGATTGCCTATGTCAAAACAGGTATCACTCTTATTGATGTGTGGAAAATTCAAATAACAAGCGGTGGTGTTCTCACAGCTGTATTTATGGCTTTGCGTATTTCTCTGCTTATTGTAATGAGCACAATGCTCACCTATACAACATCTCCCACAGCGCTCACAAACGGACTTGACCGTGTTTTTGCACCATTTAAGAAAATCGGCATTGATTTTCATACCGTTACAATGATAATGACAATCGCACTTCGTTTTATTCCCACGCTCATTGAAGAGGTTGATAAAATTATGAGTGCACAAAAGTCCCGCGGTGCAAATTTTGAGCAGGGCAGTATTATAAAGCGTGCAAAGGCGCTTATACCTCTGTTTATTCCTTTGCTTTTCAATTCAATCAGACGTGCTTACGAGCTGGCAAATGCTATGACCTGCCGTTGCTATAACGGTGGCAAGGGCAAAACCACTATGAATGCACTTAAATACTCTGTGCGTGATTATCTTGCAACGCTTTGTTCTTTTGTGGTAATCGTAGCAGTGATTTTACTCAATATTGATTGCGGTGAATATAATGCGGAATTTACTTTTAACCTTGCGGTATGACGGAGCTTCCTTTCACGGCTGGCAAATCCAACCTAATGGAATAACCGTTCAGCAGGAATTATGTAATGCGTTTAAGAAATTAAGCGGTAAAGATGAAAATATAATAGGTTGTAGCCGTACCGATGCGGGAGTTCACGCAAATATGTTCTGTTGTAATGTGAGAACAGAGTGCAATATCCCTGCAGAAAAAGTACCTGACGCGCTTAATTTTTATCTTCCGCCCGAAATTTCTGTCTATGCTTGCAAAGATGTGGATTACGACTTCCACGCAAGATATGATTGCAAGGGTAAAGAGTATATTTATCTCATTTATAACGGTAAATACCGCAATCCTTTTTACGAAAACAAAGCAATGTTTTATCCTTATGAAATAGATGCCGAAATGTTAAATAATGAGGCAAAATCATTTGTCGGTATTCACGATTTTTCTGCCTTTTGCAGTGCAGGTACAGAAATTGAGGATAAAACCCGCGAAATCTTTGATTGTTCGGTCACCCGAAACGGTGATTTAATCGAGTTGAGAGTCAGCGGTAACGGCTTTTTATATAATATGGTGCGAATTATTGTCGGCACCTTACTTGATATTCAGCGTGGCAAAATCGAAAAGGGAAGCATACCCTCAATAATCGAAAGCCGTAACCGTGACAATGCGGGCGTTACCGCGGTGGCTCACGGGTTATATTTAAACAAAGTTTTTTATTGATGTGTGGTGATTTAAGTGGCGCAAAAGGTTGCAAAAAAAACAACCCCCAAAAAGAAAAAATCAAATAAAACCGTAAGTCTTAAAACGGCAAAAACTCTTAAAATGCTTGCAATTGTGTTGGTTGTACTTTTGCTTATTATAATTGCTGCGGCACAGTTCGGCGGAGTAACCTTTTCAACCATCGGCGATTCAATCCGTACTTCATTGGCGGGTATCGGCTCGGGGGAGGGCTATCCTTACAGTATGGACGGTATTCAGATTGAAGACGCAGGTATGACTAATTCTGATTTGGTGCTTGTGTATGACGATACTGTCAAGGTGCTTGATTCCACCGCAAAAGAGCTTTCAAACCTTTCTCATAAATATGACCACCCTGTAATGAGTAGTAACAGCGGCAGAATTCTTCTTTATGATGAGGGCGGAACAAAATTCCGTGTGCAATCAAAAACAGGAGTTCTCTATGAAAAAGAATTAGACTATATGATTCTCACCGCCGCTATGGGCAAAGACGGCTCCGCTGCAGTTGCAACAAGAGCAAAAGGTGCCGAAAGTATGCTCACGGTTTACGATAAACAGCACGAAGAGGTTTTCGTTTGGAAATGTGCAAAGGAGCATATCATTTCTTGTGATATTTCCGATAACGGCAGACTTTATGCAGTGTCCGTATTAGGCGTGCAAAACGGCTCGGTTTACTCAAAGGTTTATATTTTTAATAAGAAAGAAACAGAGGCAAAAGCCACTTTTGAATATACAGATACCGCCATTTCGTCAGTTCAGTTCCTTTCAAACGAAACATTGATGATACTCGGCGATAATGTGTGCGAATTCGTTCAGGACTACAAAATTTCACAAAGAGTTGATGTTTCGGTCAACACTCCCTCAAGACTTCATATTTCAGATAATAACACTGCGGTGCTTGTTCTTTCAAAATATTCAAGCACAACCCAGAAAATCATAAAGGTTTATAATAAGTCGGGTACAGAGCTTTTTACTCAAGAGATTGACGGGCTTGTAAAATCCGTTTCAACCGACGGTAAATATGTTGCAGTGCTCACCGATAGCAGTGTGCAGATTTACAATATGAAGGGTGAGCTGAGCGGAAGCGCTACGGTCAATACCGACGCCGAAAAAGTAATTGTTTCTTCGAGAAACACATATGTTTATTCATTGGATAAAATAGAAAAATACTCTTCTGTTGGTGATAATACAGAAGACGAAAAATAGATTATGAGGTGATTTTATGTCGCTAATTCTAGACATTATACTTATCGCAATTCTTGTGGCTTTCATTGTAGCGGCAGTTAAAAAAGGCTTTGTGCTCTCACTTTTAGAGCTTGTAGCAGTTATCGCTGCATTTGCACTTGCTTTCTCATTCAGTCCCGTTGTGGCTCAGGGCGTTTACGACGGTATTGTTGAAGATGCAATGATTGAATCAATTGAAGCACAGCTTGACCAAAATGTTGACACTTCAAATATTGCCGAAACTGCAGAGCTTACATTAAGTGTTCTGCCCGATTTCGTAGTTTCTCTCGCTTCTTCTGCGGGTGTAAATGTTGAAGAAATCAAAGAAACAATCTCAACTGCAAATTTAAGCTCTGAAAATCTTGCAAACGAGCTTGTAACCAAGATTGCACAACCTATTGTTGTGGGTGTACTTACAGTGGTGTTTTTCATTATTCTTGCACTTCTTCTCTGCTTTGTGCTTAAAATCGTTGCAAAGCTTATTTCAAAGCTTTTTGATTTACCGCTTGTGGGCAAGGTGAATAAAACTCTCGGCGGAGTTCTTGGCGCAATAAAGGGTGTTGTGGTGCTTGTGTTTGTATGCACAATTCTTAATCTTGCATTGTCAAATGGTGATAGTGAATTATCAACAGCAGTTAATAATTCATTTATTATAAATATTCTAGATTATGTAAATCCCTTTATTAATTCATTAAAGGAAATGCTTTAAGGAGTGAAAACAATGAACGAAGAAAAGAAAAGTTTAAAACAGAATGTCAAAGAATTATTTGACGGTTGTCTTACAATCCCAAATCTCATTTCAGTAATAAGAATTTGCTTAATTCCCGTAATTGCAGTTCTTTATTATAATGACCATATCTGGTGGGCAGTTGCTATGATTGCCATTTCAGGACTTTCTGACGCCGTGGACGGCAAGATTGCCCGCAGATTTAATCAGGTATCAGCACTCGGTAAAATGCTTGACCCCATTGCGGATAAGCTTACAATTTTTGCGCTTGCAATTGTGCTCTTCCTTAAATTCAAAGAAGCACAGAGCGAGGCTATGCAAGCATTTGCATGGGTATTCTTACTGTTCATTATCAAAGATGTTATTATGATTTTGGGCGGTGCATTGCTCATAGCTCTCGGCACACGTCCCGTTGCTGCAGAAATTTGGGGCAAGGTTGCAACCTTCGTGTTCTATGCCGTAATGGTAGTAATTGTTGGCTTTGGTCCCGAAATCGGTGCGATTAGCCGAATTAATCCCCAATACACAATTCCCGAGTCAGTAATGTTTGTGCTTGTGGTAATAGCAGTAGTTCTCACATTTGTAGCATTCTTCAGCTATGTTCCCGGTGCACTCAAGCAGATTATAGAAAACGCAAAGAAAAACAAATAAAAGAGGTAAACAATGAACAAAAATATGATTTGCAGCAGATGCAAAAAGAACCCTGCTGTAATTTTCGTCTCTCGTATGGAGGGCGAAAAAACCACCAATGAGGGCTATTGTATCAAATGCGCAATGGAACTTAATATCGGCCCCATTAAGCAGATGATGGAGAATATGGGTATAACAGAAGACCAGCTTGATGACATCACCGAGCAGATGGACAGTATGATGGAGTCAATGGGCGACGATTTTCAGCTTGGCGGAGCCTCCACATTCCCATTTATGCAGAATATGGGTATGATGCCTATGGATGTTCCCGAAGAGAATATCAAGGAAATTAATGGTGACGGCAAAAAAGGTGCGCCCAAGAATAAGAAAAAGCAGGGCACAAAGAACGATAAGCGCAAAATGCTCTCTCTTTATTGCACCGATTTAACAGGCAGAGCCCGTGAGGGCAAGCTTGACCGAATTATCGGCAGAGATACTGAAATTGCCCGCGCAGTGCAGATTTTGTGCAGAAGAACAAAGAATAATCCTTGTCTTATTGGTGAGCCCGGCGTTGGTAAAACCGCCATTGCCGAGGGTCTTGCGCAGAGAATTGCCGAGGGTAATGTTCCAGCAAAGCTTGCAGATAAAGAAATTCACCTTCTTGATTTAACCGCTCTTGTTGCAGGTACACAGTTCCGTGGTCAGTTTGAGAGCCGTATTAAAGGACTTATTGAAGAGGTAAAGAGCGAGGGCAATATAATCCTCTTTATCGACGAGGTTCATAACCTTGTTGGTACAGGTGATGCTGAGGGCTCAATGAATGCGGCGAACATCTTGAAGCCCGCACTTTCCCGTGGTGAAATTCAGGTAATAGGTGCCACAACCTTTAACGAATACCGTAAGCATATCGAAAAGGATGCCGCACTTGAGCGTCGTTTCCAGCCCGTAAAGGTAGAAGAACCCTCAATTGAGGATGCCTATAAAATGCTCATTGGTATTAAAGGTTATTATGAGACTTTCCATCGTGTTCAGATTAGCGACAACCTTGTGTATAAGGCTGTAACTCTTTCAGAGCGTTATATTACAGACCGTTTCTTGCCCGACAAGGCTATCGACTTGCTTGACGAAGCCTGCACCTGTGCAAATCTTCGTAATAAAGCAATCAGCGAAAACGAGCTTAACGAAAAGAAAATATTTGAACTCAAAAAAGAGCTTGAAGCACTTGAAGAAAAAATCGCAAATCCCGAAAAGGATGAAGATTTGAACCCTGTTTATGAAGACCTTTACCGAACAAAGGGCGAGATTGCAGTTTGCGAGAGCAGAGCAGGGGAGCTTCAGGAAAAAGCAAAGGATAATCAGGTTATCGAAGACGACTTGGCAAAGGTCATTAATCTTTGGACAGGTATTCCCGCAACCAAGGTAGTTGAGGGCGACGTGAACAGACTTCGCGGACTTGAAGACAGACTTATGGAAAAGGTAATCGGTCAGGATGATGCGGTTAAGCTTGTGGCAAATGCAATCAAGCGTAGCAGAATTCAATTGACCCTCCAAAAGCGCCCCGCGTCATTTATTTTCGTAGGTCCCACGGGCGTTGGTAAAACTGAGCTTGTAAAACAGCTTTCAATGGAGCTTTTCGATACTCCCGAAACATTAATCCGCCTTGATATGAGCGAGTTTATGGAGAAACATTCAGTTTCTCGTCTTATCGGTTCACCCCCAGGCTATGTGGGTTATGATGAGGCAGGTCAGCTTACTGAAAAGGTTCGCAGAAAGCCATATTCAATCATTCTCTTTGATGAGATTGAAAAAGCGCATCCCGATGTAATGAATATTCTGTTGCAGATTCTCGACGAGGGCAAAACAAATGACGCCCACGGCAGAACCGTAAGCTTTGCAAATACCGTTATTATTATGACCTCAAATGCAGGCAGTCAAAAGGCAGAAACCTCATTGGGCTTCGGCAAGAGCGCAAAGGATATCTCAAAAGAAAAGGTGCTCAAAGCTCTTAATGAGTTCTTACGACCCGAATTTATCGGCAGAGTTGACGAAATTGTTGTGTTCAATCCCTTAATTGAAGAGGATTACGAGAAGATTGCAGTCCTTATGATAAACGAAATGAAAACAGTTCTCAAAGATAAGGGAATTGAATTGGTTTACGACGATAACACACCGTCAGCAATTGTCAGCAAAATGGACGGTAATGTCCGCGGCGCCCGTGATCTCAGAAATGTTATCCGCCGTAATATTGAGGACAAAATCTCAACCCTTATGATTGATAATATGGGCACAACAATGAGCAAAATCCTCATTACCTCAACCGATAACAATATCAACGTAACATTTGAATAAATCAAAAATGTTGGGGCGGGTCTCTGTGCCCGCCCATTGTCATTCTGAGCGAAGCGAAGAATCTCAAAATCGGAGGAATTATTATGTACGCAACCCCCGCAAAATCCCAAAGTGGTAAATATCTTTTCTGCTATTTCGTAGGCAATAAGCCTCACCAAGAGAGAATTCACTTCGCTGTGAGTGAAGACGGCTACAATTTCACAGCACTTAACAATAATGAGCCTGTAATTATACAGACTAAAGGTAAAAAATGTGTCCGTGACCCATATGTTTTCAAGGGACAGGACGGTTTTTACTACATAATCGGTACTGATATGAAATGTATTGAGGGCTGGACCTCAAACCACGCACTTGTTACCTGGAAATCCAAGGATTTAGTGAATTGGATTGACGAAACAATCATTGATATCCGCGATTTCGGCGGTGAATTTCAAAATACTACAAGAGCGTGGGCTCCACAGGCAATTTGGGATAAAAACGAGCAAAAATATATGATTTATTGGGCACATTCAACGGTAGAAAACGATGTCGCGGGAATGTACTATGCTTATTCTGATGATATGAAAACGATGACCGTGCCCAAACCGTTGTATATCCGTAAAGGTATTCAGACCATCGACGGCGATATCGCCTATAATAATGAAAACGGAATGTATTATCTTTATTTTAAGCACGATGAAGACCAGACCGTTGCGTATGTAAAATCTCCAAATCTCACAGGACCTTATGAGGACGCCCCCGTGGTTGTTTCCCTTGCAAAAACGGGCGTAGAGGGCAGCGAAATTTACAATATTACCGGCACAGACCGGTGGGTAATGGTTATGGACGAATACGGCACAGACCGTTTCTTTATGCAACAGACTACCGACTTTGAGAATTTTAATGCCGTAAACCCCGACGATTACTCAATGCCCTTTAATCCCCGCCACGGCTCGATTGTTGCCATATCCGACGAGGATTATGAAAATCTTATTGAAGCCTTTAAGTAATTTGAGGTGCTTATTTTGGAAAAAATAAATGTTTTTATAATTGTTTATTTTATAGCTTTTGCAGTTGTTGATTTTTTAATATATGCTAAGCTTTCAAAATATCTTCATATGAGTGGCGGAGCAACCCGAGAAGATGTTAAGCTTTATTTGAGTGAGCAGGGTGCAAACGGGCAAAGAAGATTGGTTAAATGGCTACGCAATCGAACACCTTATCCCGATATGTTTGAAACTATGTTCAAAGTGTGTACTGTTTTAACGGGAGTTACAGCGCTTGCGCCGGCACTCATTATGTTTCTCAATATAAATAAAAACACAATCCTTATTATAGTGTGTGCTGTAGCAGTTGCCGTAATAAGTATCGTCGCTGCATTATACGGCTTTTCATATTCTAAAAAGGTTAAAGAAACTTTTGCATCTTATTTTGATAGCTCACAGTATAAGTCTTATACCGGTGAAATCTTATCCGAATATATAGAGAGTGAAGCTGATTTGTATGTAGAGCCCACAAGGCGTCGCACATTGAGCTTTACACAGAAGGAACAAGAAAAAATCGATAAACAGGTTAAATATGGGCAACGAATAGTCATTATTGTAATGTTTACAATCATTTTATCAATACCTCTTATTTCTTTGAATCAACAAAACAAAATAATTAACAGTAAAAATGATGATGAAATTACAGAACAAACACAACAAGAGCAACAAATACAGCAAATAACGAGTGTCAGTAATGTGCAAGCTATTTTTGACTTTTTAGAGTATTCTATTCATGATGCATATAGCGAGACTAAAGAGCTTTTTTCTGATTTCGATTTTTCCAATTGTATTGCCACAAAAGGTGAGGGGATTTATTTCGGCTTTTATGAACTGAATAGTGAAGAGAGTGCCGCCGAGCTTCAGAAAATTATTAAAACAAAAATTATAAATGATTATGATGCGGAAGCTTTTGACGGACAAGATGAAAGTAATAAGAATTTTACTATGTATTCTTATGAGACAGATAACATTTATGCCGTGTCAATTTGTTGTGATAACAGTGTGATTTATGCTTGCAGTAATCTCAATAACGAAGCATGGCTGAAATCACTTTTAAACGATTTGGGCTATCTTGAAGATTTTTAGTCTTTTGCAACAATAGTAGGGCGGGGGCTTGCTCCCGCCGTAAAAATATCTCAAATATTTGAAAATAAACCGCAAAAATATGTTGACAAAAAATACTCTTTATGATAAAATAATCAGCGTCGTTTGAATGCGGGTGTAGTTCAATGGTAGAATCCCAGCCTTCCAAGCTGGTCGTGTGGGTTCGATTCCCATCACCCGCTCCATATGCGCTGATAGCTCAGTTGGATAGAGCATCTGCCTTCTAAGCAGAGGGTCGGGG
>CAYWFB010000039.1:0-15794 GCA_964457415.1 uncultured Eubacteriales bacterium | reverse complement strand
AGAGAGGTTCACCGATTGAACCGGGTTCCTTTGTTCTGTCAAGAACAGCAATCTTCTTAGCTGTTTCGGGAATAGCCTCAACGAATGCCTTAGCTGAGAAAGGTCTGTAAAGACGAACCTTAACAAGACCAACCTTCTCGCCTTTAGCTGTAAGGTAATCGATAACTTCTTCAGCAACGTCACAGATTGAACCCATAGCAACGATTACGCGTTCTGCATCGGGAGCACCATAGTAGTTGAAGAGCTTGTAGTTTGTGCCAAGCTTTGCGTTAACCTTGTCCATGTACTTCTCAACAATAGCGGGAGTAGCATCGTAATATGAGTTACAAGCTTCTCTGTGCTGGAAGAAGATGTCGCCGTTTTCGTGTGAACCACGAGTTGCGGGTCTTTCGGGGTTAAGAGCATGCTTTCTGAATGCGTTAACAGCATCCATATTGCACATTTCTTTAAGGTCTTCGTAATCCCAGATGTCAATTTTCTGGATTTCGTGAGATGTACGGAAACCGTCGAAGAAGTTGAGGAAGGGAACGCGGCTCTCGATTGTTGCAAGGTGAGCAACTGCACCGAGGTCCATAACCTCCTGTGTATTTGTTTCAGCGAGCATTGCAAAACCTGTCTGACGGCAAGCGTAAACGTCTGAATGGTCACCGAAGATGTTAAGAGCGTGTGAAGCTACGCAACGAGCTGATACATGGAAAACTGAAGGAAGGAGCTCACCGGCAATTTTATACATGTTGGGAATCATAAGAAGAAGACCCTGTGAAGCTGTATAAGTTGTTGTGAGAGCACCTGCTGCAAGAGAACCGTGAACTGTACCTGCTGCACCTGCTTCTGACTGCATTTCAGCAACACGAACCTGTGTGCCGAAAATGTTCTTTCTACCCTGTGCAGACCACTGGTCAACGTAGTCAGCCATAGGTGAAGATGGAGTGATTGGGTAAATACCGGCTACTTCTGTAAACGCATAAGATACGTGAGCAGCAGCAGTATTACCGTCCATAGTTAACTTTTTTCTAACTATGGGTGTCTTGTTTTCTGCCATTTTGTATTTCCTCCTTGAATGGATTTGAATATGAAGTTTTGTACATTTCCATACATTATAAATCATAACACTTTTGTCGTAAATTGTAAAGAGATTTGACCCCGAAACTTTGGTAAAATTTTAACCAAATTTAGTATTATATAGTAATTGAATTCGTAATGCGAAATTCGTAATTCGAAATTAAGGGTCTGCGACGCTAAATTTATAACAATACCAATTTGGTGAGCTTGTAGGGGACGTCTTGGCTCACTTAAAAGGGGAACTGTTAAATGCGTAGCATTTGACTGAGGGGTTATTCGGCGTCCTGCGGTTTCTGCTGTCACTTTTTGAAGGCTGCCGAGTCGTCAGCCCCTACAAGTTTGTGCGTGTCATTCTGAGTGAAGCGAAGAATCTCAAAATAAAACGGAAATTTTAATAAATATTTTTACTAAAAAACACTTTTTTTCTTTTTTGCATATATAATGGTGGAAAAGTTTCGAAGGAGGTTTTTAAATGAATAAAGACAGAGGGATTTTTTCTTGGCAAATCTTTGTTTATAACATTGTATGGTTAAGAAAGCATTATGAATTTTCAGAAGAAAAAATGGCTGAAATAATGGAAATTAGTGTAGATTTGTTAAAGCAAATTGAGTTAGGACAGGGTGCTGATAAATTAAGTGTAGAGGTCATTTATAAAATTTATAATTTTTTCGGAGTGCTTCCTAATATTTTAATGGGTAAGAAGCTTGGAGAATAAATATTTAATACATTGTAAACAATAATTTAAGAAAATTCTGCCATACTTGACTAAAACGCAACATTGTTATATAATACACACTGATATTTTATATATCGAAATCTATTTTAATAAGGATGGTTTGTTCTATGGACACGGACCCCGGGAGTATTATTTTTCAAATAGTAATCCTATTTGCATTGATTTTTGTCAATGCGTTCTTCTCAATGTCAGAGATGGCTATTGTCACACTCAATGACAATAAAATCGATAAAATGGCAAATGAGGGCAACAAAAAAGCCAAGCAGATTAAAAAACTGACCGAGAGCACAAGCTCATTTTTGTCAACAATTCAGATTGGTGTAACCTTAGCGGGCTTCTTGACATCTGCTACCGCGGCACAATCCTTTGCGGGAATGTTAACCGAGGCAATCGCAAACACCTCAATTGTAAAAGCTATACCCATCGGCATAATCAGCGGATTTTCAACTGTTGTAATTACCCTTGTAATGTCATATTTCTCATTGGTGCTGGGTGAATTAGTGCCCAAAAAGATTGCTATGAACAAGCCCGAAAAAATGGCGTTTATGGCGGCTCCCATTCTCACCTTTGTTGCAAAGGTAACAAAGCCGATTGTCAAATTCTTGGCTCTTTCAACTAACGGAGTTTTACGTCTTATCGGCATTGACCCTCACGCTGACGAAGAGGTTGTCACCGAAGAAGAAATTCGTATGATGGTTGACGTGGGTGGTGAAAAGGGCGTTATTGAAGATACTCAGATTGAAATGATTAACAATATCTTCGAGTTTGACGATATTGACGTTGCCGACATTATGACCCACCGTACAGATATGGTGTGCATTGATGTTGACGAGCCACTCAGTGAGGCAGTTAAGCTTTCAATCGAAAACGGATTTTCACGAATTCCCGTTTATGAAGAAGACCCCGACGATATTGTGGGTATCATTTATATAAAGGATTTCCTTAAATATGTTGGTACAGCTCTTCCCAAGACCAAAACAGTCAAGGATATGATGCGACCCGCGTATTATGTTCCCGAAACCAAGCGTTGCGGTGAGCTTTTCACTGAAATGACAGAAAAACGCGTGCAGATGGCGGTTGTAGTTGACGAATATGGTGGCACAGCAGGTATTGTAACTCTTGAAGACTTGCTTGAATCCATTGTTGGTAATATTCAGGACGAATATGACCAGGAGGACGAAGAAATCTCAATCATCAATGACACAACCTTTGAGATTGACGGTATCACCGATATTGAAGAGGTTGAAGAGCATATCGACAAAACCTTGCCCGAGGGTGATTATGACACAATCGGCGGTTATATTATCAGTGTGCTCGGTTTCTTGCCACAGGATGGCGAAATGAATGAAGTTCAGTTTGAAAATGTGAAATTCACAGTTTTGAATGTTGAAGAGCGCCGAATAGGTAAGGTAAAGGTTGAAATTCTTCCGGTAGAAGAAAAGGAAGAAGAAACAGAAGAACGCCGTTTCTTCAAACGAAACGATGAATAATTGTAGGGCGGGGGCTTGCTCCCGCCGTTTTAATTGGTGAAAAACATGCAAAAAATCAACTACCAAAAACAACTTGATAAAATCATTGAAAAATTAGGGGATAGAGTGCCAACACTTCTTCTTCATTCTTGTTGTGCGCCCTGCAGTAGTTATTGCATTGAATATTTATCACAGTATTTTAATATTACGGTGCTTTATTATAATCCTAACATTTACCCCGAAGCAGAATACGAAAAGCGCAAGGCAGAGCAGAAAAGACTCATCAGCGAAATGGATACAAAATATCCCGTAAAAATGCTTGACTGCGATTTCCAAAGCGAGAAGTTTTATTCGGCGGTAAAAGGTCTTGAAACTTGCCGTGAGGGCGGGGAAAGATGTTTTATATGCTACCGATTAAGACTTGAAAAAACGGTAGCTGAGGCAAAAAAATACGGCTTTGATTATTTCACCACAACATTGACAATCAGCCCGCTCAAAAACGCACAGAAAATCAATGAAATCGGTGAAGAATTGAGCGCAGAATACGGAGTGAAATTCTTACCGTCAAATTTCAAAAAACGCGAGGGTTATAAACGCTCAATTGAATTAAGTAAAGAATATGATTTATACCGTCAGAATTATTGCGGTTGCGTTTATTCAATTCAGAATGCAGAATGCAGAATGCAAAATTAAAACGGAGATTGAATTTTTTTCAATCTCCGTTTTTTGTGTTTGTTTAATTTTATGCGTCCTGTTTTTGTGCCATTTCTTCACGCTGTTTAAGAACTGCCTCGTGAACATCTTCCTTTGTTTTGCCTGTAAGCTTATAGAAAAGGAAGGGAAGACCTGCAAGAAGCATCATAAGACCGTGGAATATTGTGTAGAAGAAGAGCATCGCTATTTTTGTATATGTGCTCTGTTCAGGGTAAACACCGTCAACGGGTTGCATATATTTGATGAGTGAATCTTCACCGAGAAGAATCTGGGGAGCAACCGCGCCTGCAATAGTACCGCTGATAAGAGTGCCGATACTGATAACAAAGGGCAAGCTTGCGTCAAGACGCTTGCCGGTTTTAAGCTCAATAGTTTCAAGAACATCTGCCTGGAACATTGAGGGCAACAGGTTTGAAGCACCGAACTGAAGTCCGATAAGGAACAGGAATACGATGAAAAGAATCATCAGAAATGTTGAGGGATTGTTAAAGTATGCATAGCCAACTGCGAAAGCGGCAATATTTGCACATACAGAGTAAATACCGGATGCAATATATAGCTGTTTTGAATTGAATTTTTTAAGTAAGAAGTTGATTACAAGCATACCTACTGCCGTGCCGATACCTGTGGGAAGTCCGAAGAAGAGATATTTACTTGAACTGCCTAAAAGCGCCGCAGCAAGGAAAATACCCATGTATGTAGCAATTCCGCGGAAGCTCTTTAAGAACTCGCTGACGATAATAACCCAAGCATATTTATTCTTGAGAATGTCGCCGAAGCCCACGAGAGGATTTTTCTTTTCCTGAGTATAAACAGTGCGTTCTCTTACAAGCTTCATGCCGAGAAGCATTGTGATTGCACCTACAATTGCACATACTGCGGCACCAATAATGTATTGAAGTTGTTCACTGTCTGTAATTAAACCGATAACAAGCACAACAACAAGTGGTGCGGAGTTACCAATGGCACTTGAAATTGAACGGAATGAAAGCACCTGGTCACGTTCTTTGTTATTAGGTGTCATAACGTTCGCCACAAGGTTAAAGACATTTGCAAACTGTGTAGATACGGTGTAAGCAAGACCCACTGTAAGAAGATAGATTAACAAAACTACTCCGCCCATATCTTTAATAAATGACGGAACAAAGAATGTGAGCATAAGTGTGAGCGCAACGGGAATTGTAACAGCTGTACCGATAGGACGGAACTTACCTTTCTTTGAAGGCTTGTGACCGTCAATATACATCGCTATAAAAAAGCTTGTTAAAAAGCCGGCAACACTTAAAATTGTGTTGTAAAGTGAGATTGTGTCAGCGTCAAGAACAAGAACATTGACAAGGTAAGCGTTTTTATAGTTGCCCACCATACCTGTTATCATTGTGTAGAAAAAGATTGCCATAAGGTAAACGACAAATTCACTTTTCTTCACATATTTTTGGTCTTGTTGCATTTTGATTGCGTTTTCCAAAAAATATCCCTCCAACAAAAAAATCACTATTTTTATTAATTATATCACTAAAATATTACCATTTCAACCTAAAATATCACAGTGAGTATATAGAAAAGTACAATAAAAAACGGAGCGCAAAACACTCCGTTTCAAATATGCTTATTTAATTCTCGCTTCAAGTCTGTAAATTGGCATTCCCTGACTTGCGAATTTATGCTCGTATTCGGTGATAATATTGCCCTCGAAATCACTGTTATGTAAATCAAGTGATACATTTGAAAGTGCAAATCCGTTCTGCGAAAAGCTCTCAAGTGAATACTCAAAAAATCCCTGACTATCGGTTTTTTGAGCAATAAATCCATCATCACAAAGAAGCTTTTTATAAATATCCAAAAAGCCTTTGCTTGTAAGTCGGTGACTTTCGTGTCTTGATTTCGGATATGGCGTGCTGAAATTAAGATAAATTTCGCAGATTGATTTTTCTCTGATAAAAAGTGGAAGATACTCTGCTTTCATTTCAAGAAAACGGATATTTGTAATGTTTTCGTCCTTAACCTTTTCGCAAGCTTCAACCAAAACCGTGGGCACACATTCAATTGCAAGAATATTTTTATCGGGATTACGCTTTGCAAATTCGCATACAAACTGCCCCTTACCGCAACCGATTTCCATTACAACGGGAGCACTTCTGCCGAAAATTTCGTCTAAATCAAAGAACTTCTCATTTTCCTCATCAGTACGAAAATCAAAGGAGGGCAGGGCATAGGGAATTCGCAAATCACTGCAATTTTCTCGTCTTGTATCTAAATTTCTGATTTTTCTGGGTCTCATAAATTCACCTTATGCCTTGATAAATAAAATAGATGTTGCCAAAAGTAGCTGTGCACAGAAATAGGCGTAAAGACTGACGGTTTTAATAGTCTTGTTGCCCTTGCCGCCACCTAAAAGTCTTATTCCGAGAGTAAGGTCAGAAATGAAGAATAACACTCCGCCCACCAAAAGAATAATCATTCCGTAAAGTCCGTTTTTTGCTCCGCTTATGAAATATGTAATACCGAAAACACAGGATTTTATAAGCATTACAATAAGGAAAACGCTATATAAATGCAGGGTTATTTTCATAAACTTGTTTTCATATTTGAATTTGAAAACAGGTTCAAGCATAAGTGCAAATGCAATAAAAATCACAACAAATGCAATAATTTCGGGGATAGTTAAGACTTTGTAATCTTCTGTAAGTAACGCGGTAGATTTTACAAAAGCCACAACGTAAAAAATATGACCGATTAAAAAAGACCCTGCGCCAATATAAACCACGGACATTCTTGGATTGTTTGGTGGGTGGGGGATATGCATAAACAAATCGCCAATCCAACCAAGAATGAGACCGATAAGCATGGTGTTTGCATAATAAGACTCATTACCCGTGATTTCCATTGCCAAAAATCCGATTAACACAAATGCGGTTGCGGCAATCATTTTGCAGGTGAGGGATTTTTTTGTGGGTTCAGGCCAATATGCCTTGTCATACAGTGGCACAAAAACAAAAAATAAAATGTAACAAAGTATAAGTAAAATTTTTAATAACATGAAACAACCTCAAACATCTTTTGGTAGAATGAGGCTCCACCCTTGAGGGGGAGCTGTCACGAAGTGACTGAGGGGGGGAACCGATAAAATCCCCCCCTTCCGTCTGCTACGCAGACACCTTCCCCTCGGTGGGGGAAGGCGAGAAATTTATTTTTCTTTACGGAGTAATGTACCTTTCGGGAACACCAAATCACTTTTGATTTTTACCGTCATCATGGGGTGAGGAGCGGCTTCAATGGGGTTTCCGTCACCGTCAAATATTTCTTCTGCAGTAAAGATTACGGGCTCGGTTGAGGGTTGAAGTGCGTCAAGTATATCGCCTTTACAGAATTTGTTTCTCTGTTCGGCGATAATAAATCCGTCTTTGCAATCTTTGACCTCTGCCATTACATCATAATGACGCTTGTAGCCACCCTCAAAGCTGATGTTTGCATCTTCGTTGGGTGCGCCAAAGTAGAAGCCCGTGCAATAGTCACGGTAGCTTACCTTATAAACCTCGTCAATTACCCATTGGGGCGGAGTGAAATCCTTTGAGGGATTTTTAAGATATTCGTCAATTGCCACACGATAAGCATTTGTAATAACTGCCGCGTAGTATGCCGATTTTGCTCTGCCCTCAATTTTAAAGCTTGAAATTCCCGCCTCAACCATCTGCGGAATGTGCTCAATCATACACATATCCTTTGAGTTGAGAATATATGTGCCCTCTTTACTGTCCTGAATGGGAAAATACATTCCGTCACGCTTAACTTCCATAAGTGCATATTCCCAACGGCAAGGCTGTGCACACTCACCGCGGTTTGCGTCGCGGTTAACAAGATAGTTTGAAAGTAAGCATCTGCCCGAGAATGAAACGCACATAGCACCGTGAACAAAGCACTCAATTTCAAGCTCTTTGGGTACTTTTGCACGGATTTCTGCAATCTCGGTCATTGATAATTCACGTGCAGTAACAACGCGTGATGCACCCATATTATAGAATTCATTTGCGGTAACGTGGTTTACAATTCCCGCTTGGGTTGAAATGTGAACGGGTACATTCGGCGCGTACTTTTTGCAAAGGGAAAGCACGCCTATATCGGCAACAATGAATGCGTCAACACCTATGCTAGCCCATCTTTCAAGATAAGAGGGGAGAACGGCGATTTCGTCATTTCTTGCCAATGTGTTGCAGGTGAGATAAACCTTGACACCCTTTGCGTGACAAAGCTCAACCGCGTTTTTCAGTTGTTCAAAATTAAAATTCTGTGGTGCGGCACGCATTCCGAATGCGTCACCGCCTAAATATACTGCATCAGCACCGTACATCAGCGCCGCTTCGAGTCTTTCGCGGTCGCCGGCAGGGGCTAAAAGCTCGGGTATAATCATTCTATCAATCCTCTGCGTTTACTTGTTCTACAGTCCTTCCGTTTGCATTGTGCTGGCTTATTGTTTCTGCCATATAAATCTTACCGTTTTTGTCGTGCCTGAAGAAGTAGTATTGAGTTGTATCGGGATTAAGCGCCGCCTCAATTGCGTCTGCACCGGGGTTGCATATTGCACCTGCGGGAAGTCCTACACATTCATAAGTGTTATAGGCAAGAATATATGCGTTGATTTTTGAGGTGGAAGTAACTCTCTGCGAAACCGTGTTGATTACATAGTCCTTTGTTGAGTCACAGTCAAGGGTGGGGTACAAGCCTGAACGGTTAAGACGGTTGTGAAGAACGGATGAAATAAGACCGAACTGTTCGTTGTTTGCGCCTTCTTTTTCAATAATTGAAGCAAGAGTAATTACATCGTCAATGCTCATACCGAGCTCTGCGGCCTTTGCATCATATTCTTCTGTCCAACGGCTCTTGAAAGCGTTGAGGAATTTACGGATAACTGTTGCGGGGTCTGCACCTTGCTCAAATTCATAAGTTGCGGGGAACATATATCCCTCAAGTGCGTGGTAACGCTCTTCTTTATTATCAATTTTTGCAATGAATGAATATTCTTCGCTGAAATCAATTGAATCAATGGTCTTGTAAAGTGATTCCGCGGTGCAGATGTCGTTCTTTTCAAGACGCTGGAAAATCTGGTCGATTGTATAGCCCTCGGGGATTGTAACGCTAATCATAGCACCGCGTGTACTGCTTGTCTTAAAGCGGTCAATCATCTTTTCAACGCCCAAATCATCGGTGAAATAATAAACACCGGGTAAATATCCCTCGTCACTTTCACCCATAATGGATAAGAAAAGATTACAGAACATACTGTTATTTATAAGACCGGCTTCGTCAAGTACCTTAACTGCCGTTTTTGTGTCAGCATCGTTTGGAAGAACAACCTCAATTGCTTCTTCGCCGTCGCGGTTAATTGCAAGCACATCGTTGATACAGCTTAATGCTACCGATGCTAATACAATTGACACAAGTAAGCAACAACCGAAAATGATGAACTGTTGTTTGTGGGCTTGGAAAGTCCTAATAATAAGTGCTGACAATGCGTTCCAATCAATTTTTGTCTTGCCGTTTACTTTATAAAGAATATTTGCACCGCTTTTATTGGGAGCAGGCGAGCAAACCTCTTGTGCATCTGTCTTTGCAGAATTATTCTTTTTGGCCTCAATTTTTCTGATTGTATTAGCAATAAAAATTGCCACGGGTGAAGCTTTTCTGCGGTTAGTATTTGTTGCCTTTGCTTTTTCTTCTGTTACCTCTTCGGATTTTGCGGTGGGGTAACGCTTGTAAAGAGGAGTTTTTCTTGCAGAGAATTCCATAGTGTTACTCTGCTCAGGCTCTTCTTTCACAGAAGAAACCTCTTCAAAGGGCTTCACAAGGTCAATATCAAGTGAAAGTTCGGACTTCTTCTTATGAGAAATGTCAATGTTAAAAACAGGCTCCTCCAAGGTTGCTGCCTTTGGCTTGTTAACCGGCTGGGGCTTTGGTGCAACCTTTTTTACGGGCTCACGCACCACCTTTTTAACGGGCTCTTCGGGACTTTTTGAAGCTTTACTTCCAAGACTTTGCCCTGCATATTCATTTAAAAGGTCTTCGTAACTGTTATCAGAAAATCCGTCTGAAAATCTGTTCACAGAATTACCTCCTTATCAGTAGCAACATAGCTTACTTTAATGTCATATTCATCGGCGGGCAGATGCTCTGTGCACAAAATACTGTAGCACGGGCAAATGCTCACACCGTTAAAATTCTTTAAAAATCTGTCGTAATATCCTTTACCGTAGCCGATTCTGTATTGGCTTTTATCAACGGATAGTGCGGGGACAATTACAATATCATTTTGTTTATACTTATATGGTTTGCAGGTCTGCTTGGGTTCAAGAATACCCCTCATTCCAACCTCTAAATCTCCGACAGAATCCACCTTGAAAAACTCCATATTGCCGTCACAGTCAATACAACGGGGATAAAACACTCGTTTGTATTTTAACCTGCAACGCTCAATTATGTAGCGAGTGTCGAATTCTTCGGGGGAAGAGGCGAAAACTAAAACCTGCTCTGCCTTTTCAAAATAATCACTATTGATTATTTTTTCACTTATTATTTTGTCGTAAATTGCTTTTTGAACTTTCGGTATATTCTTTCTTTTTTCAAGAAGAATTTTGCGTAATTCTTTTTTATCCATTATAAATCTGTAATGATGCGCGAATTTTATTCGCTGTGTGTTCACCTGCAAGAATTTCTGCAATCTGCAAGCCGAATTCAACGGCGCTACCCATACCGCGTGCGGTGATAATATTGCCGTCGCGGACAACATATTTTTCTGAAAGTCTTGCACCGAGTAATTCTTCTTCAAAGCCCGGGAATGCGGTTGCCTCTTTGCTGTCTAAAAGTCCCTTATGACCGAGAATTGAGGGCGCGGCACAGATTGCACAAATTAATTTGTCATTTTCAACCGCCCAATCAATTGCTTTTTGCACAATTGCACTCTTTTCAAGATTAAGTGTACCGGGCATTCCGCCGGGGAGTACAATTGCCTCAACCTTTTCGTCAAGAATTAAATCTCTCTCATAAATATCAGCGGCAACGGGAATTTGATGTGAGCCGATAACAAAATCCTCGCCCACGCCAACTGTTACTACGTCCAATTCTGCACGGCGCAAAACATCAACAACGGCGAGAGCCTCAATTTCTTCAAATCCGGGTGCTAAAAATACATAAATCATAATTATTACTCCAATGTAATACCAATATAGCAATTATTTTTAATTTCTTTATTTTCTGTCTTTATCATAGCAGGGCTTTCTTTTTCACCAAACAGAATATCGCCCTGAATAATTGTTCCGTCAATTTTTAATTCTTCGGGAAGAGCCTCAAAATCGCCCTTTGCATTTCTGATAATCACATTTTCATCATCAAATACAAGTCCAAAGTCACAAACTTTTCCGCCGTAATGAATACAAGAATTCTCCCAATATTCACAAATCTTATTGTTAAAGCTCAACTCGTTTTCAACTTCAAGCTTGCCTTTGCTTTCAGGAGTTTCACCGTTTATTGTATATGTTCTTCTCACACCGAAAGGGGAGAAGCCGCATTTTGCGTAGTATTCAAAAAGCGATTTTTCAGCGGGCACAAGTGTAAGAAAATCATAGTCGTTTTCCTTGCACCAAGCATACGAAAAATCAAGAAGCTTTTTCATATAACATTTACCGCGGTGAGTGTATTTCGTCATTGCACAGTAAACGCATTTACCCTTGAATTCACCGATTTTGCAGTCAAGCAGAAAAAGTGAAGACACAATTTCGCCGTCAATTCTTATTACGGGGGTAATAACATCTGCGAAAATCTTTTCAAAAAAGTATTCAGTTACTTCTTCGTCCTCAAGAAAAACGCTCTGCCACAATTGGCTTAATGCGTTTATATCTTTTTCTGTTGCAAAATCAATCATAAACTAACCTTTATATATTGCCGAATATTTTATAACAAGACGGTGAGGGTAGTAGGATGATTTCGCACGTCTCAGTCCCTCACTACCCGTGTCGTCCTCACGGTTGATAAATTCATATTTACCCAGCATCTGTCGGGCGAGCTCTCTGTTTATCATCTGATAAGCCCCACGAATGTTACCGTAAGCCTTTTCAACATGAGTGCAGAAAGTATTATTATTCAATCTCTCACCAAAGGTGAATGCAACAATCTCGTTTTCAATTGTGAGCACTCCGCCCTCAAGCCCCAATTCAAAGTAATTCTGCAAGGCTCGTTTAATTGCAATGTGCTCATTGAGAATTTCTTCGGGATTTTTCTCGCTGTTGAGCCTTTTCCAATGCTCGTTTAAAAGTAAGCATTGCTCAATATTGTCTTTATTTATAGGCTCATATTTCCAATCAAAATTATTCTCGAAATAAGAAATATGGTTTCTTTTACTGTGATATTTTCGTCCTGCCAGATTTGCCAAATCCTCGGTTTTGTAAAGATAATCGAAATAATCCCGCGTTTCTTCGATTTCAAACTTTTCGGGGAACAAAGAATTCAATTCGTCCTTGTCTTTTTCGGTCATACCGTAAAACTCAAGAGTAACGCCCATTCCATTTGCAAAATCAATCAATTTACTGATTGTAGCCTTTTTGTCGCCCTTGCCAATGGGGTAGCAGAATACGGGCCCCTCAGTAAAATCAGCAGAAACGAAAATTCCGTTATCATTGCATATTTTATTTTTATAAATCTGTGACCACATATAAATATTGCCGAAGCAGTATTCACAGCAGTCGGTCTGACCCTCATTGAATGCCTTTTGCACCCAATCTAAATCAGCAAGCGTCGGAGAATGAAACTCCATTTATATTATCTCCTTAATTACAGAGTAAATCTTGTCGCCAATCACATCAATGGGCAATGGCTCATCACCATCAAAGCATTTAACCACATTCCAGCCGAAGCGGTCAGCGGCATAAAGTGCTGCTTCACGGCAGGATTTGAGATATTCAACATTTGCCTCGTGAACATCCTTTTTAGCTTCTTCACCCTCATAGCGCTTTGACATAAGACGTTGTGAAATATCAACATCCATATCAAGATAAATTACTGCGTCGGGGGCGGGGATTTCCATCATTTCATATTCTGTGTGGAAAAGCCAGTCAAGATACTTGTCCCATTCGGTTTTTGGGAGCTTTACTGTCTGATGAACTGCGTTAGAGGTTGTGTAACGGTCTGCAAGTATTAAAGTGCCGTTTTTGTAATCGTCACCCCAGATATTCTTAAAGCTTGCATAACGGTCAACTGCATAGAAAAGTGATGCAGAATAAATATTTACATCTGCGGGATTACTGCCGAATTCACCTGCAAGATACATCTTTACAAGTGTGCTTGATTTGTTGTCATAGTCGGGTAGTTTAATCTGTCGCAGTTTAATATTATTGTCAATAAGCTTTTGTTTTAAAAGCTCAACCTGAGTTGACTTTCCGCTACCGTCAAGTCCTTCAATTACAATCATCTTTCCGTTCATTGCATAAAACCCCATATTCATAATTATACAGATTACATTATATCAAACATTTTTCGACTTTACAATCCTATTTTTATTAAGATTATTAAAATTTTAACTATTGTTGCATAGAGCATTTTTTTGTGCTAAAATAGGTAAGATTAAAGATATTTCGTGAAAAAAGAGGGATATTTATGGCATACGATTATAACAAAAGCACCGCGCTCATCATTGGTATGACCGATACTGACGAAAAAGTTACCGCCGCAAGTGGCAGAATTTCAACTCAGGAGGGTACAGCCCTTTCCATTTGGGACAAATCTCAAGATAAAGATAAGAATGCAAACCTTATTGGCAAAGTTACAGCATCAGGTCATACAAGCACAGTTGAGCATACATATTTTCAGATTGCTTTTCAGAATGTTACCGCCGTTGTTGAGCAGTTTATAATCGAGTTCAGACTTGCTTCATATACAGTTAAGTCAAGACGCTATGTAAACTTCAGTGATGCAGGCTTCTATGTGCCCGAATTCAATAATGCAGAAATCGAGAAATCATATAAAGAGCATATGAGCAAAATGTTTGCCCTTTATGACGAGCTTTGCGAGAATGGTGTTCTTCGTGAGGATGCTCGATTTGTATTGCCCTATTGCCTTTACAGTAATTTCTTCTGTTCAGTAAACGGCAGAGAATTCTTAAATATGCTTTCTGCAATGATTTGTGGCAGAGGCGCAAAATATCCCGAAATCAAGAAATTGGGTCTTGAGCTTTACGAGCAGGCAAAGGTTAAAGCCCCCGGAATTATGTCAAGCTTTAATCCCGAAAAGACTGTAAACGATGTGCCTGACCTTTCATTTATTGAAATTAAGCCCGAGCATACAGAAAAGCCCGTTGAGCTTTTGGCATATACACCCGACGCGGCAAAATGCGTGGCAAGAAATGCCCTCATTTCAAACAAAAACTGTTCAACAGAGCAGATTGAAAAAATCCTTGCAGATGAAAATGCAATTGAAAAGATTGTTGAGGCAGTTGTTAAGTGCAAGCGCCCAAGAGCGTTGGAGTGTGCAAATTATACTTTCCGCTTTAACAATGTTTCACTTTCTTGTATCACTCACTTTGCACGCCACAGAATTCAGTCAATTGAAATCCCCGAGCTTACAAAGACCGACAGAATGAGTTTTATCATTCCTCCTGTTCTTAAAGATAAGCCCGAGCTTCTTGCGAAGTATAAAAATGCTTTCAAAGAAACTGCAGACGAATATGAAAGACTTAAAAATCTTGGCGTAGCAGAAGAATTGTTGGTATATTATCAGCTCAGCGGTAATACATTAGATATTGTAACAACTATGAACGCAAGACAGCTTTTACTGTTCTTAAGACTTCGTTCCTGTACTCGTGCACAGTGGGAAATTCAGGAATATGCAGTTGAAGCTCTTAAAAATCTTCGTAAGGTTGAGCCATCAATATTCAAATTCTACGGACCAAGCTGTTTTGTAGGTGCTTGCCCCGAGGGCAGAATGTCCTGTGGCAGAGCGACAGAGATTAAAGAAACCTTTAAAAACCTTTAATAGAAAATGAGAGATAACAACAGAAAAAACCACAAAAAAAGCTTTTTATTCCCAATAATCGCACTTTTTTCATTGAGCCTATGCTGTGTGCTTGCCCTTATTTTAGTGGGCGGTGACGAAACGATTTATTATTTAACTCAGTTGAATTTCGTTCCCGATGAAAAGGTGGTCTGCATTGACCCGGGGCACGGAGGTACAAGCTCGGGCGCCACTAACGGCAAACGAATGGAAAAAGACGATAATTTAAGATTATCACTTTTGGTGAGTGATATTTTGGAAGAGCGTGGCTATACTGTTGTTATGACCCGAAATGACGATAGCGACGTTTCCCTTGAAGACCGATGTAGAATCGCAAACAAGGCGAGAGCGTCGCTTTTTGTTTCAATTCACCGAAACAGTAGTACCTCGCCCGATGCGGTGGGAATGGAAATGTGGGTGCATTCCTCAAACCCAACAGACGATACCTTGCTCGCACAGAATATTCTCGATAATCTTGATGCGGCAGGTATATCACAAAACCGCGGAATTCACTCCGGCTACCGCGACGGCGCAGATTTGAATTATTACATCAACCGCAACACCAAAATGCCGTCCTGCCTTGCAGAACTCGGATTTATCTCAAGCAAAGCCGATAATAAAGACTTCGACGAAAACCTCGACGAATATGCCGAAGCAATCGCTAACGGAATAGAAATGACCCTTCTCGAAATGAATGGAAACTAAATGCAAAAGGCAAAGCGCAAAATGTAGTACGTTGTAACATCTAAAACTTTATTTCAGGATAAAGATGCTTCAGTTTA
>CAYWFB010000038.1:0-17291 GCA_964457415.1 uncultured Eubacteriales bacterium | reverse complement strand
TTTCATATCAAAAAAATTATCCGAGACTCGCTTTTACACGAATCTCGGATTTTTTAGACTGTTTTTTTACAGCCCCCGTATTTTTTCAACAAAGTGTTGCATTTGTAATTTTGAAGTAATATAATAAATACATGGAAAATTTATGCAAGGAGAATTGGATATGGAAAGAACCTATGTTCCTTTTCAGGATTGGCCTGAAAAATCAAAGCAGATTGAGTACACAGAAAGCACCCCTTTGCTTAACGCTGACGGCACTTTGAATGCTAAAGGCTGGGCAAGACACAATGTTTTTGAGTATGACAGAAATCTTGTTGAAAAGGGTATTATCAGCCGTAAAGAGTGGGATTTTTATCAGATTTCAAACGGAAAGCTGACAGTTCAGCTCAATTTTGCCAATATCAACGTGGGCGGTTTTGTTACTGCAAAGCTTATTGACATTGAAAACGGCAACGAAATTATTGATTGCACTAAATTTTTCGTGGGCGATAAATATATCCCCCCGAAGAAGGGTGATGTTCCTAATCGCTTTAAAATAAATGTAAGTGGTGCGGAAATTGATTTTGATACAAGAGAAACTTCAAGAAGACTTTGGTTCAGATGTGCTACAAAGGACCGCGGTGTTGTTGAGTGTGATTTCACAATGGATATTCCCGAGGGCTTTGAGAATATCACAACAGTTCTTCCTTTTAAAGAGAACCCCACACGTTACTTTATGACAACCAAGCAGATTGGTATGCCCTGCGCAGGTTCAATGAGAATCGGCGGTGAACTTTACGAATTCACAAAGGACGATACATTTGCATTCTTGGATTGGGGCAGAGTTAACACAATTCACGAAATGGTTTGGTACTGGGGCGCAGGCACTACATATATTACAGACGATAAAGGCGAAAAGCACAGCGTGGGCTTTGAAATCACATGGGCAATCGGTGACGAGAGCAACGCTACCGAAACCTGTATTTTCTATGACGGCAAGGTGCACAAATTCGGCGCAGTTGACGTTGAAACCTTCCCCAAGGACGATAAATATATGGAGCCTTGGAAGATTATTTCCGAGGATGGTCGCTTTAACCTTACAATGCAACCCTTCTATGATTATCACACCCTTTTAGATTTGAAGGTCGGCGGAATGCACACTCATCAGGTTCACGGTCTCTGGAGCGGTGATGTAATTCTTGATGACGGCACAAAGATTGACATTAAAGATATGTACGCTTTCTGCGAATACGTTGAAAACAGATGGTAATAAAAACGGCGGAGAATTTTTTCTCCGCTGTTATTGTATGTTCTTATAAAAAATGATAAAATATTCATAATAAACCGAAAGGGAATTTTTTTATGAAATTTATATCTTGGAATGTTAACGGCTTTCGCGCCGTTTTAAATAAAGGCTTTGAGGATTTCTTCAATGAGCAGAATGCAGATTTTTTCTGTATTCAGGAAACAAAAATGCAACCCGGTCAGGCAGAGTTTAATCCCGACGGGTATTACCAATATTGGTATAGCGCCGAGAAAAAGGGCTATTCGGGCACGGCAATTTTCACAAAGCACGAGCCCATAAGTGTTTGGTATGGGCTTGATATAGAAAAGCACGACCACGAGGGCAGAGCAATCACCCTTGAATATGAAGATTTTTATCTTCTCTGCGTTTATACACCAAATTCCCAGCGCGAGCTTACCCGACTTCAGTATCGTCAGGAATGGGAAGACGATTTAAGGGAGTATATGAAATCTCTTGACACCACAAAGCCCGTAATCTATTGCGGTGACTTGAATGTGGCACACGAAGAAATCGACCTTAAAAACCCGAAAACCAATCATCACAGCGCAGGCTTTACCGATGAGGAACGCAGTAAATTTACAGAGCTTTTAAATGCAGGCTTTTCGGATACATTCCGTACTCTTTATCCCGAAAAAATTCAGTATTCCTGGTGGAGTTATATGTTCCACGCAAGAGAAAAGAATGTAGGGTGGAGAATTGACTATTTTGTAGTGTCCGACCGCCTTATGCCTAAGGTAAAAGACAGTGTGATTTATACTGAAATTATGGGCAGTGACCATTGCCCCGTGGGAATTGAAATTGAATTGTAATAAAAAACTCGGTAGTAAATTCAGTAAATTCTACCGAGTTCTTTTTTGCTCATTTATCTTTTAAGCTTCAGAATTTCCTCAATGGGACCTCTGAAATCCTTTGAGATATTTTTAAGTGGCTTGTCATTTTTAATGAACTTGCCGAAAATCATACCCTTGCGGTCAGTTGACATCTGGAATTTTGAAATAACGCGGGTCAATTCCTGCTTTTTGTCGGCATTTTCAAGATATTTGCAATCTTCAATTGTCACAAGAATTGTTGTGTCTGCCTTTGCAGTAATCTTTACTTCAAGAGTGCCGTTGCTTGTGATTTCAACATTCTCTGCGTTAACAGAAACCTTACCGTCAACAATATCTTTGAATTTCACAACAAAAGTTCTCATTTCGGGCACAACAGTCGCGTCGCCCTCTGCCTTTGTAATCGCAAATGAAACCTTATCGTCCTCTTCCTTAACCGCAAATGCAGTTTTAAGGTATTCGCCATTCTGATATGAAAGTGTTTCACCGTCATCCTCATAAAGAGTAAATGTATTGTTTCCACGATACACAAGTAATTCAAGTGTTTCGGGGTTTGAACAGTCATTAGTTCTGTCTTCAGCGCTCATAGGTATTATCGCGCCTGCCTTTGCAAGTACGGGGATATTCTCAATATCGCGATACATCTTTACAAACTGATTGCCCTCATAAATTCTGCCCGTGAAAATATCGGTGTAGCGTCCCTCGGGAATCCACACATTAACACCTGCAAGGTTTGTTTTGAGTGAGGTGTGCTCTGTGATGGGCGCTACAATTAACTCTGTGCCGAAGAAGAATTCATTTTTGCAGTTGTATGCGTTTTCATCCTCGGGATAAGCATAATACATAGGCTCGCAGATTGCACGGCATTCTGTATGTGTACGGTAGTTCATTGTGTAAATGTAGGGGAGAAGCTTATGTCTTAAACGGAGCGCGTCAGTTGCAATTCTGCCCACAGGACCGCTGTAATTCCAAGGCTCCTTGCCTGCGAATTCATTGTTTGTTGAGTGAAGTCGCATAACGGGGCTGAATACACCCAATTGAACCCAACGAACATAAAGCTCGTCGTCCTTTTTACCCATACAGTGACCGCCGATGTCGTGGCTCCACCAAGGATAAGCAATATTTGACGCGGTTGCAGTAAAGCCTGGCTGGAAGTCAAGGCTCTTCCAGGTCTGTGTTGTGTCACCGCTGAAGCCGAGGGGATAACGCTGACTACCCGCACCGCAGAAACGAGAGAGAATAAGCGGACGGTGATTATCCTTTGCGTTGTCAAGGAAATGATAGTGATTAAGAGCCCAAAGAGGGTCGAGTCCCTTTACCTTTGTATTCTTACCCTGTTGCCAGTCAATCCACCAGAAGTCAACGCCCTTTTCCTCAAAGGGACGATGAAGAATATCAAAATAATTCTCGGTGAATTTCTTGTCCGTAATGTCAAATTCAACGGCTTTTTTCTCTTTGGGGTCAGTGCCCATAGCCTTGCACATATCCTCATACTGATTTTCAAACCAGCGCACACCCATTGAGGGGTGAATGTTGAAAGTAATATGATAATTATCAGCCTTGAGCTTTCTCAAAAATTCCTCATAATCGGGGAAAAGGTCTGTATTAAAGCTATATCCCGTCCAGCCCACTGACCAAACATCATAAACATATTCCATAAAGTTTAAGTGATGACCTGCTTTGTGAGCATCCTTGCCGAATTTGCTCTTGATATCAACCCAATGCCAGTCCATATCAACTGTGGCAACTGTGATGGGGATTTCTTCTTCCTTGAATTTGTCCATAAGGCTTAAATATTCTTCCTGAGAATATGCCTTATATCTGCTCCACCAGTTAGAAAGAGCATAACGAGGGATAAGCGGTACCTTGCCAGTCAGCTTATAAAGGTCTGTTGTAGCGCCTATGTAATCATTGCCGTATGCAAAATAATACTGGTCAGTTTCTTTGTTGTCGCGTGGCAGAATTGTACCGTCCTCTTTAATTACAAGAGTTTTACTGTCGTCAAGAATTGCAACACCATTTCGTGAGCATACACCGTTATTAAGCTTGATAATACCCGCGGTAATGTCGAGTGTACGGCAAGTACCCTTAAGGTTGCCCGACTTGTAATCTGTAACAAGTCTGCCGTCGCTCAATTTGATATTGAGCATCTTGCGGGAATTAAGTGAATAAACAAAGCTTGCCTTTTCGGTCTTAATCTCAATTGTGTCACCCGACTCATTAAGCTCATATTCAGGAACACAAAAATCGCGGAACCATATGCTCTGTGTAGGCTCGTCGCAGAATTTACCCTCGCTCTGATTTTCAACTCTCAAAAGGCAGGGGGTAATAACAGTAAGTCTTGTGCCGCCGCGCACAATAACCTGACTGTCCTGTGCTACGGGTGAGCAATCAATTTTAAATCGCTTTTCAAACTGTACCATAATTCATACCTCAAAACAAAATTTCTAAATTTAATTATATAACTTTAAGCAGTTAAAGTCAATAAACCGCAAAATCCTTTCTTTGCCCAAGTTACAAAATACCGCGCAAAATATTTGTGTGACGACAAATAGTAAAGCCTTTAAAACTAAATAATAATACAAAAAATCACAGTATTATTTGAAAAAATCTGTGTGTTGCAGTGTCGCTATTGAATACATTTTGTACTTTTGATAATATTCAATTGTACAAATAATTTGGGAGGGCTTATTATGAAAATAACCTTTATGGGAGCAGGCAGTACTGTTTTTGCAAGAAATGTTATCGGTGACTGTATGTGCACCGAGTCTCTTCGCGACAGCGTTTTTGCTCTTTATGATATTGACGCTCAAAGACTTGAAGAAAGCCGTACAATTCTTGAAGCTATGAGAGTTGCAAAAGGCGGATACGGCAAAATCGAGTGCTATGTGGGTGTAGAAAACAGAAAAGACGCACTCCGCGGTGCTAATTTCGTTGTCAATGCAATTCAGGTTGGTCTTTATGACCCCTGCACAATCATCGACTTTGAAGTGCCGAAAAAATATGGTTTAAGACAGACTATCGGTGATACTCTCGGTATCGGCGGAATTATGCGTACACTCCGCACAATCCCCGTTATGAAAGGCTTTGCCGACGATATGTCAGAGGTTTGCCCAGATGCGCTTTTCTTAAACTATGTTAACCCTATGGCAATGCTCACGGGCTATATGCTCCGCTACACACCTATTAAAACCGTAGGTCTTTGCCACAGTGTTCAGGGATGTTCAAGACATCTTCTCAAGACTTTAGGAATGGAGGATAAGCTTGAGGGCAGAAAAGAGCTTATTGCAGGTATTAACCACATGGGATGGCTTCTTGAAATCAAGGATAAAAACGGCGTTGACCTGTACCCCGAAATCAAGTCAAGAGTTGACGCTTATATGGCAAAACCCGATGCAGACGACAAGGTGAGAATGGATTATATCAAGAATTTTGGTTATTACTGCACCGAGTCAAGCGAGCATAATGCAGAATACAATATGTTCTACATAAAGAGCAAATATCCCGAGCTTATTGAGAAATACAATATTCCGTTGGACGAATATCCCCGCCGTTGCGTAAATCAGATTGAGGGCTGGAAAAAGGAATATGCCGAAATGCTCGAAAAAGGCGTTAAAGAGCACGAGCGTTCAGAGGAATATGCCTCAAGAATTATGGAGTCAATCGTGACAGGTTCAACTTATCAAATCGGCGGAAACGTACTCAATACAGGTCATTTGATTACAAACTTGCCCGAAAATGCTTGTGTTGAAGTGCCCTGCCTTGTTAACGGCTACGGCGTTCATCCTTGCCACGTTGGTGCACTTCCCGTTCAATGCGCTGCAATGAATATGACAAATATCAATGTTCAGCTCTTAACAATTGAAGCTGCAGTTACAGGAAAGAAAGAGCACATTTATCAGGCTGCAATGCTTGACCCACATACAGGTAGTGAGCTTGATATTGATACAATCAAGAAAATGGTTGACGATTTAATCGTAGCCCACGGCGATTATTTACCAAAGTTTAATTGAATTTAACAAATTTGAATTTGGCGAAACAATTCGTAATGCGTAATTCGAAATTCGTAATTAAGGGTCTGCGACGCAAAATTTATCCCCCCTCAAGGGTGGGTTATCCCGACAAACCCCAATTTATTGAACAAAAAAGACTGTTCGGTTAGCTGAACAGTCTTTCTTTTTATTCACTTATTCCAAAATGTTTTATAAGCTTTTCAGCCTGTTCATCAGAAATCTTGATAATTCCGCCGTGACGCTTTTTACGTTTGCCCATATCAAATTGGTCGTTGTGCAACTGTTTGAACTTGCCGCTTGCAAGGTCGTCGCATAAAAATGGTGTATATCCGCCATTTGTTTTGTATTGGTCGGCAATTAAGCACCATTTTTGTTGGTCGTCAAGATAATATGCCTCAGGACCCTCAAGACCCTCAAATACTGAAAAGATTTCTGAATAAATGCTTTCCCACTCGTCACTTACAAGGTTCTGACTTCTTTCAAGAATAATAACCTTATTGGTTTCGTCCTTTGAGAAACGGTAATACCAGCCATTATCCAACACAATGTTTGTATCAATAAGTGCGGTTTTACCATCAATATATTTGAATGTTGGTGTAAATTCCCTGAAATCTTTTGTGAAAGCACCGTAAATGCGTTGCTTGTGCTCTTCGTCGCCATTTTCTTTCACGCAGGATGCCCAGAATACGAACCACATATCCTTTTCCTTGCAGAATACCGCCTCAGGAGCCCAAACGCAACCCGCAGTCTCGATACCAACCTCGCAGGACCATTCTTCAGACCAATTTATCAAATCCTCTGACTCCCATACAAGAATTGAACGACTGCCGTGATGTGCAAAATCGTGCCAATTTCCGCTTGAAGTACACAAGTCTGTGGCGATGATATAATATTTTTTTACTCTCTCGTCATATACAATAAAGGGGTCGCGAATTCCCTTTGTGCCGGTTTTTGATGTAATCACAGGCTCGTCACTGCCCAAATCAGTCCAGTTAAGACCGTCACGGCTGAGCGCAAACCATATGTGCTCTTTATCCCCAGTTTTACCACTTGTAAAATGTGCGAATAAATATGCTGACATAGCGTTACCTCGGTATTTTCAAAGAATGTGGTCATTATACCATAAGAAATTTAAAAAGTAAAACAAAATCTTGAGAATTGCTCTCGCCGTTTTCTGTAAATTATTCACTTGTTACTGATGGCAGGTTACTGAGATTGTCGTTTTCTTTATCGTTGGGGATTGATTTCAGATACTCGTTGTCACCACGGTGAGCAACACCCACGCCTGCGATTTCGCCCTGCTTTGCCATCTGCACTGCCTGTGGCTTTTCAACGATTGTTTTATCGGACAACTGATAACCCGTGACCTTTCTGCCGTCTTTCACAAGCCCCACAATGCGCTTGGCATCAGGATTTGCCTTGGGGATTTCATCAAGTGTATTTTTAACAAGCTCATTACCGTTGATTGTATTATCCTTCATATAAAACTCTCCTTTTTATTTCAGTTTGCGCAAGGAGAGGATTTTTATTCAAGAACAAATTCACCCGCTATAATCAGTGAAAAGGGGATTGAAGAGCAAAAATATGAGTGGTATAATATTTTCATAAACTAAAATTAGTTGGTGAAAAGATGATTTTATATTTTTCAGGTACGGGCAACAGCCGTTATGTTGCAGAGCGGATTGCAAAAATCACTTCTGACGAAATCGTCAGTATAAATGACAAACTGAAACATAATGATACAAGCAAAATTACCATACAAGACAGATTGATTTTTGTCGTTCCCACTTATGCATGGCGAATTCCTGCTATTGTGCGAGATTGGATTCGCAAAACGGATTTCCGGTATGATGGCAATACTTGGTTTGTTATGACTTGTGGCAGTGAAATCGGCAATTCTGCAAAGTACAATAAGAAACTCTGCGATGAAAAAGGCTTTTTGTATATGGGAACCGCCCAGATTGTTATGCCTGAAAATTATATTGCTATGTTCAATTCACCCGAGCAAGACGAAATTGAAAAAATCATATCACAAGCAGATAGTATAATCGAAGAAACTGCAAAACTGACTGCCGAAACAAAGCCATTTCTCACACCACGCAATAATTTGCAAGACAGAATTATGAGCGGCCCCGTCAATCAACTTTTTTATCCTATATTCGTTAAAGCAAAGGCTTTTTACGCTGATGACAGATGCACGGGTTGTCGTAAGTGTGTGAAAATTTGTCCGCTTAATAATATTGAAATTAAAGACGGCAAACCCACTTGGGATAAAAATTGCACGCATTGTATGGCGTGTATTTCATACTGCCCGACAACTGCCATAGAATACGGCAAGAAAACCATTGGCAAACCAAGATACCGATGTGATAGATAATCAAATAACAACTTAACATAAGGAGAAAAGATATGTATAAAAATGAACTTGGAAAAAGCGGATTACAAGTGCCTACGGTTGCGGTGGGCTGTATGCGTATAAGCGATATGAGTGAAAAGGAAGTATCGGCTTTTATTGACACAGCACTTGAAAATGATGCAAACTTTTTTGACCACGCAGATATTTACGGCGGGGGAATGAGCGAAACTGTTTTCGGAAAAGCAATTAAAGCCTCAATGCGTGAGAAGCTTTTAATACAGACCAAATGCGGCATTCGTCAAGGCAGATTTGATTTTTCATACGAGCATATTGTCAATTCTGTTAACGGAAGTCTTAAGCGACTTGGCACGGAATATATTGACGTTCTGCTTCTTCACCGTCCCGATGCACTTGTGGAGCCCGAAGAAGTTGCAAAGGCGTTTGATGAACTTAAATCCTCGGGCAAAGTGCGTCATTTTGGCGTTTCAAATCAAAATCCTTATCAAATTCAGCTTCTTGAATCCTGCCTTGATATGCCGATTTGCGTAAATCAACTTCAGTTTTCAGTTATGCACGCTCCGATGATTCAGGCGGGAATCAATGTGAATATGTATAACGATTCTGCCGTTAATCGCGATGGTGGTGTGCTGGATTTCTGCAGGTTGAACAAAATTACAATCCAACCATGGTCACCAATGCAATACGGCTTTTTTGAGGGTTGTTTTGTTGATAACGAAAAGTTCCCCAAGCTTAACAAAACACTTGAAAACATCGGCGAAAAATACGGCGTATCAAAAACAACAATTGCTTTTGCTTGGATACTTCGTCATCCTGCAAAAATGCAACCAATTACAGGCACAACAAACCTTGCACGCCTGACGGACTGCCTCAAAGCAAGTGAAGTTAATTTAAGCCGTGAAGAATGGTATGAAATCTACCGAGCCGCAGGTAATAAACTTCCGTAAAGGTAAATTATGAGAAAAAATGTTATTGAAATAGTGTCCGAAGATATTGACAGCATAACCATAAAAAAGCAAGACGACAGTAATTTCAAAGTAGTGATGTTTACTGATATGCATCTAAACGGCAAAAAGAAAACTGATAAGCTTGCCATTGCCAATATGCTTAAAAATATCGCAGAGCAAAAGCCCGACCTTGTAATTTTAGGCGGTGACACGGTTTCTTCGGGTTTCTATAAAAAGCGAACAATAGAATTTGCTGAAATTATGGAAAAAACAGGTGTTTATTGGACTCTTGTTTTGGGTAATCACGAGGGTGAGGGGCTTTCAAAATTTTCAAGAAAAGAAATTGTTGAGTTTTTTGCATCATACGACCATTGCCTTTTAAAATCGGGCAAAGAAGATATTGACGGCGACGGGAATTGCACCATAAATATTCTTAATAGTGACGGAACTTTGAAAGAAGTCCTTTTCCTTATGGATTCGGGCAACTATATGACCAAAGAACTCAAAAAGAAATATGGTGTGACCGGTGGCGGAACAATTTATGATGGCACAAAAGAGTCACAGGTTGAGTGGTACAAGCAAAAGTGCGATACAATCAAAAATGAATATGGTGATTTCAAATCAATCGCAGTTATGCATATTCCGCCTTATCAAATTAAAGATGCCACAGAGCTTGAATATCTTTATGGCGAAAAACGAGAGGGTGCTTGCGAATCAAGATTTGATTCGGGACTTTTTGACGCTATGAAAGAAAAGGGGAGCACCCAAACGGTTTATTTCGGTCACGACCATGTAAATGATTTTGGTGTAATGTATGAGGGAATACTGCTCAGCTACATTCAACCCTCGGGCTATGGCTCATATAATATGAAGACCAATTTCAACTCACCCGAAAGCGAATGGCTGCAAGGTTGCACAGTTCTTAATATAAATAATGACGGCACCTACACCGCCCAACGCATTTTCAACCACGCAGTTAAATAAACTGAACACAATAAAAAGCCTTGAGATGTGATTTTCTCAAGGCTTAATTTATGCTTATTTCTTCTTGATTTCAAAAACAAATCGTGCGTTGTCCTCATACCAAAGCGGGAAGTTTGTTCCCCACACATTATTGTATAAAACAAAGCTCAATCCGTCCTTTGAAACATCTTCAAGCTTGTTATCAAACTCAAGGATTTTACCCTTGCCGAAGGACACAAGAGGGGAGTGAAGATTTACGATTTCATAATTACCGAACTCAACACCCTGAACTGCGTGCAGATTGCGACTTCCGTTATATGCCACCTCGTCAGGACTTACAAGGCAACCAAGTTTTCTCATTTTAATCTGTTCTGCTGACGGGAAAAGGTTCAGGTAAATTGCCTCAGTCAATCGGTTAGCGTCCTTCCCGTACCAAGCAACATCCACATTCAAGCCACCGTCCGTAAGTGTATAGATAATCTGCACAAGCCTTGGTGCACCCAATTCCTCACAAAGAGCCTTGTCACAAGTGAGATTTACCGTGATTTGTGAGCTTGTTGCCGACATTTTGTCAACATTGTAAGCAAATCTGCCCGCGGGATACTTTCCCTCAACACATTTGAGGGCAGGTCGCGCAAAGTCACCAATTGCCCATTTGTATGTTTCTTTTAAATTTCTTGAATAATGAGTGAGCCAATATTTGTAATCAGCATTACAGAACGAACGGTATGTGATAATCGGCTCATTATTTTGACGGATAATCTCCTCGTCGCCGAATTTAAGCGAACCAATACCACCCTTATCGTTGATTTTAAGCGACCACTCGCCAAATTGAATTGTCTTAATATCATTTGCTACAATCTCATTCGGTTTGTTGGGAATAAGCTTCCGGAGCTCTGCTTGTGCAATCTGTTTGTGCTCGTCGCTTAATGCAGAAAGGGCTAATTTTATGTACTCTCTTTGCTCTGCCCAGCTCTTTTCAAGCACGCTGTAATAACCGATTTTGCGTCTGCCGTCAACAAGCCCTGTTAATGGGAAAATACTCTGTGGCAAATCGCTGAAAATACGACGGTATTTAACCTTGTCCAGCTTTCTAGCCTTCTGGAAATCCTTTTTAAAATAATGCCCGTAATCAGAAAAATATGTTTTTGTGTCCATACCGCAGGTGTGCTCGGCGGTGCAGAGAATAGCATCAACAAGATTTTTGTATTCATCAGAATTTCTGTCAAGACTACCGTCCTGCAACCACTCATTTTTAAGATTTATAAGCGTACGGAGTGATGCGGATTTGTATGGGTCTGTGGCACTGCCGTGAATCCAGGTGTCACCCATTTCGCCCTCAAATACGGGCAGCTTTTCACGAACTTCCCATATAATATCTGCAAAATCATCCATTGTGCCCGCGGTGATTTCATAATCAGGATATTCTTCCTGAATTTTATTGATTTTATTAAGCACCTTTTGAGGTGACGGTGCACCGTGGTTGTCTAACGTGTGGTCAAAATAGAGCACCTCATCCACAAATTCACTCTTGAATG
Source organism: uncultured Eubacteriales bacterium (assembly GCA_964457415.1). GTDB lineage: Bacteria > Bacillota > Clostridia > Oscillospirales > Acutalibacteraceae > Fimenecus. Next base: position 5,347 of record CAYWFB010000038.1, on the reverse strand, counting down.
CTCCACCGTAGTCGCCCGAATAAATAACCACAATTTCATCGTCGCCGTTTTTCCATAAGAAACAGGGTGGAACTTGGACTAAAGCAGATGCACCATTAACGCCAATGTGCAAAAGCTTTATTCCGTGCTTTGCCAATAGCTTTACAAGCCCCTTTGTATGACCCGGAACATCCGTCATTTTAGCAGAAACAGTCTTTCTTCCGCGGATTTCGTCAAGCTCCTCAACGATTGAAAGACTGTAATCAAGTGAATCCACATCCAATAACTCTGTATGAGTTGTGAATGGCATAGCGTGGGGCACAATATTGCCGTCTTTAAGTGATTTCGTGAGTTTTTCTTTCTGGTGAGGATTTTTAAGCGCCTCTTTAATTATCCACGAGCCCGTTGTCCAGATAAAATACTTTTTATCGTCAATATTAACCTTTTCTGCAAGGTCAATGGCATCGGGAATAAAAGAGTGAATATATTTTTGCTTGATATTTTCGGCATAATCCGTAAATCCCAAATCAAGATGAGTTTTTGATACTACAAATACTTTTTTCATAATTTTCTCCTGTCCGCAGGATAATTCTTTACTATTATAGCACTCATAAAAATCAAATACAATCAAGTGGCTATAATATGTGAATAAAACGAAATAAAAGAATGATTTTTTAATGTCTGTATTGAATAACAAAGGATTAAACACAAAAACAATTCTTTTGTTTTTCTATATTATAAAACTTAAAAAAAACACTATGTTATGTTACACTTAATTTACTATATGTTGAGGTGTTTGCTAATGAAAACAAAGCTGAAATCATTTGTAGTCGATAATAGATTTATATTAATAACCGGTGCATTGGCAACGGTTGTTGTGTCCATTATATTTATTTATTATTCATTTATACCGTTCGGGGAAAGGACAGTCTTAAGTTTCGACCTTCGAGGACAATATGTACTTCTTCTTACTGAATTCCACGACAAAATAACAAGCGGAGAATCGTTGCTGTATTCATGGACAACCAATCTGGGAGGATATTATTTAGGTACTTATTTCAACTATCTTTCAAGTCCGCTGAATCTTCTTATCCTGTTGTTTAAGCGCGAGAATATTGCCGATGCTATCGGTTTGCTGGTTGCTTTAAAAGTAGTGTTAAGTTCTGTGTCAATGGCATATTATCTGAAAAAATCACAGAAAAGTAATAACGTTAGTATAATTGCTTTCAGCCTTATGTACGCGTTCTGCGCGTATTTTTTTTCATACCATACCAATATAATGTGGACGGATGCTATGTACTTGTTACCTCTTATCATTCTCGGTATTGAAGAGATAATGGACAGTGGCAAATGCATAAGATATATAGTTTTTCTTTCGTTGGCAATATATTCAAACTATTACATAGGATTTATGCTTTGTATTTTTTCCTGTATATATTTTGTTTATTATTATGTTTGTTCGTTACATAAGTTAAAAAGAAGTCAAGAATCAATTGAAGAAAAACAGACATTTGTTGAAAAAATAAAAAAATCTTCTTTATTAAAGAGTGGTATAAAATTTGCTCTTTCATCTTTGTGCGTAGGATTAGTTTTATCATTTATGATTATTACTCTTGTAAACGTGCTTAGGTCTATTTCGGTAACAACCGGTGATAAAGAGTATGAGTTTAAGTTTTATTTTAACGTTTACGACTTTTTTGCCAGCCATTACATACTCTTTAAGCCTCTTATGTCCACTGTTTCCATGTGTTCCGAAAATGACTGTGGGATGAGATGCGGTCGTAAAAATACTCCCCGAACAACGAAATTTGCTCGTGGAGTTTGCTGTTGGTGGTATGTTAACTCTGAACCGGTAAAAAGTCAAGTCTTTTCTACCATCAAAATTTGAGCCGCAGTAGACAAAGAATAAAACCCTGCTGCATAATAAAAAAGAAAATGCAAATACTATTGACATTATCACGGTCAACCGATATAATAATAGTGACAGGAGGTGAAACACCGTGATGATAAATGAATTAATGGAAAACAAAAAAATAACGCAATATCGATTAGCAAAAGACAGCGGCATTGCCTACACCACCATCAATGATATATGCAGTGGCAAAGCGCAGCTTGAAAAGTGCTCCGCCGAAACGATCTACCGAATTTCCAAGGTGCTCGGTGTTTCGATGGAGAGCCTCATAGAACCCTGCTTCGACAAACGCAGTGACTTTGAGTTGTTCAAGAGCAACACCTGTCATAGACTGAAAGAACTCGGTGATATCGAATTCGTAATTGAACTTTTGGAAGAAGATCATATTCGCAAGTATTATAAGAAAAAATGGTATCCCGAAAGTTTATACCTTCTCGCAATGCTCGACTATGTCAGCAGAGAGAACGATATTCCGATCTGCACACAGTATGATGATATGCGCAGTTTAAAATTAAAAACAATTCTTTTCCCTGCCAGTGTATTGGTCGCAGCCAAGGTTACTAAAAGCGATGAACTGAAACATCGTTCTATCAGGGAAGCAATTCCCGAATTTATGCGATTTAATATCGTAGAGAGTGAGGTGCGCAATGTCATCTAATAGTTTTACAAAAGAAAACCTTGATACCTACCTCAAGGAATTGGCAAAAGAGTTCAGAAGGCTCAACGGCAAATCAATGCCGGCAGAAATCGTATTGGTCGGCGGTGCCGCTATTCTGACCAATTACGGCTTTCGCGATATGACTACCGATATTGATGCAGTGATTCACGCCGCATCTTCAATGAAGGATGCGATAAACCACGTAGGTGATAAATTTGATTTGCCAAACGGATGGCTGAATGCCGACTTTATGCATACCGGCTCCTATTCGCCAAAGCTTGACGAATTTTCGGTTTATTATAAGTCTTTTTATGGCGTTCTTTCTGTTCGTACAATAGCGGCGGAATATCTGATTGCTATGAAGCTTCGCTCCGGAAGAAAGTATAAAAACGACCTTTCTGATGTAATCGGTATTTTGGCTGAGCACGAAAAGCGTGGTACGCCTATAACGCTCGAAAAGATTGATGTAGCCGTGAACAACCTTTATGGTGGTTGGGATGCCTTCCCCGAGGACTCGAAACCGTTTATTGAAGATGCTCTTAAAAACGGTGATTTTGAGAATGTTTATACATCGGTAAAAAGGGATGAAATCGAATCCAAAGATATTTTGATCGGGTTCGAAAAAGATTATCCCAAGGTTGCAAAAGAGTCAAATATTAACGATATACTAAAAACATTGAAAGCAAAGCGTAAAAAATAAGATTTTGGGCGGTGAGGTTATCACCGTCCATTTTTAATGTAAAAAGATATTTCTCCGGACTTATTCGGAAACTGGTGGTAATGTTTGTGCTTGCCAAAGGAGGCAAGTACAGTGAGTGATGAGAAAACAAAACAGATTGGTAAACGGATACGGCATATCCGAAAAATCAATAAAATAACGCAAGAACAGTTAGCGGAGATCTCAATGTAAATCTCACATTTTGTCTCAAATCTCACATTTTGTCTCAAATCTCACATTTTGTCTCAAACCACTTGCTTTTGGCGCCGAATAGTGCTATAATTTTTGATGCTAATAAAGTAACGAGGTATGCTTGTTCGGCTATTCGTACAACATAATACCCATTATGTTGCTTCACCGTATATCAGCAGGCAGGGTTAAAACTTACGTATTATTGCTTGTTCCTTATGTTCCCGTTCGTTTTATTTCTGTCTGTAATCTTTGCGCAAACGCTCGACGTTTGCATTATTTTGCCGATAAATGTAGCAATCGTTTACGGCAAGGAAGGAGAAAAATTAGAAATGAAACAGGATGAACTCCGTCGCAGGCTTATTGACGGGACTATCCATGTCATTGCGCGCGACGGACTTGACAAAGCATCTACCAAACAAATCGGAATAGAAACGAACATCAATCAAGCATATATCTATCGTTGTTTCAAGGACAAGGAGGATATGCTGACAAAAGCCTTTGATAAGCTGGATGATGAACTCTTAGCAAAAGCGATGCAACATGTTGAAGTGATGTATATGCAGAGTATGGAATATGAGATGCGCTGCAGGTTCTTCTTCTCGGCAATTTGGAAGTTTTTGATCGAGAATCGGGATCATTGCCTTGCTTTTGTCCGGTACTACTATTCGCCGTACTTCAAAAAGTATTCGGCTGTAAATCATCGGCACCGCTTCAAGCCGCTGGTTGACAAATTTAAGGATGCGTTCCGTGATGAAGCGGATGTGTGGATGATCCTAAACCACATATTAAATGTAATGCTTGACTTTGCCGTGAAGGTACACAATGACGAAATGCCGAATAACGACGAATATTCCGAGCACGTGTTCCGTGTTATATACCGTTCGGTAGAGCAGTATTTCAGAAAAACGAAGGAGAGTGATTCTTAATATGAAGAAAGCACTGAATATAATCAAAACAACTTTTGTATGGTTGATGGTGTTGCTTGCAGTATCAATGATGATTTTCACCGTCATTTCCTGCACCACATTTAACCGCAATGACCGCAGCCTTTTCGGTTTTAAGATGTACATAGTCAATTCGGATTCTATGGCAGCCACCGATTTTAATGCCGGCGATCTGATCCTTGTGAAAGAGGTTGACCCCTCTACTCTTAAAGAGGGCGATATCATCACCTTTATGTCGCAGGATACCGACAGCTTTGGTGAAACCATCACCCATAAAATCCGTAAGCTGACAACCGATGCCGAGGGCAATCCCGGATTTATCACCTACGGTACTACCACCGATACCGACGATGAAACCATCGTTACCTATCCCTATGTTTTGGGACAGTATCAGAACCACATCCCCGCACTGGGTACGTTCTTTAATTTCTTAAAGACCACACCCGGTTATTTCGTCTGTATCTTCACTCCCTTTATGCTCATTATCATCTATGAAGGTGTGAAATTCTTTAATCTGTTCCGCCGCTATAAGAAGGAGCAGATGGAGGAAATGCAGGCCGAGAAAGAAAAGATTGAAGCCGAAAAAGCCGAGAATGCCAAAATGCTGGAAGAACTCAAAGTGCTCAAGGCTCAACTTGAAGGTCAGCAGCCTGTGGCGGTAGCTGCCGAAACTGTGACCACCGCATCCGACACCGCGCCGGGTGCAGAAACCGAGTAAGTTAATAACCGCCTCTTTCGCTGAGCCAACATCGGAAGGAGAACGGTTAAGTTATGTGATGTTGGTAAAGTGAATAAGGAGGTCATAGGTAATATGACAAAAACAAAAAGCACCAAGCGTGCTTTGCTGACGAGCGGTCTTGCACTTTTGATGTGCGTATCCATGCTCGTTGGTAGTACGTTCGCTTGGTTTACCGACTCTGTTACCTCTTCGGGTAACAAAATCG
>CAYWFB010000037.1:0-17412 GCA_964457415.1 uncultured Eubacteriales bacterium | reverse complement strand
TACGGGGTTACACCGTACCTTACTTAAAATACTTCCTTACGTGGTCTGTCCATTAAACTTACTCGGTTATTTTTTTTATTGACTTTACGGCTTACAGCTTCCACACGGCTCATAGCCTAAATCAATCAAATCTTCTTTCGATTTATTCGTTACTTCTTTGTTATCCTCTTCAATTTTGCCAACAGACGAGCAATCGGGCAGGTGGATTTTCTTTGATTTTGTATTGAGCACATATTCTGTGTCAGATGTTGAGGAAGTTGTGTTTGAAGTTGTTGAAGTGGTTTCTGTATCACTTTCCCAACTCTTTCCTGTAGCATAATCAATTTCAACGCCGGGTTGATTGTTATAGCAATACACATTAAAGCAAATTCCCTCGCCGTTATCCTCAACGGACCAAGCCTCCATAGTCACTCCGCGGGCTACCAATTCGTCGCCCTTAAAAATTGGGGTTACGCGGTAAAGCACGTGATTTCCTGTTTCTTCAATGTAATCGTCAACCATATTCTCAAAGGGGAGCATACCGTCAACGTTCATAAAGCGAGTGCCTGTAATGAGATTTTGTTCGTTTGCATTTTCCCCCGTTAGCTGCCAACCAATCAGATGACAACGGTTGTAAAGATATTTGCCGTCAACAAAATCATATTTTGCAGTTACCCAACCCGTAGGCTTAACCTGACCGATTTCACCGCGCTCGCCCGTGGGCATAATGTCCTCGCCGATACAAGCCATAACCACACCGCAACGTCCTAAATCGTCAAGAGGACTGTAATATTCATAGGATTTTGTGGTGTAATCGTCTTCGGTGAAATAGGGTTGATTATCATTGATTGCCACATAAGCAATGCCAGAAAATTCGGGGATTTCATTAAGGCTTTCAACGGCTTGATTAGTATTTATACTCGGCTTTGGGGTGTCATTTGTATCGTTTTCGTCACCTGAAAAAAGTCCGCCAAGTGCAGAAATCACAATAACAACAAGTGCGATTATGAGCGAAATCAGTTTTTTGTTTTTCATCGTATGTATATATCCCTTTCGATTTCGGTGTGTGATGAGCCTTTGAAGGTCAAAGCCTCTGCAAGCTTGAAATAATCAAGTATAATCTGATAATCCAAATGCACATCAGCGGGGTAAAGTCTGTTCCAATTATAAAGAATAATTTCATCTGCCATTGCCAATAAATCAGGATTATATTGAGCCTCAACAAAGCATATGCCGTCTTGATTATCAAAGCTATCACAGACGATGTAATCAATGCCCGACTCACTAAAAAGCTTTTCAGAATAAGAGCTGATACAGATTTTTTCATCTTCAAAGCGGTTTTTTATATCCTCAAGCACCACACTGTCGCGTGATTGCCTGCGTTTGTTGAACATCAGCCCGAAATTGTCATCAACACAAAAGATTAAAGTCATAAAATCATTCCTATAAAAAGTAGGGGCGATTCACGAATCGCCCGCAATTTGTTTTATTATAATTTAGAAAATCCGTGACAGTTGATGAGTGCGTCAAGCTTTTTGCCCTCTTTACAAAGTGGGCAAGCGTGAGCAGGACCACTGAAATAGTCGGGTAAATCCTTAGGATTAAATACAGAGTTCACCTCATAGCCCTCGCATTTTTCTGATGTTGCAAAGATTGATGCCACACCAACAACCTCGCCACCGTAATATTTAATAGCATCAATTGCAGAGCGTGCAGTATTGCCTGAAGCCACAGAAACCGCAGTAATAAGCACGTGCTTGCCTTTAATCATAGGTACAATATTATCTCTGAAAATAATCTGTGAGCCGTTTACAATTTCGGGTGTAACAATATAGATTGTCTGGTGAGCGTTGATGTTTACATAGTCACTCTTTGTGAGCTCGTCTGCAACACAAGTACCCACAACCTCCATACCGTCAAGGCAAAGAATGGTATCAACAATGGAGTTGCTGTATTTATGATTTTTGCAAAGCTCCTGAGCAATTGCCTTAGCTTCTGAAAGACGGGATTTCTGAGCCGCAACATCTATATAATAATTGCTGTGTGCACTGTTGGTTGCAAAATGACCTTTTGCAACGCGAAGATGCAGATTACGGTTTTTAGTCTTGATTTTTGAAATGCTTGTTGTCGGCATAAAAGTATCCCCCTATGGTTTAGTTTATTATATATTGTATAATAAACTGCCTAAAATTTCAAGACAAAAACACTAAAAATATGTAAATTTATTACTAATTTTTATATTGCCTGCCCGTATGGTCTATGAAAAAATCATTTTTATAAATCAAATCGTTAACTGAAACAAATGAATACCCCTGTTTTTCAAGCTCGGTAAGTATTTTGTCAAGGGCAGGTGCAGTGTTTTCAACTCCGTTGTGAAACAGTATAATCGACCCGTTACGCGCCCGAGAAGTCACTCTGCTCACAATTTCATCAACTGTCAATCCCGTGTAGTCGAGACTGTCATTATCCCATTGAATCATATACATTCCAAGGCTTTCGGTGACCTCGAGGCTCTCATTAGTATAATCACCCGATGGTGCACGAAGTAAGGTTACTTTTTCGCCCGTTATTTTCTCAAGCTTTTCATTACAATTGACAATTTCTTCCTTTATTTCTTCCCTTGAGCACTTTGAAAATGCTTTATGAGTGTCAGAGTGGTTGGCAATTGCGTGCCCTGCCTCATAAAATGCCTTTACACTTTCAGGGAATTTCTCTGCCCAGTCGCCTACAATGAAAAATGTAGCTTTTGCGTTATGCTTTTTCAGTATTTCAATAAGCTCGTCGGTGTCCTGATTAGTCCACGCCGCGTCAAAGGTGATTGCAACCTTTTTTTCTTGGGTTTCAACCGAATATATGGGTAGCTTTTTACCGTTTGCCGAGGCAGAGGCAGTTTTGCCCACAATCGCAAAAATAAAAATACAAACCCCAAGAATAATGCAAAGAATTCCTAAAAATGTCCGCCGTGATAAAGTCCATATTCGCATAAAAATACCCTCCCATACAAGTGTATGAGAGGGTTAAGCTTTTATATGTATTGTGATTTTATGCTTTAGCTTCTTTGGGATTGCGAAGCTCTGCAATTTCGTTTTCAATGAACTCATCCATTGAGGGCTGTTCGTTCATCTGCTTTTTAAGACTCTTACCAACAATGACGTTGAGTGTGAAGTTAACAAGGAAAAGAACCACACCAACAACAAAGCCAAAGCCGAGACTGCATTCTGTGATAATTCCGCCACCGAGAGCTGCACAAGCGTTTGTGAACTGTACAAAGAACACTGCAGCTACTGCCCAGCAGATTGTACTGATTATATTAAGAGAAATATTGAGCTTGTATTTAAGCTTGATGCCTGAAATAAGAAGCACAAAGAAGTTAAGAACACCGCATACAACCGCTACAAGCAGAAGCACACAAGCAATAACTACCATAAGTGCTGCATTGCCGAGCACCTCGCCACCGAGAAGCTTGATTACACTGCCGATGTCTGTCTCAAGAAGATAATCAAGAACAAATGTTAAGAATGAAACTGATTTCTCACCGCTATAGAAGGGGAGTGTAAGCTTGAAGTTGTAAAGTGGGAGCACCAGTGCAATAAGGGGTGCGAATGTAAGAATAAGACGTACAATACGAAGCTTTGAGCCTACAACTGCACTCTTGAAGTTTGCGGTTTTGTAGTGAAGCTTTGCAAAGGTGTATTCTGCTGTGTCAGCATCTTGTTCAAGCCTTTCTTCCCACTTGTGATTGGGGATATTTGTTCCGCAAGAGGGACATTCTGCCTTTATGTTCCAGATTTTGAGTTCGCGTCCGCATTCAGGACATTTTGCTGCCATAAAATCACTCTTTCCTTAGTAGCATAATAAATCTAAACCATTATACTACAATTATTTCCTTTTTGCAAGCCTAATTACATTCCAAGAGAGAGGTTTAAGCTTGGCTGTGAGAGTTTTGTCGTCAAGCAAGGGCTTTTCGGCGTTAAAAGGCTTTACCTTGCCAGAGGTTACATTGTTTTCTTCCTTGGGGTCATAACCGCTCATTTCAATATGCTCAAGCACCTCAAAGTTCTCGAAATCAAGCAAGGATACATCAAAAAGCACATCTTCTTGGAGATTTCTGTTAACTGCAAAAATTGTGAGACTTTCTTTGTCTTCGCTCATTGTTGCAAGTGCGTCAATATCCGGCACATCAGTAAATTGCTTTGTGTCGTGTTTAGGACTTTCAACCTTTGAAAGAAGAGTGTAGCCTCTGCCGTAGTTGGAAAGGTGCATAAAGGGATAGAATATTGTCTGCTCCCAGCACTTGCCACCGTTTTCAGTCATAATGGGCGCGATGACATTTACAAGCTGTGCAAGACAGGCAATTTTAACACGGTCTGCGTGCTTTAAAAGTGTCATAAGCATAAGACCAACCAAAAGTGCGTCCTCAAAATTATAGATATCCTCAAGCTGATGAGGGGCGGTGCTCCACTTATCAACGTGAACACCGTTTGAATGATACCACACGTTCCATTCGTCAAATGAAAGGTTAACTGTGTGCCTTGAGCGTTTTTTACCCTTTATGTAGTCGCAAATGCAAACAACTGTGCTGATGAACTCATCCATAATCATATTTTTTGCAAGGAATGAGGGGGTGTCGTCTGCGCGGTTGTCAAAATAGATGTGAAGTGAAAGATAGTCGACCTTGTCATAAGCCAAATCGAGAGTTGTAGCCTCCCATTCACCAAAGGTTTTCATATCACGGCTTGCACTTCCGCAGAGAATGGTTTCGATTGAATTGTCGGTCCATTTCATAACCTTTGCGGCTTCTGCGGCCGTTCTGCCGTATTCATAGGCGGTTTTGTGACCAATCTGCCAGTCACCGTCCATCTCGTTGCCAAGACACCAGAGTTTTATGTTGTGTGGGTCTTCATACCCGTGTGAACGGCGCAAATCACTCCAATAGCTACCACTCTTATGGTTGCAGTATTCCACAAGGGTTCTTGCTTCTTCGGGTCCGCGAAGCCCAAGGTTTACTGCCATCATTGGTTCGGAATTTGCCTTTCTGCACCATTTTACAAATTCATTGGTGCCGAAATAATTTGGCTCTGTAACGCCCCATGCCAAGTCAAGCTTTTTGGGTCTTAATTCAATTGGTCCAACGCCGTCTTCCCAATTATAGCCCGAAACGAAGTTTCCGCCGGGATAACGGACTATCGGAACATTGAGCTTTTTAATTTCTTCAATAACATCCGTTCTGAAGCCGTCTTCATCTGCAAGCGGATGGTCGGGCTCATAAAGTCCGCCGTAAACTGCTCTGCCCAGATGCTCAATGAACGAGCCGAAAATTCTTTTGTCAATTTTTGCACTTGTGAATTCAGATACAAGTGACATTTTTGCCTTTTTCATAAATGTATTTACCTCGCAGAGGGTATTATAGCGATTATTCAGCGGAGCTGGATGTGTCTTCTTTCTTTTCAACCTCTTGCTTTTCAGCGAGGAAGGAGTGCAGAAGCTCAATATTTTCGTCCATATCCATAACAAGACTTGAGCCTACATTTGAAATGTTTCTGCTTGACCAAGTGCCGTCTGCGGGCACCTGATGCTGAACAATGTCATAAGCAAAAGCCTGATTTTTAAGTGCACCAACACCTAAATTGAGAATTTCATCAGATGTGAGATTTGTCTTAACCAGAGGAGCTACCGTTTCTGCAAGTGCAATGAGCTCGCCAAGGTCTTTTGTAAGAGCCTTGTCAACCATTGCGGTAATAACCTTGCGCTGACGCTGTGTGCGCATAAAGTCAGAGTCAAGTTTACGTATTCTCGCATACCAAAGTGCCTGCTCACCGTCTAAAAGCACCTGTTCACCTGCGGGGATTTCAACGGGAATGTTAGGCTTTTTAGATGTGGCAACATAGTCACTTTCACGTTGGGTAACATCAACATTGATACCGCCCAATTCATCAACAATTGTGGTAAAAATTTCAAAGTTTACAAGCATATAGTAAGGAATATCAACCTTAAAGTTGAGCTCAAGTGTATCAACAAGCATCTGCACACCGCCACGGAAATATGCCGCGTTCAGCTTTTCGTTCCAGTTCTTGCCAGCAATCTCAACATAGGAGTCACGCAAAAATGATGTAAGCTTAATCTGACCGTTTGTGTTGTCGATTGTCACAAGCATCATTGTGTCAGAACGAGAATCATCGTCCGCATTGCGTGCGTCAATGCCGATTAGCAAAATATTTGTCTGATTAGGGTCGCTGTAAAGCTCTGAAGAATCAATATACTGATTTTCAAGCAAGGGCTCGTCCGTATTGAAAGAAGAAAGTATTTTTTCAACTGTTTGATAGCCATAAAAGCCCGCGCAGGAAATTCCCACAATAATAAGACAAAGCAGAATAATAAATGTATTTCTTACGGGGTGTTTTTTCTTCTTTTTCTTCTTGGGCTCGTTCTCAGAGGAAATATTCTCGTAAACCTCGCTCACATCGTCATAAGAAATCTCCTGACGACGACGATTTTGCACCGCACTGTTGTATTTTACGGTGAAATCGTCGTTGAAATAGTCCTCGTAAGCCTTTGGAGAGGACTTTTTTTCTTCATTGTCAGAAAATGATGAAATATCTTCGTATTCATATTGGTCAGCAGAATTGCTGTAAATATCTTCGTACTGGTCGCCTGACGATGAGTTACTGAAAATATCTTCAAACTCGTTATTCGATTGCCTGAATCTGTTGTCAGCCAATTTGCACACTCCTTAATTTTAAAGTAATATACATTGAATATTTTACAACATAACAGTAAAAATCTCAATGTTTTTCGTCAAAAAAGTTACATTGTTAAAAGAAAATTAAAGAATAAATCTTATAGCACTTGAAACTTGTGCAGAAAATATGTATAATGATAGACAGTTTGAGACGAATTTGTAAAGTAAGTCTTTATAAATTCAATATTCGGGAGTCGAAACATATGTTAGGTAAATATGTACGGGTCAGAGTAACAGACCCTATGCACTCCGTTGACAGCGAAAAGAATTTCACCTATGAACTGAATTACGGTACGGTTGAGAGTGGGTTGGATGCTCGTTCTCCTGTCAAGGGTGCTTATGTAATGGGCGTTACACACAGGGTCAGAATTTTTGAGGGCCGTGTAATCGCAGTAATCAAAAGAAAAAATATGGGCGGTATTATATTGGTGGTTGCACCGAAAAGCAAAAGATATATCGTTCATCAGATTGAGGACGCAATTGAGTTTGCCGAAGAAAAGGGCAGTTATGAGCTTTCTTGCCTTTATGAAGCCTCCTGTGGTGCAATTGTTTATCGTATAATCAACGGCGAGGTGCGTTTTCTTCTTATAAAGAACAAAAGAAGTGCAAATTGGGGCTTCCCTAAAGGTCATATGGAGCGCGGTGAAAACGAGAAAGAAACCGCTTACCGCGAGGTGCTTGAAGAGGCGGGAATACGCATTCGCTTTATGCCCGATTTCAGATATAAATCCGAGTATTCAATTCAGGGCAGAATTGAGAAAAAGGTTATTATATTCTTAGCAACTACCGATGACACAAGTACAATAATTCAGCGTGAAGAGATTGAAGAATATCTCTGGCTTAAATTTGATAAGGCTATGAATTCGCTGAAATTTCCCAATGATAAAACTTTGTTGAGAAAAGCAAACGAATACCTTGAAAGAGTGGGGGTCGTAACAAGTGGTTGAACAAATAGTTGACACAATAATGAGCTTTTTGCAGGATAAAATCCCCGAAGAGCTTGTTGCATTTGTGATTTCTCTTTTACCCGTACTCGAATGCCGTGGCGGTATGATTGCCGCACGTCTTATGGAAATTCCTTTTATTAAGGCATTCTTGATTTGTTATGTTGGAAATATGCTCCCAATTCCTTTCATTATTCTTTTCATCAGAAAGATTTTTGAGTTTTTGCGCCGTTTTAGCTTCTTTGAAAAAATTATTGTTAAGCTTGAGGCGAAAACCGAGAGAAATAAAGAAAAGGTTTTACGTTACAAGTCTTGGGGATTGCTTTTGTTCGTTGCAATTCCACTTCCCGGCACAGGCGGTTGGACGGGTGCACTTATGGCGGCACTTCTTGACATACGCTTTAAGCGTGCACTTCCCATAATTGCGTTGGGCGTGCTGATTGCAGGCTTTATTATGTCGGGTCTTACATACGGCATATTCCAGATGTAAACAATAAAAATTTGAGGACTAAACCTTTTGGGCTTAGTCCTCTTTTTTATACTATTTTGCCGTTTCTAACATAAATTCTCGGCACTCGTTTGTTGAGAAGACAACAGAATTCATAATTAAAGCGGTAATCGGGGTGAGACAAATCCTCAACCGTGATTACTTCGTTGCCGTCAACACCCATTAGTGTTACCTCGTCACCAACCTTTGCATCGGGCACGGCGGACGCGTCAATCATAAACTGGTCCATACAAATTTTGCCGATAATCCTGCAACGCACACCCTTTACAATTACCTCACCCTTATTTGAAAGGTAACGGGGATAGCCGTCCGCGTAGCCAACGGGTACGGTTGCAATTTTCATATCTCTGTCCGCCATAAAGGTTGAGCCATAGCTTACAGTAAAGCCTGCGCTCACATCTTTGACAAATGAAATACTGCTTTTTAATTCCATGGCGGGATGAAGTACAAAATCACGGTTCATTTCTGCCGACGGATAAAGACCGTACAGCATAATTCCACACCGCACACTGTCGCCTGCGTATCCGTCCAATTCCATAACAGCCGCACTGTTATACATATGACGTCTGAATTTATAGCCCTCGGCAATCAGCTTATCAGTGAATTCAAGATATTTTTTCCTCTGCTTTTCTGCAGAGGTTTTGTCGGGGTGGTCGGCACAGGCAAAATGTGTGAAAATTCCCGCAACAGAAATACCATCCAAATCAAAAATCTTTTTAATTTCTTCAAAACTCTGCTCATTGGGTTGAAATCCAATTCTGCCCATTCCTGTGTCAATTTTGATGTGCACGGTTGCTTTTTTACCCATTTCTGTTGCAATGCGGGCAAAATTCTTTGAGGTTTCATAGTCAGAAACGGTGCAGTCAATATTGTTTTGTACTGCAAGAGGAAAATCCTCTTTAAAGGTTTCACCAAGAATAAGAATAGGCGCACCAACGCCGTCGTTACGAAGGTCAAGAGCTTCTTGCATTGTGGCAACTCCGAAACGCTTTACTCCCAATTCGCAAAGAAATTCAGTAATCCTTGTAGCGCCGTGACCGTAAGCATCAGCCTTTACAATACCTGTAATATCAGTGCTTTCGGGAAGTCTGGCACGGATTGCTTCAATATTCTTTTGTATGTTGTCAAGATTGATTTTTGCGTAAACTCTTTTAGTTAACATTAAGCACTCTTCTTCCATGTAGAGGGTAAGAATAAAATAATCATCGGGAAAATTTCAAGACGGCCAATGAGCATATCTGCCGTAAGAACCACTTTTGAGAAATCCGAGAAATCTGCAAAATGGCTAATCATACCGTTGGCTGAAAGAGCCGGACCAATGTTGTTGATACAACTGATAACAGATGTGGTAGCTCCTGTCACATCGATATTGTCAAGGGATATAAGTATGGTGGAAAAGCCGATAAGGAACATATAAACCACAAAGTAAACGCTTGTTGTTGAAATAACTTCCTTGTCGATTACTGCACCGTCAAGCTTAATACATTTTACACTGCGGGGGTTGATTGCTCTGCGAAGCTCACGGGTAACTATTTTTAAAAGTATCATAATTCTGCCAACTTTAAGTCCGCCACCCGTTGAACCTGTGCAAGCGCCACAGAACATAAGTAAAACAACAATAAATTGTGAGAGTGTAGGCCAAGTGCCAAAATCTGCCGTGCCAAAGCCTGTTGTAGTGATGATTGATGCAACCTGAAAGCCCGCCTGTCTTAATGCTTCACCAAAAGAGCTTACAAGGGGCATAATATTAATGGCTATAATTCCAGTTGAAGCAACAACAATACCCACATATGTCCACAATTCTTCACTCTTGATTGCACGCTTGAACTGCTTCATAATCACAAGATAATAAAGGTTAAAGTTTACACCAAAAAGAAGCATAAAGAGTGAGATTACAATTTCAATTGACAGACTATTATATGCAGCGATGCTTGCATTCTTTACTGAAAATCCACCCGTACCTGCCGTTGCAAACGCGGTTGTAACACTGTCAAAAAGGGGCATATCACAGCAAAGTAATGCTATCATTTCGGCAATAGTGAGAACTGCGTACATAATATAAAGAATTCTTGCGGTAACCGTAGTTTTTGAAACCAATTTGCCCACGCTTGGACCGGGAACCTCTGCACGCATAATGTGCATTGACTGCATATCCTTTTGGGGTAAAAATGCAAGCACAAACACGATGATTCCCATACCCCCCAGCCAATGAGTAAAGGCGCGCCAGAAAAGTATGCTCTTAGGTAAGGCTTCAACATCTGCAAGTATTGTAGCACCCGTTGTGGTGAAGCCTGAAACAGTTTCAAACATTGCATCAATTACTGAGGGGATTGCACCCGAAAAAACAAAGGGCAATGCACCGAAGAAAGAAAGCATTATCCACGAAAGTGATACAATTGCAAAGCCCTCACGGGCATAAATTCTTTTTACTTCAGGCTTTGGCAAATTCATAACTGCACCCGAGCCCAGTAAAATACCGATTACTATTAAATAAATATGAAAAAGATTTTCTTTATAGTATAAAGAAACCAATAACGGCAGGCAGAGAAATGCGGCTTCTGCCCATAAAATTCTGCCTACGGTTTTAAAAACCATTTTATAGTTCATACAAATACCTTATTCAAAAATTTCGTTAATACTGCTGATATGGTCACTTTTTGTTACAAGAACAATTCTGTCACCAAGCTCAATGCAGTCATTACCGCCCGGAAAAATCACCTTATGATTTCTGATTATGCAGGCAATGAGTGAATTGCGATTGATTTTTAAATCCTTAAGAGGAACGCCCACACCCCAGAAATCTGTGTTTATTTTGAACTCAAGTGCCTCAACCTGACCGCCGACAAGCTTGTAAAGGGTCTGCACGCTTGATTCCTCGCCTGAATTTTCAAGGGCACGCACATATGCAATAATTCTGTTTGCGGCAATTGCCTTTGAAGAGAATGCACTGTCCATACCGATGCTTTCAAGCACCTGATATGATACGCGGTTAACCTTTGCAACCGTTTTGCTGATGCCGAGAGATGAAGCATACATTGCAGAGATTATGTTTTCCTCGTCAATGGTGGTGAGGGCTACGAATGCATCCTGTCCTTCAATTCCCTGTTCAAGAAGAACTGCGCGGTCGGTACCATCTCCGTTAATAATATTTGCCTCAGGTAAAAGCTCGCAGAGTTTTTCGCAGCGCTCAAGATTGTTTTCAATAATTTTTATATTATATCCGCCCGTACTGCAAAGCTGACGTGCAAGATAATATCCCATTTTGCCGCCACCGATAATCATAATATCTTTTGTGCGGTGCTTGTAAATTTTAAGCTTTTTCATAAAGTCTACAAGTACACCACGGGGAGCGGTAATGTGAATTTTGTCGTCTGCTTTAAGTACAAAATCACCTCGTGGGATAATCACTTCGTTTTTGCGCTGAACGGCACAAACGAGCACCTTGATGTTAAAGGTACTGAAAATATCCATAAGCTTCATATCACACAAGGGGTTGCCGGCGTCAATTTTAACTTCGGCAAGGTCCACAAGTCCGCGATAAAAAGTTTCAATATTTATAGCGTTGGGGAAACGAAGCACCTTTGCAATTTCGTTTGCAGCATCATATTCGGGGTTAACAATCATACTTAAACCCAATTCGTCCTTGAAGAATGGAATTTGCTTTAAATATTCGGGGTTGCGAACTCTTGCTGTTGTATGCTTTGTCCCTGCTTTTTTTGCCATAAGACAGCAAAGAATATTAAGCTCATCCGATGATGTGGCGGCAATAAAAAGGTCAGAATTACCTACGCCTGCCTCAACCTGTAATTCATAGCTTGCACCGTTTCCGCAAACGCCCATAACATCAAATGAGTTTACCATTTGCTCAATAACCTTTGGGTTGCGGTCAATAACAACTACATCGTGACCCTCGCCTGAGAGATGCTCAACAAGTGTTGCACCAACCTTGCCATCACCAACGATAACAATTTTCATAAATCGTACCTTCTTAAAATACTTAAAATTATACAGATATTATATTAGCACAATATTTTTGATTTTACAACAATTGACTGATAAAAATAATTATGATAAAGTAATTGTGTAATATAAAAATGCAGAGGGCTTGCTCCTGCTGAAAGAGGAAAGACGATAATATGAATAAAAAGGCTAAAATAATAATTTTGTCATCAGTTGCGTTAGTGTCAGCACTCGGTATTGCCGTGGGTACATTTTTCGGTGTTTATCCGATGACACCCAAGGTGTCGGTGCAATCTGCTGATGGCAGAGTGAATGACAATAAAACTCTTCTTGTTGCAAGCTATAATACTGCGGCACCTTGGGGAAATCTGCTTGAGGGCACATACACCACACGCCGTGCACATCTTTTTGCACAGCAAATCAACTATACTTTACCTGATGTTCTTGGTGTGCAGGAGCTCAACAGTATTTGGGCAGAAAAAATGGAAACTCTTTTGCCTCAATACGATTATTACGGCGTAAAGCGTGGCGGTGACGATAAGGAAAGAACCTCTGAAATAAACGGCATTTATTATCTTAAGGATAAATTTGAATTACTTGAGAGTAATACCTTTTGGATTTCACTGACCCCCGAAACGGAATCAAGATTTGAGGGCGCGGGTTGCCACAGAATTTGCTCATATGTGGTGCTTAAAAACAAAGAAACAGGGTTTGTTTTCGCACTTTTTAACACACATCTTGATAATGTAAGTCTTGAAGCGCAGAATTTAGGCGGAAAACTGATTGCTGAAAAATCTGATGAACTGAAATCGAAATACGACGTAATATCAATAGTAGTAACAGGCGATTTTAATCAATATGCAGACGGTCCCGCGGTGCAGACACTTACAGAAAAAGGCTTTTATAATGCCTGCGACACAAACGAAGAAATGAAAAACAATCTTACCTATCACGGTTGGGGAGCATTTGATTATCTTGGTCCCATCGATTTCATATTTGCGGATGATACGGTGAAAATCAAGAATTATACAGTTCACGATGAAAAATGGGATAATTCTTATGTGTCCGACCATTTTATGATTACGGCAGAAATGGAAATATAAATTCGGAATGCGAAATTCGCAATTCGAAATTAACCTATCAAATTAATTTAGAAGCAGAAACTATGTAGGGGCGCTTCACGAACTCTTTTGCCACAAATATTTTTCTTTCCCTCATAATTATATATTTTCAACTTCGTCATCTCCAAGAATTATTATGTGCTAATAATCCACATTTTTCCTGACTTTAACACATTAGATCTTTATAATTGTGTTAAAGATGCGAATTTAAAAATTTTCTTAATATAAAAAAAGGAAATCTATGAAATGCGATAACAAAATGTGCATTTATCAAAAATTTTATGAATGCACCTGTACTGATGAAATTGATTGGCACGGGATTTGTAAAAATATGGTACTTACACGGATTACGGCAGATGTGCTGAATAAGGCAAAATTTTATTCAAAAACAATTCTTACTCATAATACTTATCATTTTGACAAACAATCAGGCGAATATGTTTGTGCTGATACAGATTTTGAGGATTACCGTGATAAATAATAAAACCTATTTGAATATTTTTTTCTCATAAACATAAACTACAAAAAACAGAAGTGAGGTATTTTTATGGTTTATGTTTGTGAGGTTTGCGGTTGGATGTATGACGAAGAGACGGGTTGTCCTGAAATGGATATAACCCCCGGCACAAAATTTGACGATTTGCCCGATGATTTTGAATGCCCGATTTGTCACGTAAGCAAAGAAGAATTTGCAAAGGAAGAATAGTTTTTGGCAGATTTTCTGCAATACTGCCTTGCGTTCGGCTCGCGGTATATCCGATACAGCTTCGCCTCGGCAAGATTGTCTTGCAAAAAATCTTCTCAAAAATTTAGTTATGTATTTTAAGGACGAGGTTTTCGTCCTTTTTATTTTAATAATTTTGCGCTTTGCACTTTGCATTTTGCATTTTATGTGCTATACTTATTTTGTATATAATCTTAATAACAAATAGGGGTGTTATTTTTATGAACAAAACTTGGTATAAGGAAATGGTAGTTTACCAAATCTGGCCTCGTAGTTTCAAAGACTCAAACGGTGACGGTATCGGTGACCTTGAGGGTATTTACGAAAAACTCGACTACATAAAGAGCCTTGGTATTGATGCTATCTGGTTCTCACCACTTTTCCCATCACCCAACGCTGACTATGGTTATGATATTGCTGATTATATGGACATTAATCCTGAATACGGCGATATGGAAACATTCAAAAAAGTTCTCGCTGGTTGCCACGAACGTGGAATGAAAGTGTTTATGGACCTTGTTGTTAACCACACATCAACCGAGCACAAGTGGTTCAAAGAAGCTTGCAAGAGCGTTGATAACCCTTACCATGACTATTATATCTGGCGCAAGGGCAAGGGTAAAAACGGCAAAAAGCCACCTAACAACTGGCTCTCGACCTTTGAGGGCGGTGCTTGGGAATATGTGCCCGAGGTTGACGAATATTATCTTCACGTATTCACAAAGGGTCAGCCCGATTTGAATATGGATAACCCCAAGGTGCGTCAGGAAGTTAAGGATATTATGAAATTCTGGCTCGACATGGGCGTTGACGGCTTCCGTGAAGACGTTATTACATACATTTCAAAGAAAGAGGGACTTCCAAACGGTGTTCCGATTCCCGTTGCCTGCGGTATGGAGCATTATAATTGCGGTCCTCACCTTTACGAATATCTTAAGGAATTCCACGATGATGTGCTTTCAAAGTACGATTGCTTCACAGTTGGTGAGGGTCCGCTTCTTACAACTGACAAGGCTCTTCAGTTCGTAACAGAGGGCGAGGGTCAGGTACTCAAAACAATGTTCAGCTTTGACCACTTGGAAGCAGATTGCTTTATGACTGACTGGATTAAAACTCCATTCAATCTTAAAAAGATGAAGAAATGCTATCAGAAGTGGTATGACGCAATGAACGGCAAGGCTTGGCATACTCTTTATCTTGAAAATCACGACCATCCAAGAATCATCGACCGTTATGGTAGCCTTAAATACAGAGTTGAAAGTGCAAAAATGCTTGCAACTATGTGCTATATGCAAAAGGGTACTCCATTCATCTATCAGGGTCAGGAAATTGGTATGACAAATATCGAGCTTCATTCTATTGATGAGTTCAAGGATATGATTACTTTTAATAACCAGATTATGTTCAATAAGCTTGGCATTAAGGGTGACAAATTCGTTAAGATGGCAAATGCAGGCTCACGCGAAAATTCAAGAACTCCTGTTCAGTGGGATGACAGCGAATATGCAGGCTTCTCAACAGCTGAGCCTTGGTTTAACCTTAACCCCAACTACACAGAAATCAACGTAGCCGCTGCTGAGGCAGACGAGAATTCAATTCTTAATTACTATCGCAAGCTTCTTAAATTCCGTAAGGAACACGAGGTTGCAATTTACGGTGACTACAAAGAGCATTATAAGAACAGTAATGACCTTTATGTTTACGAAAGAAATCTTGACGGCGAAAGACTTTTAGTTGTATGCTCATTCACAGAAAAATGCGTTCAGTTCAAGGCTCCCGAGGGCTTCAATCTTGCAGATGGTGAGCTTGTGCTCAACAACTATCGACTCAACCCCGTAACAGATAACTCATTCGTAACAAGACCTTATGAAACAAGAGTATATTACTTTAAATAAGAGGTAGAAAAATGAATAAGAATAACGGACAACTCACGAAACGCGTCTGGGCAGGCATACTTCTGTTTATGTTTATGGGCTCACTTGCGTGGAATGTGGAAAATATGTATTTCAACACATTCCTCAACGATATGGTTTTTGACCAGGGCTCAATGGGTGCAAATCTCACTCTTACAGATGCCGTAAATATTATGGTTACATTGTCGGCCGTTACGGCGGTTGTTACCACATTCATTATGGGCACACTTAGTGAGAAGATGAAAAACCGCAAGGCATTTATATCATTCGGATATATTGCTTGGGGTATTGTAACCGCACTTTTCGGATTTATCACAAAGGATAATGTAGCAAACCTTTTAGGGCTTGAAGACCCTGCAAAAATCGTTACTGCAACTGCTTGGATTGTAATCGTAATGGATATGGTTATGACCTTTATGGGCTCAACAAGTAACGACTCTGCTTTTAATGCGTGGGTAACTGACGTTACAACTCCCGAAACAACACCAAAGGTTGAAACTGCATTTACATTTATGGGCTTTATTGCTATGGCAGTAATTATGGTTGTTGGCTCTATGGCTCAGGGCGGTGTAATTTCATATAGCGCATTCTTTATTGGATTGGGTGCTTTTGTTACACTTGTTGGTATTATTGGTATTTTCCTTATTGAAAACCCCGAAAAGTTCAAAAAGAAAGAAGATGCTTCTGCACCAAAAACAAGCTATTGGGCAGACCTCTTCTATGGCTTCAGACCAAGTGTAGTTAAAGAAAACAGCAATCTTTATCTTATTCTTGCATCAGGCTGTACATTTAATTGTGCATTCCAGGTTTTCTTCCCATATCTTTTCATTTATCTCGGTTCGGTAGTTATCCCTGCAAATGAGGGCGTCAATTTCCTTTCAGCAGGAATTATAATTCCTGCGGTTATAGCAATTGCAGTAGCAGTTGCAGGTATTGTGATTTTTATGAAGATTGCAAGCAAGAACAAGCCTGCCGCATTTATTCCCTGCGTAGCTTTGCTTGTTATTGGTCTTTTAATTCTTTCTTCAACAAAGAATATTGTGGGCGTAATAATCGGTGTTGCACCTGTTTTGATTGGTTACATTGTAACCACAACACAGTTTGCTGCAAATGTCCGTGACAATATCCCGCAGGATAAGGTTGGACTTTTTCAGGGTATCAGAATGATTTTCCTCGTTCTCATTCCTATGGTTGTGGGTCCCACACTCGGCAATATCGCGGCAAAGAATTCAGATGTTACATATATGGAAAACGGTGCTGAAAAAGTGCTTCCCACAGAGGCTATGTTCCTTTACGCAGCAATCGTTGCAGCACTCATTTTCATCCCAATGCTCGCTTTCTTAAAGAAAGACAAAGAAAAAAGCATTGAAAGAAAAGAATAACTGATTTTAAACAATAAAAATTCCACCTTGCATTAGCGTGATACTCTTAACGGAGTATCACGCAACTCTATTCGCCTACGGCGAGTGATATTGCTTCGCAGTTATATTCGGCTCACGCCGAGTGATATTCGCTACGCGAGTT
>CAYWFB010000036.1:0-17547 GCA_964457415.1 uncultured Eubacteriales bacterium | reverse complement strand
TGGATTTGCGAGTATTTTAACGATGGATTGACGGAAATCAGCCTGTAAAAAACAGATTCAGATTATTTCTGTCACCCTAGGAGGAATTATGGCATTTGAAGGTTTATCCGACAGACTTGAAGCCGCTTTTCAGCGTTTGAAAAGCAAAGGCAGTCTTAATGAAAAAGATGTCCGCGAAGCAATGCGTGAGGTTCGCCTTGCATTGTTAGAGGCTGACGTAAACTATAAGGTTGCAAAGGATTTTACCGCAAAGGTAACTGAACGCGCAATCGGTGCACAGGTTATGGAAAGCTTAACCCCTGCGCAGATGGTTATAAAAATCGTAAACGAAGAGTTGACTTTGCTTATGGGCGGTACTCAGACCCGTCTCGCTTATGCCTCGCATCCTCCCACGGTTATTATGATGTGTGGCTTGCAGGGTTCAGGTAAAACAACCCATTGTGCAAAAATTGCACGAAAGCTCAAAGCAGAAAACCACAGACCCTTGCTTGTAGCCTGCGACATTTATCGTCCCGCCGCTATTAAGCAGTTACAGGTTGTGGGTGAGCAGGTAGGTGTTCCCGTTTTTGAAATGGGTCAGACAAATCCTGTCACCATCGCAAAAGAAGCAATCAAGCTTGCAAAGGATAAGGGCTACGATTACGTGTTTATCGATACCGCAGGTCGTCTGCATATTGATACAGAGCTTATGAATGAGCTTAAAAACATCAAAGCAGAGGTTCGTCCTCACGAAATTCTTCTTGTAATTGATGCAATGCTCGGTCAGGATGCAGTAACCGTAGCGAGCACATTCAATGATGAGCTTGGTATTGACGGTCTTGTGCTCACCAAAATGGATGGTGACACCCGTGGCGGTGCGGCTCTTTCGGCAAGAGCAGTTACAGGCAAGCCAATTAAATTCGTAGGTATGGGCGAAAAACTCGATGAGCTTGACTATTTCTACCCCGACCGAATGGCTTCACGTATTCTCGGTATGGGTGATGTGCTTTCTCTTATTGAAAAGGCAGAAATTGCCCTTGATGAGAAAAAAGCAGCAAAGCTTGAAGAAAAGCTTCGTAAAAATAAGTTTGACCTTGAAGATTTGCTTGACCAGTTTGAGCAGATTAACAAAATGGGCAGTATGAAAGACATTCTCTCAATGCTTCCCGGAGTTAATAAAAAGGTCAAGGATGTTGATGTTGATGAGCGTCAGTTTGACAGAATGAAAGCGATTATTTTGTCAATGACAATCAAAGAACGCAGAAACCCCGACATTATAAATCCCTCACGCAAACGCAGAATTGCCGCAGGTTGTGGTATGCAGGTTGAAGACGTTAACAGACTTCTCAATCAGTACCGTCAGATGCAGAAAATGTTCAAGCAGATGAACTCAGGCAGTATGAAGCGCAAAATGAAGCGTATGGGTATGAACGGTGGCTTCGGCGGAATGGGTGGCATGGGCGGCTTCCCGATGTAATGTTAGCAAACACCTAAAAGTGTTTAAAGTTGACGAAAATAATCCAAAACAGCCTTAAAGCGTTAATTTTAAAGTCTTTTTAGTGCTTCACTCTTGAAAGGCGTCAGCCTTCCTTCATGTTCAGCACACAAAAATCCAATTAAAATTATTCTCGTCAACTTATAATAAAAATATTTATATATTTGGAGGAAACAAAAATGGCAGTTAAGATGAGACTTCGCAGAATGGGTGCTAAGAGAGCTCCTTTCTACAGAGTAGTAGTTGCAGATTCACGTTATCCCCGTGACGGCAGATTTATCGAAGAGATTGGTACTTACAATCCTATGACAAATCCTGCTGAAATCAAGATTGACGCTGAAAAAGCAGAGCAGTGGCTCAAGAACGGTGCTCAGCCTACAGATACTGTTAAGGTTATTCTTAAAAAGAGCGGCGTTATCAAATAAGAAAGGTTTTTGAAAAATGCAGGAACTTCTTATTACAATCGTTAAAGGACTTGTTGAAAATCCTGACGCTGTAACTGTTGCTGTTGACGAGCCCGACGACCGCGGTGTTGTTGTGTATCACCTTCACGTTGCTGAAGAGGATATGGGTCGCGTTATCGGTAAGCAGGGCAGAATTGCAAAGGCTATCAGAACAGTTGTTAAAGCCGGTGCTACACGTACAGGTGAAAAAGTCCAGGTCGATATCGACTAATCGAATTACAATGGGCAGGCATTTTTTATGCTTGCCCTTTTGTAACTTGTAGGGGGCGGCTTGGCTCCACTGAAAGGGGAGCTGTCACGAAGTGACTGAGGGGTTGACCTCGACGCTCCGAAAGGTGAAAACTATGATAAAAAATTATCTCGAATTAGGTCAAATCGTATCAACCCACGGAATTAAAGGTGAAGTCCGTTTTAACCCTTGGTGCGATACTCCTGAGTTCGTTAAAAAATTCAAAACCTTATATTTCGATAAAAACGGTGAAAAAAGCGTCAAGGTGTTGTCTGCGCGTCCCCACGGAAATGTGGCAATACTTATGCTTGATGGCATTGATGATGTTGATAAAGCCCGTGCACTTAAAAATACTGTTCTCTATATGAAACGCAGTGATGCAAATCTTCCAAAGGGGACTTGGTTTATTCAGGAGCTTTTTGACTGTACCGTAATTGATAACGAAAACGGCAAAATCTTAGGCATAATAGTTGACGTCAGTGAAACCGGCGCCAATGATGTGTGGCACATTAAAACTCCCGAGGGCAATGAAGTGCTTATTCCTGCAATCAAGCAGGTAGTTTCTTCTGTTGATGTCAGTGAGGGTATTGTAAAAATAAATGTCTTAAAAGGACTTTTTGACGATGAAAATTAACATTATGACACTTTTCCCCGAAATGTGCGAAACCGTACTTTCAGAAAGTATTATCGGCAGAGCAAGGGAAAAGGGATGTGTAGAAATAAATTGCATAAATATCCGTGATTACAGCAAGGATAAGCACAACCGCGTGGACGATGCTCCATACGGCGGCGGAATGGGTATGCTTATGCAGACTCAGCCAATTGCCGATTGCTATGCCGACATCTGCGAAAAAAGTGGTAATAAAAATCACCTGATTTACATGTCACCCTGCGGTAAGGTGCTTACTCAATCAAAAGTTAAAGAGCTTGCAGAAATGAAAGAAATCACAATTCTCTGTGGACATTACGAGGGTGTTGACCAACGTGTAATCGACTCTCTTGTTGATGAGCAGATTTCAATAGGGGATTATGTTCTCACAGGCGGTGAATTGCCCGCACTTGTGCTTGCGGATTCAATCTCAAGAATGTTAGAGGGCGTTCTTCCCAATGACGAGGCAAAAGAACTCGAAAGTCATTATAACGGACTTCTGGAGTACCCCCAATATACCCGCCCTTATGAGTGGAATGGTATGAAAGTGCCTGATGTGCTCATTTCAGGTCACCACGGCAATATTGAAAAATGGCGTCGTGAACAATCGCTTTTAATGACCGCAAAGCATCGCCCCGATATGCTTGAAAAGGCAGAACTTACAGAAAAAGATAAAAAATTTCTTGAAAATTCAGAAATTACAAAGATGTAATAAAATTTATGTTGAATAATAAAAAGTCTTGTTATACAATATATTTATAGAGTTTTTTAAAGTAAGGACAGACTCAAATTGAAACAAATAACAATCAAAAAATCAACACTTTTTAAAATTGTAATAATTATACTCTCATTGCTTTTGGTGGCATCTGCTATAACTGCGGTGTATTTTGGTGTGCAATATTCAAAAACTAACGATAATCTTGCACAGGCTAATGAGGATATTAAATCAGGAGAGTCCTTACTCAATGACAAGATTTCAGAAAATCAGTCACTCGTTGAACAAAACAGTAGCGAAAAGCAGTCTTACGAAGATAAGTTGAGCCAGGAAAACAGTGAGCATCAGAGCGAGGTTGATAAGCTCAACGGTCAGATTGATAAACTAAAAAAAGAACTCGCGGCAAAAAAGACCACAACAACTGTTAAGGCAACTACAACACAAAAGCCTTCAGCAGACGCTCCTGTTGCATTGCCGGACCCAAAACCTGCAAATGGCAAAACGGTTTATCTTACTTTTGATGACGGTCCGTCGCGATATACGCCCGAAATTCTTGATGTACTTGACAAGTACGGCGTTAAAGCGACGTTTTTTGTTATAAACGGCAGATATAACAGTACAATGAAAGACATCGTTGACCGCGGTCATCAGATTGGTCTTCATACTTATTCCCATGACTATAAAAAGATTTATTCTTCCGATACGGCTTATTATAATGACTTGCAAAAAATCCACGATGTTGTTTTAAAAGAAACCGGTGTTGATTGTAAGGTTATCCGTTTTCCCGGCGGTAGCAGTAATACTGTAAGCAAAAACTATTCAAAGGGTATTATGTCAAGAATTACAAAGGCTGTGGGTGAAAAGGGCTATGTTTATTTTGACTGGAACTGCTCAAACGGTGATGCCGACGGCGCAAATACGGTTCAGAAGCAACTCAACTATTGTAGTCAGTTCCCGAAATCCGCATCAAGAATAGTTGTACTTATGCACGATACTAAACAGACAACACTTGAGGCTCTGCCTAAAATTATTGAATATTACCAAAGCTGCGGAATGACCTTTGATATTTTGACACCTTTCACACCTCCAATTCACCATAATGTGCTTAATTAACCAAAAAAGTATTGAATATACACAAAAATTCAATTTGTCTGTGGTCAAATTCACCAAAGTTGATTGTCGTAAAAACACGGTTTTTGTTTTTCTGACCGAATTATTAAAACTCGATTTTTTTTCGTTGACGGTTAAAAGATTTGTGTTATAATATATTAGTAACAAAGGTGTATCTAACTGTTATATATTTAATAAATTATCATTTGGGAGAATGAACTATGTATACTAAAGATGTTGAAGTTAAAAATCAGGTTGGTTTGCACGCTCGTCCTGCAACTTTCTTTATTCAGAAAGCTAATGAGTTCAAATCATCAATCTGGGTTGAAAAAGAAGACAGAAGAGTAAATGCAAAGAGCCTTCTTGGTGTTCTTTCACTCGGCATTATGGGAGGCACAACAATCCGTATTCTTGCAGGCGGTCCCGACGAAGAAACAGCAGTTGATGAGCTTGTTAAACTCGTTGAATCAGGCTTCGCTGAATAATCAAAACAGACTTTAAGGCACGTCGTTGTTGCGATGTGCTTTATTTTTTTGTATTTATATGTTATACTGTTATAGGCTACACCCTTGAGGTGGAGCTGTCGCGAAGCGACTGAGGGGGTATTGAAAAATACCAACTAAAAAAGGTAGGTGACATCTGTGAACGAAAAACTGCATATTTTACGTGAAAAGGCAATGAAATTGCCCACAACCCCGGGCGTTTATATTATGAAAAACAAGCAGGGGAAAATTATTTATATCGGCAAGGCAAAAAAACTTAAAAACCGTGTCAGCCAGTATTTCGGTTCGCAGAATAAGCATACCATTAAGGTGCTTAAAATGGTTGAGAATGTTGAAGATTTTGACTATATCCTCACAGATTCGGAATTCGAAGCGCTTGTGCTCGAAGCAAGCCTGATTAAACAAAATCAACCCAAATACAATATCCTTTTAAAAGACGATAAGGGTTATAGCTATATAAAAGTCACCAAAGGACCTTACCGCAAAATTTTTGCGGTTTTGCAAAAGGATGACGAAAATGCCGACTATATCGGTCCATTTACAAGCTCATATTCAGTAAAACAATCGGTTGATGAGGCGAATAAGATTTTCCGTCTTCCCCAATGTAATAAGAATTTTCCAAATGATTTCCATAAAGGCAGACCTTGTCTTAATTACCATATTAATCGTTGTATGGGCGTTTGTACGGGCAAGATTTCTCAAAGCGAATATGACGAGGCAGTGCAGGGAGCACTTGATTTCTTAAACGGTGATATTACAAAGATTATTCGTGAATTGAAAGAAAAAATGAACGCCTGTGCAGAAAACCTTGATTTTGAAAATGCGGGCAAATACCGTGATAGAATTCGTGCAATTGAGAATATGCAGACGAAGCAAAAGGTTGTCACAGATACAGGTGAAAGTAAAGATGTTTTTGCTATCGCTATCAACGAAAAGGACATCTGCATTATGGTGCTCCGTTATGACAAGGGCAGACTGAGTGATAGCGAGCATTTCTTCTTTGACGCAGAAAAAATGGTAGAGAATGTCCGTTGTAATTTTCTTATTCAGTATTATGGAATGAACCGTGCAGTACCTCAAAAAATTCTTGTTGATGAGGATTTTGAAGATAGGGAACTCGTTGAGCAACACTTAACAAACGTAAGGGGTAAAAAGTGTACTGTTACTGTTCCGCAAAGGGGCGAAGGACTCAAGCTTGTCAATATGTGCCGTGAAAATGCCTTTGAAAAGCTTGCGCAACGCAAGGGTAAAAAGGGCGGAGAAATCAAAGTCCTTGAAGAACTCCGCGAATTACTCGGCATGGACAAAGTCCCTGAATATATCGAGTCCTACGACATCTCCCATACCGGCGGTGAAGATAATGTTGCGGGTATGATTGTGTTTAAAAACGGCAAGCCCTTGAAACGAGCATACCGCACATTTAACATAAAATCCTTTACGGGTCAGGATGACTACGGCTCAATGCGTGAAGTCCTTGAACGTCGATTTAATGAGTATTATAAGTATAAGAACGAAAATGCAGAAGAGGGCTTCGGCAAAATGCCCGATTTAATCCTCCTTGACGGCGGTAAAGGGCAGGTAAGTGCCGTTAAAGAAGTTCTTGACAAAATGAATATAAATGTTGCACTTTTCGGTATGGTCAAAGACTCCAAGCACAAAACCCGCGCAATAACAGGTGACGGCGGAGAAATCGCTATAAATTCAACCCGCAGTGTGTTCACTCTTGTTTCTGAAATTCAAGAGGAGGTTCATCGTTTTTCAGTAGGCTTCCATCATAAAAAGCACACAAAACGAGGTCTTGAATTATCCCTTACTAAAATTGACGGCATCGGTGAAAAGAAAGCCCAAGAATTACTCAAAATCTTCAAAACAATCAAAGCCATTAAAGAGGCAACTGTTGAAGATTTAAAGCAGGTCAAGGGCATAAACCACGAGCTTGCAGAAAAAATATATAAGTTTTACAATGATGGTGAATAATATGATTGATACAATTATTTTTGATTTGGACGGTACACTTTTAAATACCCTTGAGGATTTAAGGGACAGCGTAAACTATGCACTTGCAAAGCAGAATTTCCCGCTTCGCACCTTGCCCGAAATCCGTTCGTTTGTGGGTAATGGAATACGACTTTTAATGGAGCGTGCAGTTCCCGAAAACACAAATTCCGAAATTTTTGAAATCTGTTTTAAGGACTTTTGCGATTACTACAAAATCCACATGGAAGATAAAACTGCACCATACGAGAATATCAACGAAATGCTCACAAAGATTAAAGCAGAAGGCTTCAAAACCGCAATTGTAACCAATAAAGCAGATTTTGCGGCGCAGGATTTGTGTAAAAGAATGTTCGGTAATACCATTGATTTGGTTGTGGGCAGTACCGACGACAGACCAAATAAGCCCGCACCCGACGGCGTTTATTATGCTCTTGAACTCCTTAACAGTAAGCTCGAAAATACCGTTTTTGTCGGCGACGCAGATACCGATATTCTCACCGCAAACAACGCAGGACTTCAGTCAATCGGCGTGCTTTGGGGCTTCCGCGACCGCGAAATTATCGAAAAAGAGGGCGCAAAATACATTGTTGAAAGTGTAAAAGACCTTGAAAAACTGCTTATTTCACTTAAAAATAGCTGATTTTCGGCACTTTTTACATCTATTTTCAAAAATGATTTGACAAATAACCATAAAAATGGGATAATAGTTAAGTCTATGAAATAATTGGAGCGAGTTTATGAGAGTAATTACAGGCGAGGCAAGAGGCAGAAAGCTTATTACTTTAGAGGGTGAGGACGTAAGACCCACAACCGACAGAGTAAAAGAGGGTATGTTCAATATTATTCAGTTTGACCTCGAGGGTGCCGCAGTGCTTGATTTATTCGCAGGCTCGGGTCAGTTGGGTATTGAGGCTTTAAGCCGAGGCGCAAAGCATTGTACCTTTGTTGATGCTTCCACAAAATCAATCGAAGTGGTAAAACAAAATCTTAAAACCGTGGGCTTTGAAAAAAGAGCAAGTGTATTCTGCGGTGATGGTAAAATGTATATAACCTTGAGCCGTGATAAATTCGATATTGCACTTTTAGACCCGCCTTATCATAAAAATATTCTTGATGGAGTTTTACCCTGTGTTGCGGAAAAAATGACCGACTACGGAGTAATCCTCTGCGAAACCGCATTCGACGAAGCTTTACCCGAAAGTGCAGGGGAGTTTTCACTCTACCGTGAATACAGATACGGTAAGATTAAGCTTACCGCATACAGAAAGAATAAGTGATAAAAATGAAAACCGTAATTTGTCCCGGCAGCTTTGACCCTGTAACTAACGGACATCTTGATATTATCAGACGAAGTTCAAAATTGTTTGACAAGGTTATTGTTGTTGTAATGAAAAACCCGTCAAAGAATAATTTCTGCTTCACACCTGAAGAGCGTGCAGAGCTTATTAAACGCTGTATAGGTGAGTACGATAATGTTGAGGTGGATATTTACGAGGGCTTGCTTGCAGAATATGCAAAGCAAAAGGGCGCCGTTGCCGTAGTTAAAGGTCTTCGTGCCGTGTCCGACTTTGAATATGAATTTCAGCAGTCACAGATGAATAAAAAATTAAACAGCGAGCTTGAAACCGTGTTTATAAACACAAGAGTTGAAAACCTTTATTTGAGCTCAAGTGCAGTTAAGCAAATTTGCGAATTGGGCGGGGATATTAGTGATTTTGTCCCCGAAATAATTCGTGATGATATAGTAAAAAGAATTAAAAGAGGTGTGAGCAAATGACAATAGAAAGCTTACTTGAAGAGATTGAAACCATACTTGAAGAAGGTAAAACTGTTCCTTTTACATCAAATCTTTTGGTAGACGCACAGGCTATCAAAACAGCAATTGAGGACATCAGACTCAATATGCCCGATGAGCTTATGCAGGCAAGAAAAATTGCTTCAGAGAGAAAAGAAATTCTTGCAGGTGCTCAGGACAGTGCTGATAAGATTATTGAAAAAGCACATCTTCGTGCAAAAGAAATCATTTCTGAAGACGAAATTACACGCGGAGCCGAGGCTCAGGCTGCAGAAATTCTTCAGCAGGCAAGACAGAACGCAACTGAAATCGTTGAGCAGGCAAGACAGAGTGCTACCGAGCTTACCGAGCAGGCAAGAAACTGGTCTAAAGAAATGCGTCAGAGTGCAAGTGAATATGTTGAGAGCATCGTAGCAGTTGCAGACGAAACTCTTACAAATTCAGTTAATGAAATCCGTCGTGCACGTCAGCATCTTCGTGCAGCATCACAGTCCAAACGCATAGACGAATAAATATGGTCTATTTTTCCCGTAACTGCCTCAAAAATCCTCGAAATACACTCGTATGTCTTGCGGTTTTTTCGTTGTTACAGAAAAAATATCCTCATATTTATGTTATTCTAACTAAATTACGTAATATAAAAAATTATAATTTAACACCTCGCCGCATATTTATTTATATAAATTGTGTTCGAGGTGTTTATCTATGTTTGTATATTCCATAAAATCAAAGCACGTTAAGCTGGCTTTGCTTTTGCTTTTTGTGGTGTTCACGGTTGTTTCGCTCTTTGTTCTTTCACGTGACAGTGCACAAACGGGCAAGGGCGACAATGTTACACTCAAAGCATCAACTCACGAAGAACGAATGGCATTTCTCTCCCAATACGGTTGGGAAATTGACGAAGAGCCCGTTGAGGTGCGCGAGGTTATAATACCCGAAAAATTTGACGATACCTATACAGCCTATAACGAAATACAGAAAAATCAGGGCTTTGATTTGACCATTTACGCAGGAATGCGTGTAAAACGATGGACGTATACAGTTAAAAACTATACGGGCTATGAAAATAAAGAGTGCATACACGCCAATATTTTGGTCTATGACGGACTTGTCGTGGGCGGAGATGTCTGTTCAGTAGAGCTTGACGGCTTTATGCACGGTTTCCAAATGCCAAGGAATGATTCATAATGGAAAGACTTGATAAAGTTCTCGCATCACAAGGCACATTATCCCGAAAAGATGTGAAAAAAATAATTAAAAAGGGCAGAGTTACTTTGAACGGCAAGGTCGTACGCGACAGTGCCGTTAAAATTGATGCTCAAATGGACAAGGTATGTCTTGATGGCGAAGAATTATCCCTTAAAAAGCATATCTATATAATGCTCAATAAACCGCAGGGTGTTGTGTCTGCAAGCGATAGTGACACCGATAAAACTGTTGTAGATTTGGTACCTGAAGAGCTTTACAGAAAAAATCTTTTCCCTGCAGGCAGACTTGATAAGGACACCACAGGCTTTGTGCTTATAACTGATGACGGCGATTTTGCCCATAGAATTTTATCTCCCCAAAATCATATCTTCAAAACATATCTTGCAAGACTTGACCACTCATTGGCTGAAGGTGATATAAAGCTTATCGAAAGCGGAATAACCCTTGCCGACGGGACAACCCTTAAAGAAGCAAAGCTTGAAATTGTAGAAGAAGGCGAGACCCCTCTTGTCAAAATTATGATTTGTGAGGGAAAATACCATCAGGTAAAAAGAATGTTTGCCGCGGCAGGTAATAAGGTTGTGGCTTTGCACCGTTCCAAAATGGGAAATTTAGAGCTTGATGAAGACTTAAAAGAGGGCGAATGTCGCGAAATTACCCCCGCAGAGCTTGAAAAAATTCAAAAGTAATAAAAAGTTCGTCATTTTTAACAATAATATTTTGGACTAAAAAAGGGCTTGAATGCGTGGAATGACCAAAATTTTCGTCAATTTTTGTGAAAAATGTTTGAAAAAAATCAAAAAATATAAAAAATGCACTTGCAAAAACGGGTTTTATTGTGTAAAATACATAGTATCTTAATTGTGATTTTGTATAAAAGGTGGTATAACAATGTCAAACAGATTGTTTCAGGGAATAGTTCATCAGATGATTGATGTCATCGACAGAACTTTCGGCGTAATTGATGAAACAGGCACTGTTATTTCCTGCAGTGAGTTAGGTCGAATTGGTGAGGTTCAGTCACACGCTGTTGCCGATGTTTTTGCCTCATCAGACTTAACTGTTGCTGATGGATATACATATAAGCTTTTCGGCGGTCCAATGCACCCCGAATATGCAGTTTTTGTTGAGGGTGACGATGAACTTGCAAGCCGTTATGTTGCAGTTCTTTCAGTTTCACTTGCAACAATCAAACAGTATTATGACGAAAAATACGACCGCAGTAATTTTATCAAGAATGTAATTCTCGATAATATTCTTCCCGGTGATATTTATATCAAGGCTCGCGAGCTTCATTTCAATAATGACGTTACCCGTGTTGTTCTTCTTATCAGAATTACAGAAAAGAACGATGTTTCTGTTTTCGATGTTATTCAGGACTTGTTCCCCGACAAAACAAAGGACTTCGTAATCAATATCAACGAAACAGACATTGCACTTGTTAAAGAAGTTAAGAGCAATATCGAAACAAAAGACCTTGAAAAGCTTGCACGCTCAATTGCTGATTCTCTCGGCACCGAGTATTATACTCATGTTCTCGTTGGTATCGGTACAACAATCGACACAATCAAGGATTTGGCTCGTTCATTCCGTGAGGCTCAGGTTTCTCTTGAGGTTGGTAAGGTGTTTGATACTGAAAAGACAATCGTAAGCTACGATAACCTTGGTATTGCAAGACTTATTTATCAGCTTCCCACAACTCTTTGTGAGATGTTCCTTCGTGAAATCTTCAAGCGCGGTTCAATTGAAAGCCTTGACCACGAAACTCTCTTCACAATTCAGAAGTTCTTTGAGAATAACCTCAACGTTTCTGAAACTTCAAGAAAGCTTTTCGTTCACAGAAATACTCTTGTTTATCGTCTTGAAAAGATTAAAAAGCTCACAGGTCTTGACCTTCGCGAATTTGATGACGCAATCGTATTTAAAGTAGCGTTGATGGTTAAGAAGTACCTTGACGCAAACCCCATAAAGTATTGAATTATTATATGTGTTCGGCCTCCCTTGTTAAAGGGAGGGGAACCGCGTCAGCGGTGGAGGGATTCCTTCACCGTTATTTTTTTGTTTTTACCATCTTTGTGAATATTGTATAATTTGATGGTTGGTTTTTATACAAATCGCCGATAAATGTTAATATTTCTTAAAAACCGCGACAAACACAATATTTTGTGGTATAATGATAACCAATAATGGCTATGGTGTGTCATTGTGGCCAAAAATAGTTGAAAATCAGAGTTTAAATACATAAAGGATAAGGTGCATATTGTGATTGAATTCAAAAATGTTTCAAAAACATATGAAAACGGTACGCACGCACTTAATAATGTCTCAATTAAAATAAACGACGGTGAATTCGTCTTTATTGTTGGTTCATCAGGTGCGGGTAAAAGTACATTTCTTAAAATTATTATGCGTGAGCAGGTGCCCGATAATGGTACTGCCATTGTAAATAATTATAATCTTAACAAAATTAAGAAAAAGGATATTCCAAAGTTCCGCAGAACAATGGGTATCGTTTTTCAGGACTTCCGTCTTATTCCCAATATGACAGTTTACGACAATGTTGCATTCGCAATGCGTGTTATCGGCGCAAAAGAAAAAGAAATCCGCAAAAGAGTTCCCTATGTGCTGAGCCTCGTGGGTCTTACCTCAAAGGCACGTCAGCTCCCCACACAGCTTTCGGGTGGTGAACAACAGAGAGTTGCTCTTGCACGTGCACTTGTAAACAATGCGGGCGTTATTATCGCGGACGAGCCCACAGGTAATATCGACCCCGAAATGTCTTATGAAATTGTTGATTTGCTCAACCATATCAACGCAAACGGCACAACAGTTGTAATGGTAACTCACGAGCACGAGCTTGTACGCCGTTTCAATCATCGTGTAATTACTATACATAAGGGTCAGGTTGTTTCTGATACCGCCGAAAAATACCGCGTTGAAGCTCCCACTGAGCCCGTAATGGCAGTGGAGCACAAGCCCGAAACTAAAGAGGAATTAATGCAGGCGGCAGAGGCTGAAATTCAGCAGAAGGTTGAACAGCTTCGTGAAGAGGTTAAATCTCCCGATGTAATCGAAAAGAAACATAATAACAGCTTCTATGAGCAACCAAACAGCGATAAGGAGCTTGAAGAATTTATGAGAAATTACGGTATTGAGGATATTGACTATTCAAAATACCTTGACGACATAACCACAGAGAACGGAGGTGACGCTCAGTGAAAGGTGCAAGCTTAAAGTATCTCACCAAAGAGGGCTTCCGTAATGTTTGGGTTAACAGACTTATGTCATTGGCGTCAGTTTCAGTTCTTATGGCGTGTCTTGTAATTATCGGTCTTGGTGCAATGATATTCTTTAATATCAATGCT
Source organism: uncultured Eubacteriales bacterium (assembly GCA_964457415.1). Classification (GTDB taxonomy): domain Bacteria; phylum Bacillota; class Clostridia; order Oscillospirales; family Acutalibacteraceae; genus Fimenecus. The sequence goes on along the minus strand of CAYWFB010000036.1, from coordinate 4,036 downwards.
TTGCTTGATACAGTTGAAAGCCAGAATGTCATTATGGTTTATTTTGAAGACGGCACTACTGACGAACAGCTTGAAAACGCAAGCACACAGATTAAAAGTATGAGCAATGTGCAGGAATGCACTTTTGTTTCAAAAGAAGAGGCATTTGAAGAATATATGGCGTCAAAGGGCGAGGACGCAGTTCTTTTTGAAGGACTTGACGAAAACCCGATGCCCGATGGCTACCGTGTTGTTGTTAAGGATATCAGTAAATTCTCTGCCACGGTGGACGAGCTTTGGCAGATTGAAAATGTTGAGTCAATCCGCGAAAACAGTGATATTGCAGACAAGCTGGTTGATATAAGAAAAGCGATTACAATCGTAGTCGCAGGTATGGTGGCACTTCTCTTTATTGTTTCGCTGTTCATCATTTCAAATACAATCCGCATCACAATGTTCTCGCGTAAGCTTGAAATCAGCATTATGAAAGCGGTTGGTGCTACAAATTGGTTTATCCGTTGGCCTTTTATGATTGAGGGTATGCTCCTCGGTGTTCTTGCAGGACTTCTCTCATTCGGCGTACTTGCAGGGCTTTATCAGGGTATGGTTTATGTGTTCAAGGATATGCTGTCATTGTTCACACCTGTAGGCTTTATGGAATACGCAGGCTATATTCTCTTAATCTTTATGGGAATCGGTATTTTTACAGGTTCCTTCGGAAGCCTTATTTCAATGGGCAAATATCTTAAAGAGCAGGGGAGTGTTGTGAGTGAAGATTAGTACGAAGATTTTTTCAGTTCTCATCGCAGCAGTAATGCTCATTACAGCCATTCCTTTCTCCGCCTCTGCAAAAACAGCCAGTGATATACAAGAAGAAATTGATAAGTGGGAAGAGCTTATCCAAAAAAATGAAGAAAATCAGTCTAATACCCAAGAGTTGATTGATAAGCTTGAAGCACAGAATAAGGCTTACGACCAGCAAATCGCACTTCTTGATAAAGAGATTGCGCCTCTTCAAAAAAAGATAAATGAGCTTACCGAGCAAATCAATACTCTCGAAAAGAAAATCAAAGAGCTTGAAACAGAAATTGTCGATATCGAAAAGCAAACGGAAGAGCAGAATAAGGCCATCGATGATACATATGAGCTTCTTAAAGAACGTATGAGAGCTGACTATATGGCTGGTGAAACAAGTGAACTCGAGCTTTTTCTTAATTCAGCAAGCTTTGAAGAATTCCTTGTAAGAAGTGAGCTTCTTCGTCAGGTTGCAAAGCGTGACAATGAAGTGATTGGTGAGCTTGAGGAGCAGATTGAAGAGCTTAACAAAATGCTTGAAGAATTAAGTGCCAAAAAGGCAGAAAATGAAGAAAGCAAGCTTCAGATTGAGGCCGACCGCAAAGAGGTCGAAGACGAGAAATCGGTTTTCGATGTAAAAAAAGCCGAACAGGTAGCAGCATATACAAAGGTCAAAGCAAATCTTGATAAGCAGAATAAGCTTATGGAGCAGTACGACGAAAATTCAGAATATTACCAAAAGAAAAAGGCTCAGGCTGAAAAGGATTTTGCTGAATGGGAAAAAGAGCTTCAATCTGACGCAGGCAATACAGGCTCCACCGGTGACGGCTATATAAGCAGCGGTGGCAACCACAACTTCAAGGTTTCCTCCAAGGGTTATATAAGTCCAATTCAGGATAAATCTGTTTATTATTCTGCGACCTATGCACAGCATGATGCCCGCGGTTCAAAATCAGTTGACTTCTGTGCTCCCGCAAGACGCTATGTTTTTGGCGGATATCACTACACGACCAATGGTGCAAAAATTTATGCTGTGGCATCGGGTACGGTTGTAACATCAACCCTACAGACATCGGGTGGCGAATTCATAATAATCGACCACGGCAATGGTATGAGAACACTTTATGCTCATTGTAAAGTTCGCTATGTTTCGGTCGGTCAAAAGGTTGAGCAAGGCGATGTAATTGCCCTTGTTGGTAACACAGGTTCAGCTGTTTACCCAAAGCCTACTGCGTCTAACCCCGTTGCAGGCTCGCACCTTCACTTCCAGATGCTTCTTAACGGAAGCCCCGTAAATCCCGAGTATTATCTTCCAAATCCATTGGTTTATTAAATTGTAAAGGATGATGTCCTTTGAATAAAAAAATATCATTAGGTCTTGCGCTTGCTTTGATATTTCTCACAATTGCATTAACTATCACAATCACAATGACGGTTTCAATGAATATATATAACGGAATTATCAAGGACGTTGCTGACCGTTCAAGTCTTTATTCCACCGTGTCAGAAATTGACGATTTAGTCCGTGAAAACTACTTCGGTGAAATGAATGAAAACCTTTTAAACGCCAAAATGTCCGACGGCTATGTAAATGGCATTGGTGACCGATATAGCTATTATATGACTGCCGACGAGTACACTTCTTATAAAGAAGAGGAAAAAGGTAATAAGGGCGGTATAGGCATTATCGCAGTTTATGACAGTGCAAACAACAATATCTATGTGTCCGAGGTGTCAAAAGGCTCACCCGCACAGCTTCAGGGAATTTCAAAGGGTGATGTAATCACTGCAGTTGACAACACAAAGGTTTCTGCAACTAATTACAGCGACCTTATTGAAGCTCTCAACGGTGAAAAGCTTACCAATGTTCAGGTAACCTTTACCCATGGTGAAGAGAGTAAAACCGTTTCCGTTGCACGTGGATATTCTGCACAGACCGTCTTTTATAGCGTTGACGGCTCTGTGGGTTATATCAAGATTACTGCCTTTTATGACACAACTGCCGAGCAGTTAGAAGATGCACTTGACTATATGAGCAAAAATAATATTTCATCAATTATTTTCGATGTGCGTAATACCGAAACCGGCCGAATTCGTAGTGCGGTTCAGTGTATTGATGTGATTACCCCCGTGGCAACAGAGGGCACAGGCGCTCTTGCCACCGCAGTTGATAAAGACGGCAATACTCTTGAAACCTTTACATCTGATTCCGAAAGTGTAAGTTTTCAGATGGTGGTGCTTGTGAACTCGGGTACATCGGGTGCGGCAGAGCTTTTTGCTTGTGATTTGCGTGATTTCGGTATGACTCAGCTTGTAGGTGCAAAAACCGCAGGTAACGGCACAATGCAGAAAATCTTTGAATTAAGCGACGGTAGTGCAATCTCACTCACAGTTGCAAAAATCGTACCATATAAGAGTGAAAGCTTTAACGGTGTGGGGATTGAGCCCGACCATAAGATAGAAATGACTGCCGAACAAAACGCAAGACTTTATATGCTTTCAAAAGACGAGGATACACAGTATCAGAAAGCAATGGAACTCTTAAAATAAAATATAATCCCTCTGCATATCTTATTGCGGAGGGATTTTTTATGTTCTGTGTTTTAAATATCAAGAAAAGACCCGATACTTTGCGTGAGAAGCTTTTCGGAAGCTTCATAAAAGACGAATACAATGCCAAAATGGTGCCCGTGTTCAAGGGTGCACCGTTTTATATCTTTAATGTAACTGTAGGCAAAAGGGGAGTGGATTGGGAAAAAATCATATATACCGTGGGTAAATGTGCGCACCGTCTTGTGCTTACGAATAACACTGTGCTTGCCTCGGGAAATGATATGGCAGAGTTTAAAGGCAATTTACTATATCAAAAAATAATGGAGAATACCTTTGTGGAAATTCTCAAAAAAATGGATGATAAAAAATCGATTGCGGTAATTGATTTTGACGGCGAGTCTGCAAAATTCCTTTATAAGCTTGCACCGCTTGCATCAACTTTAACTGTTGTTACAAATGCAAAAGAGAAATATAACAGAATTTGCGATAACATTCAGCAAAACTGCGGGCTTTGTACAGTTCTGCAAGCTTCGTCTGCCGATGCAGATGTTAAAATTGATACAAGCCGTTCTGTTATGACCATCAGCGGTGAAAAATCCTGCATAAATGTCACTGCGGGGTGTGATTTTACCGTTCCCGAAATCTACGAAAAACTCCTGCCCGAAAATACTGATAAATACACATTTTATTCCGCACTTTATGAACTTTG
>CAYWFB010000035.1:0-17572 GCA_964457415.1 uncultured Eubacteriales bacterium | reverse complement strand
TACAAACTATTGAAAAAAATGCTTTCAGAGCAACAGGTGCAATAGAGGGTTTTCCTTTTGAAAACTTGGAAAAAGTTCCTACAATGGCTTTCTATGGTTCTGATGTATATAAGGTTAATCTTAATAATGCTACGATAATTCAAGGTTCTGCTTTTGCGTATTGTACCTCGTTGACTGAAGCTTCCATCCCGCAAGTTAATACGGAAGATAATATGGGTTCAGCTGTATTCAGAAACTGCCCTATGCTTACAACTGTAAAATTCAACGAAAGTACCAATTATATTCCTGAGCATACCTTTAATGGTTGTAATTTTTCTTCACTAGATTGTTTTGACACAATTGAAACCATTGCTGATGATGCTTTTTCAAATAATGATGCATTAATCGATATAAATATGCCATCTGTAACACTTATCGGTGTATCAGCATTTGAGAATTGTTCAAATTTAATATCTGCACATTTCCCAAGTATTACAGATGTTGAATATGAGGCTTTTAAAGGTTGTTCTTCATTATCAACGCTTATATTATCTGATAATGTTGAGTGGTTGGGTAATAGTGCATTTGGTGGTTGTGAAAAACTTAAATATTTGCTGTTAAGTGGTCCTGTTTCACTTGATTACGATGTTTTCTTAGGTAGCAGTATTGAAAGATTAGAAATGAACGGTTTGGTTTTAGCTGATAGCCTACCAATCGTTAAAAATAGCATTATTGCAATGCCATCAACATTCTACGAATGTTCAGAAAATACCAAAGGAAGAAATTATAAGGTCTATGGTACAAAGGGCACTTATGCAGAAGAATGGGCAAATGAATATGGTCATGAATTTGTTGAAATATCTCAAGAAACTGCAATTCTTGAAGATGTGCCTATGGAATATGCAGGAAATGATGAAATTCTTTCACCTGATGTAATTGGGTTTAATAAGACTTACCAATGGTACAGTAATACTGAACCAAATAACACAACAGGAACACCTATAGATGGTGCTACAAGCAAAGATTTCAACCCTGCAGATTATCCTGAATCTCCTTACTATTACTGTGTTATTACAAGCACAGATAAAGGCTATGACCCTGTTGAAATTCGTACAGGAGTAACAAAGAATACAACCGTTTCAGAAAAAACAATCCTTTCACCAATGTCATCACAAATCAGATTTACAAGAAACGATGATGGTTCGTACGCAAATATGTTTGATGTTAGAACTCGCGCAATGATTACTGATGAGGATTTCAAAACATATATTGCTGATACGAATGATGAGGCAGAACTTATAATTTCAAGGGCTGGTTTTGTTTATTCTCGTAATACAACAACATTCTCAAAAGAAGATGCTAAAAAAGTAGCACAAGGCGAAGTTGTAAGCGGATATACTGATGCACCTGTAAATTACATTCAAGATGCGGATGGATATTATATGTTCACCTGTATTGTGACTGATATTCCCATTAAAGACGTCAACCAAAGTGTAACGGCTTATGCCTATATCTGTATTAACGATTATTGGTATTTCTTTGATGCAGAAGTAACAGCAGATTTCAATGAACTGCATACAAAATGTTATCCCCTCGCCGCCGAAGCATATGGATGGAATATATAATTGATATATAGGGGGCTGTTGCACGAAAGTGTGACAGCCCCGTATTTTTTGTAAATTTATGGAATTTGTGTTATGATAACAAAAACTTTCATAAAACACTTGACTGTAAAGTGACTTTATAGTTTATATTAAGCACATAGGAGGGATATTATGAAAATAAATGAGCTTGAAAAATTACTTAATATAAACAGAGCCAACATTCGTTTTTATGAAAAAGAAGGATTGCTAACCCCCGCACGCAAAGAAAACGGTTATCGTGAATTCGATGAAAAAGAGGTCACTCTTTTAAAGAAAATTATAATTTACAGAAAGCTTGGCATTTCAATTCCCGATATCAAAAGCATCTTTAACGGTGAAAATTCTCTTTGCGAAGCAGTAGCAAAAAATATTGTGTCAATGCAAAATGAAATAACAACATTGAATGTATCAATTGAACTTTGCAAAGAAATCTCAAATAAAAAGCTTGATGATTCTGATTTTGACGAAGAATTTTATTGGAACGAAATTAACCGCAGAGAAAGTCTCGGTGAAGAATTTCTTGATGTTGCAGGAATTGACATTACAGGCTTTAAAAATAAAAAGAAAATCAAGAGTTTAATTATAATATTTTGCGTTTTGTTTTTCGGCGGAATCATATATTCTTTTATTTGTAATTCTTTGTATTCCAATGATGTTGAATACTACGATAAAACATATAATGAAATTGATACATACAGTGAAATTGAAACAGTAAAAGCCGATGCAAAAAATGAAATGCTATATGTATGCTATGCACACTCTCTGTGCGTAAATGTATACGATTTCGATGGTATTTTCAAATGGGCAGTTGCGGTTCCAACTGGTGATAATTCAGCAAAAGGCAGATATTTTTATCTTGTTGATGACAGATTGATGGTCGAATGTGACGGTAATATCTATGTATACAATTCCTTAAACGGCGAATTTTTTGAAATGTCTTATGCTGAAAAAGCAGGTGTTATAAGTTTGCGTGAGAATTACGAAGAATACTGTGTTGAAGATTTGCAAAAAATTACTGATTTGGGCTTTGGCTTTGATTTCTATAATGTGTATACAATTGCTCCAAACGGAGTTTTTACAGGCACTATCGTCGAAAAACCTGATTGGTATATGCTCACTAATTATGTGTGGGGTATTTTGATAGCCGGAATAGGTGCAATAGGCACATTTATAATTTCTATTTTAAGTGCATTGAAAAAGTACGGAAAAGCTCCTGTTGATAAAAGGAAAATTGGCAAAACTGCAAATGCGATGGTGAATTGCTTTAAAGTTTTATTCGCTGTATGTCTTGGCTATTCAATCTTGAATATAATTCTATTGCTTTGTGGACACAATTTTACCGTTTTAGGTATTTTCCCTTTAGTAGTTTTATTTACTATTATATATTTAATCAATGATATATTGTCAAAACGCTTTAACGATACTGAAAAAAGAGCATGTATTATATGGCGTAATTATACTGTTTATAGCTTTGCCGTTGCTATAATCAGTATACTAATTACTATGTTTTTTAGTGGCTCAACATTGAAATGAAAGTTTCAAATTATTATCAGACCGTCTTTCGAGGCGGTCTGTTTTAATATAAAAAATATTTTTATAAAAACACTTGACTGTAAAGTGACTTTATACTGTATAAAGAACATAAAAGGAGTGGTTTTATGAAAAAGATACTAAGCATTTTGTGTTCGGTACTGATGACTCTTTCTTCTTTTAACGTAGTTTTGCCTGTTTATGCATTTACAGATGTTTCAGTTGAAGAATATGTTGAGAATTTGAGCGAGTTATATCAAGACGAAACAAACGCAAATAAAACTGTTGAAGAATCAGCGAACAGTCGTGTAATTATTAAATCGTCACGCAAACCTGCAAATTACGGTAATGCAAAACTCGTTAAAGGAACTGATAACATATACATTTTTCAATACAAAGATAGCGCCTCTGCTTGTGCGGCATTGGAGTATTATCAATCATTAAGCTATGTTGAATGGGCAGAGTTGGATGGCATTGTTGAAGGTCAAAGTATGTCTTACGGAAATCCTATGGTTCAGGGTGACGAGGCAAAAGAATATATTGTTAACAATAATATTTCGACCGAGAAAATAACAGTAGCGGTATTGGACACAGGTGCATACTTTAATGCTTCATATTTACAGGGTAGAGTTAAAGATTCAGGTGTTAATTTAAGTAATTCCGGTACAGAAAATAGTGCAAAGGCAGATAATACTCATGGAAGCTATATTTCAGGAATAATCGTTGATAATACTCACAGTAATGTGGAAATAGTTGCGTATAAGGTATTAAATCAATATAAACAATCTTCTAATTCAGCAGTAGCAACAGGTATTGATATTGCTGTAGAACAAGGAGCTGATGTTATTAATTTAAGTTCAAGCTCAACAATTCAATCAAACTTAGTTGAAGAAACTGTTAGGAATGCATACTCAAAAGGGGTAATTATTGTTTGTAGTGCTGGTAATAACAGTGATTTAGTAAGCAAATATTATCCGGCTTCCTATGATGAAGTATTTACTGTTGGCTCTATTGACAAAAATGGCAACAAAAGCTTCTTTTCAAATTACGGAGAAGCTATCGACTTTGTTGCTCCGGGACATTCTATTGAATTAGCAAATGGTGATAAAACAGATTATGGCACTTCTTTTTCAACGCCTTTTGTAACATCTGCCGTCGCTACCGTTCTTTCTGTTTTTTCTGATAAAAACTTTGATGAAGTAAAAGAAGTTTTAAACAGAACCTCAGTTAAATATGATGATTTGGCTTATCACGATGGATTCCATCCAATTGAGGAATATGATTACGCTGATACAAGTGGGAATCAGCCTTCAAGGGCCGATTTGAATAGTTATTGCGAAGACGATTCTTTAGCATATGGAAAGGGAATGCCTCAAATCTTATCTGCAATAAGTTTAGATAGTCAAGTTAGTGAACCAAATTTTTCAATTGAATCCGGAATTCATCATAGTGATTTATCTCTTACATTATCCGTGCCTGAGGGCTATTCTATTTATTACACAACCGATGAATCATATCCATCCAAATCAAATGGAATCTTATATACAGAACCAATCTCAATAACAGAATCAATGTCAGTTCGTGCTATTGCATACTCTGAAAGTGGCCTTCGAAGTATTCCTGTTGCAAATGAATATAAAATGGAGTACTACGCCGATGAGAGCGATTTTGAAATTAAACCAAATGGTAATATTACCAAATATAAAGGCAATTTAAAAGAATTCATTGTCCCAAATACAATTAACGGAATAACTGTTACAGGAATTAATGATTATGCATTTTCAAATAATACTCAAATAATCGGTATGACTGTTCCGGAGTCTCTTATAACAGTTGGTTGTGAAGCATTTACTTCTTCATCGATTAAATACTTTACTGCTCCTGGACTGACCGAAATATATGAATCAGGATTTGAAAATTCATCTTTAATATATATTTACGCTCCTAAACTTAAATATGTTGAAGATTATGGTCTAAACGGAATTGAAGTAAACACTATTGACTTTCCAAAACTTGAATTTGCCGGAATTTCTGCTTTTGCATTTAATTACAATTTAAAATTAGCAAATATACCTTTACTTAATACTTTAAGTTTTGGTGCTTTCGAAGAATGCAGAACCTTGAGAAAAGTGTCGGCACAATCGTTAATAACAATTGGGTCTCAAGTATTTGCATATTGCTATTGGTTGACTGTTTTAGATTTCCCAAATTTAACTGAAATCATTTCTGACTTTTCTCATTCGACATACGCACCTTTTGAGCAATGCATAAATCTTACCGAAATAGATTTTCCAAAATTAATCAAGATAGACGCAGATTTTGGTTGTTTTAAAAGTTGTTATTCTCTAAAAAACGTTAATTTGGAAAATGCAAATAGTATCTCTGGAAGCACATTTAGTTATTGTTCGCAATTGGAGAATGTGAACTTACCAAAAGCAGAATACATAGGTGGTCGTGCATTCTATAACACGGGAATTAAAACAATTTCACTTCCTAATGCAAGAGAAATCGGAAAAGAATGTTTTATGAATTCCACTTTAGAAATAATAAATGCACCAAAGTTAGAAAAAATTGGTGAGTATTGTTTCGCTGGTTTTAATGAGTTTCAAGGTGTCATAATAGAAAACTCTGCTCTTAAAAACTTTTATGCCCCAAAATTAACAACAATTAATGAATTTGCATTTGCTTATACAAGCGGTTTAACAGAACTAAATCTTCCAAGTGTTACAATTATTGGAGAAAATGCTTTTTATGAAAGCACAGTTAATTATCTTGAAGTGCCAAGCCTTCAGGTTGCGCATTCATTACCAATAGCACATAACTGCACAATTGTTACTTCTAAAGTATTTGAAGATTGCACCGAAGATACTTTGGGCAGAAACTACATTGTTTATGGCATAAAAGGTACTTATGCTGAAACTTGGGCAAATGAGAATAGTCACGAATTTATTGACATATCAAAAACGATCATTTCACCAATGTCATCACAAATTAGATTCACGAGAAACGATGACGGTTCATACGCAAATATGTTTGACGTAAGAACTCGTGCAATGATTACTGATGAAGATTTCAAAACATATATTGCTGATACAAATGATGAAGCAGAGCTTATAATTTCAAGGGCTGGTTTTGTTTATTCTCGTAATACAACAACATTCTCAAAAGAAGATGCTAAAAAAGTAGCACAAGGCGAAGTTGTAAGCGGATATACTGATGCACCTGTAAATTACATTCAAGATGCGGATGGATATTATATGTTCACCTGTATTGTGACTGATATTCCCATTAAAGACGTCAACCAAAGTGTAACGGCTTATGCCTATATCTGTATTAACGATTATTGGTATTTCTTTGATGCAGAAGTAACAGCAGATTTCAATGAACTGCATACAAAATGTTATCCCCTCGCCGCCGAAGCATATGGATGGAATATATAATTGATATATAGGGGACGATGCCCACATCGTCCCGTAATGTAATAAATAATTTTCGGGCGGATGAAAGGCATCCGCCCATACCTTTTGTAAAATATTGATTTAGTCAAAAATTTAACAATTTCTCATTGACACTTTTAGGGTTTGAGAGTAAACTATAATTTGTTAATATATTATTAAAGAGGTGCTTAACATGGCAATGCAATTGACAGCCGAACAGCAGGCAATGCTGAACGGCGAACAAGGCGAAGTTATGGCTAAAGTTATGAAAACACTTGTTATGTACGGCGAGACATTCGGTGCTGAAAAAATGGTTCCCGTAACAAGTGAAAAGGGACATCTTGTTACAAGCTTCGGCTTAAAAATGATGACACCCGTTTTTGATTTAATGGACCAACTCCTTAATGCTGGTGTTACATCAAAACAAAAATTCTCAGTTGACCCCAAACCTTTTGACCCAAATGTTCCATCAGATTTCTTGAAGAACTTTGTTTTCAAAAAGTTTATGTATTCAAAGCAGGATTCATACAATGAACAGCTTCGCAAGATGGGTCTTCTTAATGATGATGCTTATACTTGTGCTTGCTATCTTGATGAAGTAGGCAATACACCTAAAAAAGGTGATGTTCTTTCTTGGGCTGAATCAAGCGCTGTTGCATATGCCAACAGTGTTATTGGTGCTCGTTGCAACCGTAACTCCGGTCTTATTGAAATGATGGGCTCAATTGCAGGCTTTGTTCCATATTTTGGTCTTCTTACAGACGAGGGAAGAAAAGCAACTTGGGTTATTGAAGTTAAATGTACAAAGAAGCCCGAAGCACAGATTCTCGGTTCTGCCATTGGTATGAAAGTAATGGAAGACGTTCCCTATGTTAAGGGCATGAATGAATGGCTTGGCACAGACCTTGACGACAACGCAAAGGCATATCTTAAGGATTTTGGCGCTGCTTGTGCATCAAATGGTGCAGTTGGTCTTTTCCATATTGCAGGTCTTACTCCTGAAGCGGTTGAAATGGGCGATGCACTCGTTGATGAAAATGCACAGGTTTATGTTATTGATGACGCTGAACTTGAAAGAGTTAAGGCATCATATCCTGTTATGTGGAAAAATCCTGATGCAACTCCAAAGCTTTGCTTTGTTGGTTGCCCACATATGACAATGGCTCAGCTCAAAGAGTGGACAGACAATGTTTACGAGGGTCTTAAAAAGAATGGTTTGAAGAAAGTTTCAATTCCTACAGTATTTACTGCTCCTCCTGCAGTTTGTGATGAGTTCAAAAAGACAGATTATTATGCAAAACTTCAGGCAACAGGTGTTGTGCTCAGCTACATTTGCCCACTTATGTATATGAACAACCCACTTGCAAAGAAGATGCCTGTAATTACAAATTCAAACAAGCTTCGTACATATACAACATCTCGTTACTACACAAGCGAAGAGATTCTTGACATCATCACAAAGGAGGCAAAATAAAATGAAAACATTTAAAGGTCGTCCCGTAGTTCCGGGAACAGCAACAGCAACAGCACTTGTTTCTCATGGTGGTTTTAATACACTTGCTTCCTTCCAAGGTGCACTTCAGTTTGGTGATAAACAATCTAAATGTGGTGACCAGAATAACGCTGATATTTATGAAAAGCCAATGGTAGGTACTGCACTTTGCTTACCACAGACAATTGGTTCGACAACTGGTGGTCTTGTTCTTTATTGTGCAAAGGTTATGGAGCGTTGTCCTGCTTGTATGCTTTTCTCAGAGCATATCGACTCTCTCGCAGCAGCAGGTGCAATTATCGGTTCTGTTTGGACAGATACTCCAATGCCAACAGTTGACTGTTTAGGTGAAGAATTCCTCAACACAGTTAAAACAGGTGATAAAATCACAGTTTACGAAGACGGTACAGTAACAGTTGAATAATTGAATTTTATTTGTGGGGTTGTCGAAAGATAACCCCATATTTTTTATAAAAACACTTGATTTTGCAAAAATTATCTTATATAATAATTAACTGTTGACACGGAGAGTTGTCCGAGCTGGTCGAAGGAGCACGATTGGAAATCGTGTAAGCCGCCAAAACGGCTTCGAGGGTTCGAATCCCTTGCTCTCCGCCAAAAGCACTAACTAAAAGGTTGGTGCTTTTTTGTGTTGTTTGACTTTTTATGGTCAATAATAATAATCAATATATCACGAAATCAAAGGGGAATTTTAATGTTTGAAAACATTATTTCTTCAATTAACGACGCTCTTTATAGCTATATTTTAATCATTATTCTTGTACTCGGTGGATTGTATTTCACATTCCGTACAAAATTTGTTCAGTTCAGATTATTAAAAGAGCAATTTCGAGCAGTTATGGAAAAACCAAAGGTTGCAGGTGGTGTTTCGTCGTTTCAGGCTCTTATGGTGTCCACTGCATCACGCGTAGGCACAGGCAATATTATTGGTGTTTCAACTGCACTTTGCCTTGGTGGATTCGGTTCTGTCTTTTGGATGTGGGTTATCGCTATCGTTGGCAGTGCATCTGCATTTGTCGAAAGTACACTTGCGCAGATTTATAAGAGAAGAGGTCCTGATGGTTGCTACGGCGGACCTGCTTATTATATTGAAGCTGGACTTAAATGCAAGCCATTGGCTATTATATTCTCAATTTTACTTATTTTGACTTATGGCTTTGGCTTTAATATGCTTGCTTCATATAATTTACAGTCAACATTTTCAGGATATAATTTTTATGACGAAAAAACAACCCCTTGGATTATCGGACTTATTGTTGCAGTAGTTGTTGGCTATTGCCTTTTCGGTGGCGGTAAACGAGTTATCAAGGTTACAAGTACACTTGTACCAATTATGGGTGTTGCATATATTCTTGTAGCCCTTGTGATTGTTATAATGAATATCGGCTTGTTGCCCAACATTTTCAAGACAATTTTCACTGAAGCCTTTAACTTAGAAGCAATTTTCGGCGGATTCAGTGGGTCCTGCATAATGTTCGGTATAAAACGCGGACTTTTCAGTAATGAGGCGGGCGTGGGCTCTGCACCTAACGCTTCTGCATCGGCAGAGGTTAATCACCCAGTAAAGCAAGGTCTTGTGCAGGTTTTATCAGTATTTATTGATACAATTCTTATTTGTTCTGCAACTGCGTTTATGTGTATGAGCTCTGGTGTCGAGCCATCAGCAGAGCTTTCGGGAGCGCCTTTTGTTCAAGCAGCACTTAATGAAACTCTTGGCGCATTTGGCCCAATCTTCATAACAATTGCAATGATTTTGTTTGCATTCACAACGCTTATCGGCAACCTTTTCTATGTTGATAAATGTATTTTCCATATTTTCGGCAAAAAGCCCGGCAAGGTGTTTATGAGCATTTATTATATTATCGCATCGGTGGTTATTTTTGTCGGTGCGGGCTTAAATGCTGACTTGCTTTGGGGTATTGCAGATGTTACAATGGGTGGTATGACGCTTATTAATATGCCTGTAATTCTTTCCCTCGGTAAATACGCATTCAGAGCCTTAAAAGACTATGAAAAACAGCGTAGCGAAGGCGTAGAGCCTATATTCAAGGCGAGTGATATTGACTTACCACATAAAACTGATTATTGGAATTAAAAAATTGCACTGACTTATTAAGAGTCGGTGCTTTTTTGTTGATTATGTAAAATTACTATGATAAAATAAAAGTATGAAAGGGGAATGGTTATGAAAAAGAAAGGTATAAAAACTTTAGCAATAATTTTGGCTGTAATTCTTGTTTTAGGCATCGGCGGCTTTTCCTTTATATTCCTTAACGGACTTTCAGGGATTCATATAAGAACTGAAGCACAAGAGGGTCAAATTAAGGTTGCCTGCGTTGGCGATAGTATCACATACGGTCACGGTGTAACACCTTGGCACAAAAATAATTACCCCGCAGTATTACAAAATCTGTTGGGCGACGGCTATAATGTGCAGAATTTTGGCGTAAGCGGTACAACTGCACACAGTACGGGCGACCAACCATATATTGAAACTGGTATTTATATACAAAGTATTGAATATAACGCTGATATTCTTATTTTTATGCTTGGCAGTAACGACTCAAAACCGGAAAACTGGACAGATGCTGAGACGTTTAAGAAAGAATATCTATCACTGCTTGATACATATATAACCGACGAAAATTCACCCGAAATATATCTCGGCATTCCCGCAAAGGCATTTTATGAGGATAAAAGTCAGACAGAGGGTATAACCACTTATGACATTCAACCCAATTTGGTTGACGAAATCGCAGAAATCATAAAAGGAATTGCCGCAGAGCGTGGTTATAAATATATCGATATTTATTCTCTTACCGCAGAAAATCCCCAATGGTTTGAGGCGGATTTCGTTCATCCCAACGCAGATGGCGCAAAAGCCATTGCGAATGAGGTTTACGAGAATATAAAATAAACTGAAAATCGCTCCCTGCATAGAATGTATGGGAGTGATTTTTTATGCCAATTATTCAATATAACAGAGCAAGCGCAGTTGCTTATGCGCAGGAGTGGGCGCTTTCTCGGAATCCGCAATATTTTGATTTTCACGGAATAGGAGGGGATTGCACTAATTTTGCCTCGCAATGTATTTTTGCTGGCGCGGGGGTGATGAACTACACAAGAGATTATGGCTGGTATTATATCTCGCCCAATGACCGTGCGGCTGCTTGGTCGGGTGTGCAGTATCTTTATAGATTTCTTACCACTAATCAAGGCGTTGGACCCTTTGGCAGAGACGCAGATTTAAGCGAAATTCAACTCGGAGATGTAATCTTTTTATATAACGGTGAAAGGCTTTATCATACACTTGTTGTAACGGGATTTGATACCGACGGTGAAATTTTGATTTGTGCACATACAGTAGATTCCTATATGCGTCGCCTTGATACCTACAACTATGTCCGCACCTATCCCGTGCATATTGAAAATGTTAGAACAAGGTAAAAGAAAAGGACTGGAGTTATTCCAATCCTTTTAACATTTGTTTTATTGCCCAATTTTGCATTTCAGCATACATTTTGTTTTGGATTTCTTTGATGTCAATCCATTCTAAACTATGGTCTGTTTCCTTTGAGTTTTGTGTTTGCCCGTTAATTGTGCCAATATAATATGTCTGAATAGGGTGAAAATAACCGATTCTTTCGTGATGTGTAAAAGCTTCTGCACTGCAAATTTTCTTATCAACAGTTATATCATATCCTGTTTCTTCAAGACACTCTCGTTTGATACATTGCTCGTCAGTTTCGTTTTCTTCTTTACCGCCGCCGATTAAAAAATAACCTTTACGTGTTTTGATTACGGCAATTTTATTCTCTTTAATCGGAATTACATAAGCACCGATTCGGGTTGTATATTCAACATTTTCTTTTGCACCAAAGATTTTATGCATTATATTTACTCCAATTATTATTTAACCATTCAACCGACTTTTTCAATGCTTCAACCGTTTTTGTCTCAAGAACAACTGTACAATTATGGGTTTTAGCTAATGTAATGTATTTCTCTATATCAATATTTCCTGTTCCTAATGTCAAATGGTCTTTTTTATCGCACGCATCGTGCAAGTGAATGTGAGTCAGTTTATTTTCTCTATTCATAATTATTCTTTCGTCAACACCGCCAACGCAATAATTGTGACCAACATCAAAAGTTAATGCAAACACAGGGCTTTGTAATAAAATATCAATTGCTTCAATTTGGAAATCCGTATAGCAATTAGTATTTTCTATGCAAATCTTAATATCTGTATCTTGCAACGCATTTAAAACAGTGTTACGAAAACTTGCTATGCTTTTTAGATATTCTTCTTTATATTGCTCAAATAGAAAAACTTTTTTATCAGGTAAAGTGAAATATACACCTTTTGATAAGTGCGTGTTAATTACTTTTACATCGAGTTTTTTCGCTAATTCAATTGTATCAAGTACAGTTCTTAAATAAGCGTATGCAACATAGGGGTTAAAATCGCTTACATTCAAATTCTCGTCTAAATGAATAGTATAAAATATGTTGTTTTCACTTTTGAGCTTATTTAATTTCTCAATATCAATTCTATCAAGTTGATATTGAGGTAAATTCATATTGAGTTCCACAAAATTGAAACCTAATTCTTTACACAAACTAATTGACTCTTCAATAGACTTGTTTTCAATAAGTGTAGGAATTCCCCAAAACATAAATTCACCTCTTTAAACTTACATCTGCTCTAAAATATATTGTTTTACATCCTCTAATTTACTTTGTTTCCAAGCGCCTTCTTCTGCTTTCTCGGCAAGTGGACAAATAATGTAAAAGTCTAAAGTTTCACCCGGTACTCGACCTGTTCGCAAGGGCTCTGCGAAATGCTCTTTCCATTTTTCTTCGGTAGCGTCTTTGAACTCATTTGGTTTTAAATAGGTCATTTGACGCTTTGTGGCAGCTATAAGCATTTTAGCTGAAAGTGGAGCTAAAAGGTTGTATTCGTCCTCTTGAACGTCAACAAATATGCGTGGTAGCTCATCTTTTACAATGTGCTCAGGACCACGAACAATTTTGAGCCCCATTGGCTCATAAGTAAACTCATTTTCTGTAAAATTGAGTTTTACTAACAAGCCTATGTCAGTATTGAACTGTGAACGCTGATAATCAGTATCAAAAATAAAATTACCTAATGAATAGAAAATAATTTTATCTCCAACGGTTTCATAATTCATTGGCACGTGTGGGTGATGCGCAACAACAATATCCGCACCCATTTCAAGAAATTTGTGGTATCTTTCTCTTGTGTACGGTGAGGGGAGCGGAGTGAATTCTTCACCTGCGTGGGCAACAACAATGCACCAACGACATGTCTTTTTTATCTCGTCGATTGAATGCTGAATCGCATCTAAATCGCTCCAACTATAACAACCTGCTTTATCCTCGTCAGCCTTTCTGCAAGCACGCTGATAGCCAACACCAAACATACCGATTCCGCCGGCTTCGTTAAGTATAACAGGCTTTCTTGCTTCGTCAATGTTCATTCCTGCACCGATAGTTTGCACATTATTCTCTTTTGCAATCTTTAATGTACTTTCAATACCATAAGGACCGGCATCCATAATATGATTATTACAGATATTCCATATATCTGATTTCATATTGTTAAGAACTTTAACAGCTTTAGGGTCAATGGTATGCAACAACTGTTGAACACCGCTTTGAGTTGTGTTTTGTTCCGCAATAGCAACAGGACCTTCAACATTTGTGATTACATGGTCGGCACTATGAAGAAAATCAAGAATTTCTTTTGAAATTAATTCTTCGTCATCCCATTTACCGTACATATAGCGGTCAAAACCGATGTCACCAGTAAATATTAAAGAAGTTTTATCTTTCATAAAAATGAACCTTTCAAAAAATCCCGACAAAATGCCGGGATTTTGATTTGGTGCGGATAACAGGACTTGAACCTGCACGCTTGCGCACAAGATCCTAAATCTTGCGTGTCTGCCAATTCCACCACATCCGCATATTTCTTTCGTATTATAACAAAGAAATTTCAAAAATTCAATAGACAAATGGTTTATTATGTTATAAAATAAATATGATTATATGCCTTATTAGGCTTTGTTGTATTTGGAGGTAATAAATATGGGATTTATGAAAACAAGATGGACAGACTCTGTTGACAGAAACAATCCGTTGCCCGAGTATCCTCGTCCACAGATGGAACGCGAAAACTGGCTCTCAATGAATGGAGTATATGATTACGCTATTACTGATGGCGATTGTGAATGGGCAGAAAGCTTTGATGGGGAAATTGTTGTTCCTTACGCCATTGAATGTATGCTTTCAGGAGTAGAAAAGCCTTTGCTTCCTGAACAGAAGCTTTGGTATAAAAAGATTTTCACAATTCCTGAAAATATGCTGGGTAAGAATATTATTCTTAATTTTGCCGCAGTTGATTGGGATTGCAAGGTTTATGTGAATAAACAGCTCGCAGGCGGTCACAGAGGTGGTTACACATCATTTGGTATTGATATTACGGCCTTGCTCAAAGACGGCGAAAACGAGCTCGTAGTGACAGCAACAGACCCAACTGAAAAGGGTTATCAGCAGAGAGGTAAGCAGGTGCTTGATACTCACGGTTTCTGGTATGTTGCAACATCGGGTATCTGGCAAAGCGTATGGCTTGAGGCGGTTGACCCTTGCCACATCACAAAGCTTCGTATGATTCCCGACATTGACACGAAAACTCTTAAACTCAAGACTTATGTTACTGACGAAATTTGCGATGTTAAAGTAACAGTTTATGATAACGGCGAAACTGTATCTGAAAATGTGATTTCTCTTGACGGTGAAATCGCATTTGATGATATCAAACTCTGGTCACCCGAAAATCCTTTCCTTTATGACCTTAAAATAGAGTTGATTAAAGACGGTGTAGTTGTTGATACGGTTAAGAGCTATGTAGGTATGCGTAAGTTCTCAACAGGTAAAGACGAAAAGGGTATGCCGAGATTTATGCTTAATAATAAACCGTATTTCCAGAAAGGTCTTCTTGACCAGGGCTATTGGTCAGACGGCGGTATGACCCCTGCAACAGACGAGGCAATGATTTACGACATCGCTACTATGAAACGTCTTGGCTTCAATATGCTTAGAAAGCATATTAAGGTTGAACTCGGACGTTGGTATTATCACTGTGACCGCCTTGGAATGCTTGTATGGCAGGATATGGTAAGCGGTGGCGAATATATCGGCACAATGCTTGCAGGTGTTTATCCATTCTTCGGTATTCATGTAAAAGATGATAAATACAAGGCATTCAAGCGCGGTGAGCAGGAATGGCGTAATGAATTTGAGCGTGAGCTTAATGAAATGCTTAATCAGCTTTTCAATCATACATCAATTTCATGTTGGGTTCCTTTCAACGAGGGCTGGGGACAATTCGACTCAGTGAGAATTTCCAATAATATCAAAGAGTTTGACCCAACTCGTGTAGTTGACCACGCAAGTGGCTGGCACGACCAGGGCGCAGGTGATTTCAAGAGTATGCACCGTTACACAGTACCCGTAACAATGCCCAAGCTTGATGAACGTGTTTTTGTCCTCTCAGAATACGGCGGATACAGTCATATTGACCGCGGTCATACCTGGGATGAATCAAAGAGCTTCGGCTATATGATGTACAGTACTCCTGAAAAACTTACAAAAGCGTATAAGAATCTTCACGAAAAACAGATTATTCCGCTTGTTGAACGTGGTTTGAGTGCTACTGTTTATACTCAGGTAAGTGATGTCGAAAATGAAGTTAACGGCATAATGACCTATGACCGTGAGCATATTAAAATTGATGCGGAAGTTCTCATTGCAATGAATGAGAAGCTTGTATTATAAGAGATATGAAAACTCCATCTAAACAAAAACTCAGAATGTTATATATTGTTGACATTCTAAAACAGAAATCCGATGAAGAGCACCCTATGTCTGCAAATGACATTATGTATTATCTTCAGAATGATTACGGTATTGAGTGTGAACGAAAAACAATATATGACTGCATTGATTGTCTTATTGAATACGGCTACGATATAATCAAATCAAAATCGCCAAGAGGGTATTTTATGGCATCATTCCATTTTGAAATACCCGAATTGCGATTGTTGATTGATGCGGTTCAGTCTGCAAATTTTATCTCTGCAAAGAAAACAAAAGCCTTGCTTAAAAAGTTTTCAGGTTTTGCAAGTGAATATCAGTATAAGCGAATTGAAAAGCAGGTTTATATTGATAATCGTAACAAATGTAACAATGAAAACTTGTTTATTATCATTGATACTCTTAATTCTGCAATTCTCAAAAGAAAGCAGGTTGAAGTGACCTACCGTCGCCGTAAGGTTGTTGACGGCAAGCGTGCGCAGTATGAAGAAAAGATAATGATTATCAATCCCTATGCGCTTATTTGGTCAAATGACCATTATTATCTTGTCGGTAATCACAGTAAGTATGATAATCTTATTCATTTGCGAATTGACAGACTTAAAAATGTCAAAGTGCTTGAGTCTTACTCACGTCATTTTTCAGAGGTGTCGCCATATAAGACATTTTTTGATGTTGCAGATTACAGTAATAAGCATCTTTCTATGTTTTCAGGCGATATAAAACCTGTCGAGCTAATCTGTAATAATTCAATGATTGAGGAATTTATTGACCGTTTTGGTGAAAAGTGTTATATGAAGCCTTATGATGATAATAATTTTCTTGCAAAGGTTGATGTCGCAGTTACCGAGGGTCTTGTATCCTGGATTATGCAGTTCGGCGACAAAGTAAAGGTGAGGGGACCAAAAGAACTTAAAAATATGATTATAGACAAAACAAATTCAATTTTGGCTATATATAATGGGTAAAGTGATAAAATTTTAACAAATATCATCTTTATACTTGAAAAAAAGTACATATTAGTATAAAATAACTAATGGTAAATTTTAAATCTATATCTTTGAAAGGATGTTTTTTCAATGAGCAGTGCATTAAACAAAAAGACTGTTGAAGATTTACAGGTAGCTGGCAAGAAAGTTCTTGTTCGTTGCGACTTCAACGTAAAAATGGAAAACGGCGTAATCACAAGTGACAAGAGAATTGTTGCTTCATTACCCACAATCAAATATCTTATCGAAAATGGTGCAAAGGTTATCCTTTGCTCACACCTTGGTCGTCCTAAGGGTGAAGTTGTTCCTGAGTTCTCACTTGCTCCTGTTGCTGCAAGACTTTCAGAGCTTCTTGGTCAAGAAGTTAAAATGGCAAAGGACGTTGTAGGCGAAAGCGCACAGGCACTCGCAGCTGACCTTAAAGATGGCGAAGTTCTTCTTCTTGAAAACGTTCGTTATGAAAAGGGTGAAACAAAGAACGACCCAGAGCTCAGCAAGAAGTTTGCTGACCTTGCAGAACTTTATGTAAACGATGCTTTCGGTTCAGCTCACAGAGCTCACTCTTCAACAACAGGTGTT
>CAYWFB010000034.1:0-18011 GCA_964457415.1 uncultured Eubacteriales bacterium | reverse complement strand
GTATATCATATCGCGCAAGCGATATATCATTGAAAGGTTTCGATATTTATGATATAGTTAAGTAAAAAGAGGCGATGAATGTGGGGAAGAAAAACAAGAAAAAGAACCGAAAGAAAAGCAGTCAATGGACACCTCCAAAGGGATCTTCGTCATATTTTTCTGCTACATCTGATTATGAATTCAAAGAAAAGCACCCAGTTGGATATGGTTTTCTTGTGATGCTTGGCATCGCAGCATTAATGCTTCCTGTTGTCCTATACATGGTTTTTGTAATTCCGATAGCTGATAACAGCCCGTGGCTAATGCTTGGCTGGGTCGGTGGGTTTGTTATTGGAATAGGACTCTTCAACTTTGTAGCAATTATTATTAAACAATATTTGGGACATTGGGTTTCTATCATATCACTCATCATTGGAAGCATATTAATTTGGATTAGTTTAGTTCAATTGGGAATTGTGTGAATTTAAATTTTTCGAACAAAGTAAATGTGCTACTTTTAGTCTTTCTTACCCCTGTTTACACTACTTTTAGTCGCTCTTTCACACGAAAAAAGTCACTTTTGTCTACTGACAAAGGTGACTTTTTTCAATGATATCCGTTCCTGTTGGAACGGGTGATATATCTTCGATATGATATTCACCTTCGGTGGGAGATGTAAATGGCGATGGTGCTATTGATGGATTCGATGCAATCACAATAGACCTATATATAGCCAATCTTCACGAGCTTACAGATGCTTATTTAAAGGCTGCCGACATAAATCAAGACGGATTAGTTAATGATTCTGACTATCAACTTTGTATTGATATAAGTTCATTAAAGGTTGGTGGATATTAGATTGAATTAAGATTAATAAATTTATAATATTTAATGAGGTGATATAAATGGCTAAAGCAAGATTAGATGAAAAAGTAACCGTTAGAGGAATAGTTTTTCTTATTCTCACAATTTTAGGATTGTTTGGATTGTTTGTTTTGATGGTAAACATTGGTGAAGATAAAACTCCAGCGACTTATGAACAAGTTTATAACGCATTGGAAGAATACAACTGCGATGCAAAGGACTCTACAGAACAATATCTTGAAGTTTATCCAAACATTGGTTTAAAATATGTAATTTCAGCAAGAGATACTGATTTCTTATTTGATTATTACGAGTTTGAATCAACAGATGATGCATATGGTGCATATCAAAGGCTAAATGCAGGTATTAACGAAAACTTTTCTAGAGATTCAGTGGAAACGGGTGCAGATTTAAGAAACTACATCATTCATACGTATCTATACAATGGTGAATATTATTATTTAATGAAGGTAGATAATACTGTGCTATATTGTGAAAGTTCAGAAGCAAATAAAGATTTAGTTAACGATATAGCATATAGTTTGGGTTACTATCTTTAAGGAGCGATAATTATGAATTATATGCAACAAACTTTATTTAACCTTTACTTCTTCTACTAATCTTCTTTCACTTCTTATTCCATAAAGATATCCAATGAAAAGCATTTTAAAAAGTGTTTCAGGCTCTATTGCGGGTCTGCCGTTATCTGCACAGTAATACGGCTTGCAGATTTCGTTGATAAAACTAAAGTCTATTACCTTGTCAATTTTTCTGAGCAAATGATTTTTAGGTACTAAATTTTCTATCATTACTAACTCATATTTTAATTGTTGACCTTTTGTTTCTCTTAACATTTTCATCACCCTTTTTCTGCTTCTATTATACTATTTTTATTGGCTTTTGTACATAAAAAAACAAAGTTCACTCCTTTCGGAATGAACTTTGTCATCAGTCTGAGAGTACACTTTTTGTGTGCTCTCTTTTAATTTTGTTGTTAAATATAATACCAAAAGTTATAAAGAAATTACCATAACCCAAATAGTGCACTTGTTGACTTTTCAAACAATATACTGTATAATTTAGCCATATTCCGAATAAGTGGTGGAGTCTGTCATAGAATCAAGTAAAGCTTGCGTTCTATCTTTTTTCGGAAAACGCATTGTTTTTATGTATTTATTTGACGGATTCCTTTTTTCGGAATCCGTTTTTATTTTATTATTGAAAAAGAAAAAGGAGTATGAAAATGTTAGTTCCAATTATTTTATTGGTGGTGGGTCTTGTTTTGCTCATCAAGGGTGGCGACTGGTTTGTTGACGGTGCTTCAGGTATTGCGCGCAGATTCCATTTGCCTGAAATTCTTATCGGTGCAACGGTTGTTTCCATCGGCACCACTCTTCCTGAGGTTATGGTTTCAGCGGGTGCGGCTGTTCAGGGTGTCGGCTCAATTGCTTACGGTAATGCAATCGGCTCAATTATTTGCAACACATCATTAATTGCAGCCATTACAATTGCAATAAGGCCTGGCCCTGCTGCAAGAAAGAGTATGACATTACCTGTTACTTTTTTCTTTATTGCCGCAGTAATTTACTGTTTAGGTGCTTATGTGTTCGGCACATTCTCACTTGCAATGGGTCTTGTTTTACTTGCAATATTCGTAATCTATATGGTAATGACAGTTCTCAAAATGAAAAAATCTGCCGCAAGCATTGAAACTGTTCAGCTTGAAGAACAGGTTGGTGCTCTCACAAGTGAAGCAGAGCTTGAAGCTCGTAGCGGTGAAGACCATACAGTTGAATCAAAAGAAGCCGGCACAAAGGATAGTCTTCTTAAGGATATTCTTTTATTGGTTGTAGGTGCAATTGTTATTGCAATCGGTGCAAATCTTCTTAACAATAATGCCCAAGAGATTGCTCGCATGTGCGGTGTTTCAGAAAAAGTTATCGGTTTGACAATTGTTGCTCTTGGCACTTCCCTTCCTGAACTTGTAACAGCAATTACATCGCTTATTAAGGGTCATGGCTCACTTTCACTCGGCAACATTATCGGCGCAAACCTTTTCAATCTTGTACTTGTAAGCGGTGTAGCAGTTACGCTTAATCCCTTTGATGTTCCTGTTTCAGGCTATATCGGTGGAATCAACTCCTCGTTGGTACTTGATATTCCCGTAATGTTGGGTGTTATGCTTATTCTTACTGTTCCAACCCTTATCAAGCAGAAGCTTTCACGCTGGCAAGGTGTTTTGCTTCTTGGAATTTACATTACATACACTGTATTGTTATTTGTCATTTAATTAATATTTAACATAACAAAAAGTCCGCATCAGTTGATACGGACTTTTATTATGTTTATCGATTTTATTCAGCAGGCATTGGTTGTCTTTCTGAAGAGTACACAATATCTACGCTCTTCTTAAAGAGAAGATAGTCATACTGTGGACGCCAGCTATCGCCTACTTCAACTGATTTGAATTCTTCTTCAGAAGCACCCACATTCATTGCATTAACACCCAAAACATTACCGTCTTCCTTATAACAGGTATCCCAGAACGCATGGTGACCGATGTGCTTTACACTTGTGGGAACATACATATAAGTAAGAGCCTGACACTGTGTAAATGCGTCTGAACCGATATATTCAAGACCTTCGGGCAATGAGAGATAAATCTCACCAAGAGCATCGTCAGATGTGTAATGAGTATCTGTTACCTCGCCTGCAGGAACATATGAATAGATGTTTGCAAGCTTGGGAATTTCATAGAAGCCGAGAGTTTCAATTGTTGTAACGCCTTCGGGAATGTAAACAGTTGTCATATTTGCATAGTTGAAGCAAAGCTCACCAACAGTTTTAACAGTTGAGGGAATTACGTATGTGAGAACATCTCTTTCATAATCTGCGTAATTTTCATCTTCAACTGTGGGTTCTACTCTGTAGCCGTAATCGTCATACTCTGCATAGCCGTATTTTTCGGCAAGGTAAGTATCACGGTCGGTGGGAACACAGATGATTTCTGTTTTATCCTTACTGTAAAGAACGCCGTCGATATCACAATAGTTGGGGTTGTTCTCGTCAACCTCAATGCGCTGAAGTCCCCAGCAAGAATAGAATGATTTGCCGTCTATTTCAAGAACATCTGCACCGATGTTGATAACCTTAACCTTTTCGTCACAGTTAAGTGCATACTGACGAATGGCTGTGATGGGCTTTGAAGTATCCTTTTTAAGTATGAAGTTAGTTGTTACATCCGGGTTATTCTCGTCATAAACAACTTCCATAACATAGTCAATATCAAGCTCGGTAATATAGCCTGTATTGCTGAATTTATCAAGCTGATATCCGCTTTCTAGCTGTTTATACTCAAAGGTGTCACTCTGAACCGTGCGAACTGAAAAATACATTGAAAGAGTAACTGCGACAACGATAATAAGCGCAAAAACAACCTTTTTGATGCCGTAGTGCTTATAGGGCTTGTTAATATGAGGTGCAGCAAGACCAGGGACCTGATATGTCCATATTTCGTCCTCAGGAATATCAAGCTTAATTTCTTCATTAGGATTATTTATCTTTTTATCTTTTTTACTCATATAACTCACCCCCATTAACCTTTATAACTGCCGGCAGTTGACCTGCCTTCTTCAGCGGCGCGTCTTTCTGTAACTTCTGCACGGCGCTTGAGAACTTCCATAACCATATTCTGCTTTTTGCTGTCGTAATCCCAGAACAAATAAGGAATAGTCATGAGGAAGAAGCCTATAACGTCAACGATAATCGGGATAACAATAATGTTTCTTCTTGACTCGTCAATAAAGAGAACGTCCCAGTTACTGTTGAAGCCGTATTTGAGAAGCATAAGAGGAATAATAAGACCCACGAAAGATGTGATAGGTCCTGTGAACCAGCCGAACACACCTGCAAAGCTTTCAAGACGTTCGCCTGAAAGATACATCTGATAGTCGCCGATACGAACGTTCATATCGTGACCTGCAGTTGTAGGAACAGTCTTTGTCATTTCCATAAAGAACAATACAATCACGCAGATTGTACCACAAAGTGTAAGGTTTTCACCGCAGAACCACATAGCGCAGGCAATGATTGCATAACCGATTGCACGGCTTAACTGATAGAAAATCATAATCTGCTTGTATGAGAAACGCTTGAGGAAATATGGTGATAACAAATCGGGTGGAGTTCCCGCGAAAGAAATC
Source organism: uncultured Eubacteriales bacterium (assembly GCA_964457415.1). Classification (GTDB taxonomy): domain Bacteria; phylum Bacillota; class Clostridia; order Oscillospirales; family Acutalibacteraceae; genus Fimenecus. Next base: position 12,966 of record CAYWFB010000034.1, on the reverse strand, counting down.
AGTGCAACAAGCAAGCTGTAAGGAAGACCGCTCAGACGGAAGGTATAGAAATAAAGGATTGTAACAAATGGGAGCATACCGTTACCCAATGAGTCGATAAGTCCTACAATTGTATTGATAAGAAGATACTTATTCTTGAGAACGCCGAACATACCGTCCCAGAATTTAATGCTAACCTTTTCTTCAATGGGTGGCTGTGGAATTCTCTCTTTAATTCTGCCTGCAAGGAACATTGTGCAGACTGCGGCAACAATAAATGTTATCGGAATAACATAACGGTACATATTGATATCTGCCCACTCATAACGGAGAGCGCCGATAATAGCAGGAAGAACGATTGCAAGTATTGAATTGAAAATATGTGAAATCTTTACGGGATAGCTACGTACAAGAATTCTTTCCTGCAAGTTGGGGCTAATGCTCTTTGTGCAAGTTTCAAGCACGTTACCAAAGCCGAATACGTTATATGTAGCAAAGAGAAGGTTTGCGACCCATACACGCGTTGCAACGTCTGTGATTTCGTAAACGGGAAGCCAGCCGATAAGGATAACCATTATGCACTTGGGCACAACATCACAGTAAAGACTGTATTTATATCTGCCGTACTTTGGCAACAGCTTTTTACGCCAGAAGATATTACGAGCACCTACCCAGCCTGTATAAAGGAAATGTGTACCGAAGGTTTTAAAGCACGCCGTGGCATTCATACCTTCCAATCCGTTAAGGGTTGTTATAAACGCACTGGTTGGGTCAAAAAGACGGGAATAATCAAACAGAATTGTGGATATACCGAAAATCATCATACCCACATAAACTGCGTAGAATACTCTTTCCATTTTCTTTTTCAAGAAGCCCAAGTTATCACATACATACCACCACATAAGTGCTGAAATATAGCCGAGAGGCATATTCAGAATACCGATGACAGAGAATGTGAGATAGGGTAATTTGTAATGGTGCATAATGAGAAAACAGCTTGACCAGAAGCCAATATACTCAAGTACCTTTGCACCTGTGTAGTTTGCACCGACACCGATAACTACGTCCTTATATTCTTTATAAGGAACATATTTACCTTCTGCCGGAGTGTTCCAATGAGTCTTGATTTCGGTACCAAAATCCTTAACCTTATCAAGTACGCTCATTTAACCACTCTCCTTTTCTAAATATATTCACTATATTTTAACATAATTTTAAAAATTAAACAACGATATTTAAGTTTTTATTGCAAGTAATATTACACAAAAAAAGGGACAGTTCATTGTGCAACAGTCCCTTTTTTCATTTTATTTTATTATTTCAATTACTTCGGCAATATCTTTGATTTCATAGTCGATTTTTATGCCGTATTTATTCTCTGCATCGAGAGGATTATACCAACAGCAGAGTATATTTGCATTATTTCCGCCACGCATATCACTGGTGAGTGAGTCACCGATAATCATTACCTCGTCGTGTGAGAATTTACCGATATTGCTCTGCACCGCGTCAAAAAATTCAACGGACGGCTTTTCATAACCGATTTTGTCAGAAATAAATACTCCGTCAAAAATATCTATGAGCCCCGTTTGCATAAGCTTTCGGCTTTGTGCAACGAAAGTACCGTTTGTTACGGCATACTGCTTTATTTTACCCTTAAGTGCGGTTACGGTTTCAAGTCCGTTGTCGCAGAAAAAAGCTTTGTCGCCAAGACGAACCTGATATTCTTCATTAAAATCGTCGATACGGTCAAAGCTGATATTTTCAGATTTGAAAAACTCAAGGAATCTGCCACGAAGCACCTGGAGTTTTGCTATTCTTCCCCTTTCAAGTGCCTCCCAATACTTTCTGTTGATGGCTGAATAGCGAGCCACCATTTCGTCGGTGCACTCACCAATACCGAAAATCTCAAAGCATTTTTTAATGGCATAGTTTTCTGCTTTTTCAAAATTGAGAAGTGTTCCGTCAATATCCCAAAGCAAAGTTTTAATCATATTAGCCACCGATTATTCCAAGACCTTCCAAAAGGAATTTTACGCCCATTGCTACCAGCACCAATCCACCTGCAAATTCGGCTTTGTTCTTATATTTAGCCCCGAATTTGTGACCTATGAACACGCCGATTGCAGAAAGTCCCGCGGTAATAATGCCAATCAATGCTACTGCCACGAAAACCTTATCACGCTCATATTCAAGAGCAAAAGCTACACCAACGGCGAGAGCATCAATACTTGTTGCGATTGCCAAAGCGGTGAGTTCTTTCAAATCGAGCTTGCTTTCGCCGCATTCTTCGCATTCATCGCCACCCTTAATGGCTTCCCAAATCATTTTACCGCCGATAATTGCGAGCAGAATGAATGTTACCCAATGGTCGATGCTTTCTATGTAATGGGCAAAACGTGAGCCGATAAACCAACCTATAAGTGGCATAACCGCCTGAAATCCGCCAAAGAAAAGAGCTATGAGTGCAGTTTGTTTAACATCAAGCTTTCTCATATTAAGTCCCTTACAGACTGCAACCGCAAATGCATCCATTGCAAGACCTACTGCGATAAATACTAATTCTAACATCAAAAAATCCTCCCGTTTGCCATATTGGGATATAAAAAAGACCCAAGTATGGCTATAAAATAGTCATACATGAGTCTTGTCATTTAAGGTAAGCCAGACCATAAAGGTCAGTATGTTGACTTGCCGCGTTTTAAACGCCGACTACTCCCTCACGAAGCATTGAGATTATACCACTTAATGCAATGCTTGTCAAGAAATTTTCATTCTTAAACGAAGCTTGTCGCTTATCATTGCGATAAACTCGGAATTTGTAGGCTTACCACGCGAATTCTGTATTGTGTAGCCGAAATATGAGCTGAGCACGTCAACATCTCCCCTGTCCCAAGCAACCTCTATTGCGTGGCGGATAGCACGCTCTACTCTTGAAGATGTTGTGGAATATGTTTTTGCAACCGTGGGATAAAGCACCTTTGTAACAGAGCTCATCATTTCACGGTCGTTTATTGACAAAACGATTGCCTCGCGTAAATACTGATAGCCTTTTATGTGGGCGGGAACACCAATCTGATGCATAATCTCGCTTACGGTCATCTGTAAATCTGTGTCATTTCGTACAATTTCGCCTTTTTTGTTGGCAGTGCCACCTGTGAACTGACCTATTCGCTGTGCAAGCATTGCAATATCAAAGGGCTTGAGAAAGTAGTAGTCTGCCCCCGCAGACAAAACCTCTTGCTCAAAAATGGGATTATCAGTGCCCGACATCACCATAATAAGTGGTTTCTTTTCTTGTGTCTTCAATTCGTTGATTACACCGAGCGCGTCAGTACCCGACATAAAGGCATCCATTACAAGCACGTCGAATTCGGTATTCTCAAGCTTTGAAATTATAGCCTTACCGTCCTTCGCCACTAGGTACACATCATATCCGTATGTTCTTAATACATTGGCGCAGTTCTTGCCGAACTCGCTCCCCTCACCCGACAATAAAATCTTCAGATTATTTACCATTACTCTAGCCTCCGTTTTTTATTCTTTAAATCTGCCTGACTGAATTGTCTACCATATTTTACCATATTTGGTAAAATATGGCAATATATTTTTAAAAAAATATTTAAAAACTTTTCGACAAAAGTCGAACTCTAACACAATGTGAAACAAGAGGGAAAAATTTGGCGGAAGAAAATAAAATCTTGCAAAAAAACAATAAAATATGCAGTTAAAAATAAACTATGCCATTATTTATTCGGTTGTTTTTTGACATGGATTTGAACTTTGAAATTGTTGAAAACTCTGTTGAAAATGTTTAAAACTCGCAAATTCAAGGGTTCAGGCGCTTTCAAAAGGTAAATTTTGTAAAGAGTTTTACTTTACAGAACAAATATTCAATAAAAAAATGATGTATATACAAAATGTATATACATCATTAATTTGAAGGATAAAATTCACTTTTTATTTAGTCTCTGCGTAAAGCCTCGATAGGTGGCATTTTTGCGGCTCTGCGGGCGGGATACACACCAAAGATTATACCGATTGCCGAAGAGAAACCAACCGCCAACGCAACCGTTGAGGGCTGAACCGCCAAAGGAACATCCATAATGTGTGATACTATTGCCGCTAAAGCGACACCCAACAAGAAGCCTATCAAACCGCCTATAAGACAAAGGATTATGGATTCTGTTAAGAACTGGAACATTATTGTGCCCGTTTTGGCACCCAATGCTTTTCTTATACCGATTTCTCGTGTACGTTCGGTAATTGATACAAGCATTATGTTCATAACACCGATACCGCCAACCACAAGTGAAATGGCACTTACGGCAGCTATAAAGACTGTGAACACGTTGATGACCGTATCAAGCAAATCAATGTAGGTTGCCATATTGGTAACTGCGTAGCAATCCTTTTCAAAGTTGTCGTGCAAGGAACGGACATAGTTAATTGCGGCAGTGCCTATACCGTCAAGCTTACTTTCGTCAACGGCGGTGATATTGATTGTGTCATAACGATTCTGTGTTGAGCCGTTAATCTCACTTACAACGGTGGCGGGCATAATCATCATACAGCTCGTCATCTGCATTCCGCCCATTGCTGAGGACATTTGATCCATATAATCTTCGGTATCCATATTCATACTTGACATTATGTCAATAACACCGATTATTTTTACTGAGATTGTGAGAGTATCTGAAGTACAGCTTATATATTCGCCCACAACATTTTTAGTGCCGAAAAGCTGCAATGCACTGCTCACATCAATAACGCCTACATATTTACTCTGCTCGAATTCCTCCTGATTGAAAAATCTGCCGTAAATGCAGGATGTCTGCATTAAATTCTGCATATCGGTATTTCCGCCGATGCCCATTAAAAAGCCACTCTGGTCATTTGCGGTCATCTGACACATTGCCATGCTCTGCATTGAGGCATACTGCACACCGTCAATCTTTTTAATTGCCGCAATGTCTGCATCAGTAAAATAGTCTTCATCATCAGCCGCACTGCTCTTAACTGTAAGTGAAATTGCACTGTTACCCATATCGCGAATCATACCCACGATGTAATCGCGGCCGCCGTTACCGACTGTAACAATTGCAATAACAGATGCAACGCCGATTATAATGCCAAGCATTGTGAGAAGTGAACGCATAATATTGGTTTTTATACTGAAAACGGCAATGCGGATATTTTCTCTTATATTCAAAGTTCAACACCTCTTAAGTAACCGCTGATTAAATCAGTTGTCACTCGCCTTTTCAGTAATTTTTGTACCGTCAGTCATATTGGGGTCCGGACTCTTGACTACTTTTTCGCCTTTTGTAAGTCCGTCAATGATTTCATAGCTTGAGTCATCAAGAGTACCCTTTGTGATTATGCGTCTTACAATTGTTCCCTCTTCACTGTCATAAACGAAAACTGAATATTTACCGTTTTCATACATTACACACTCAACGGGAATCTTTAAAACATCATCAACGGTTGAAAGCTTAATTTTAATATCAACATCAAAGCCGATTACTACCTTTTCATCGGGATTCTTGATTTTAATCTCTACAACGGCACCGGTAGCGCCCGAAGATGTGCCCATAAGTGAGCTTAAATCCATACCATTGGATTCTGTGGCAGTGGCACCTACATAGACAACCTCACCCTCGTATTCTGCATCAAGGCTCGTTACAACTGCCTCCATACCCACCTTGATTTTAAGAAGGTCGGATTTACCCACGGTAACTGATACAAGCATATCATCATAGCTCTCAACTGTGATACCTGTGCCTGTGGGGACGGTAGCTGAAGTACCAAGAAGAGAATTTAACATTCCAGATGTGTTTGCATCAACACCCGATGTACCGAGCAATGCAGAAAGGTCAATTGAAGAGCCTGACTCTTTCACGGGCACAAAGCTCTCGCCTGCCTTGATATTTACAACTGTTACTATGCCGTTGTTTTCAGCATACCATCCGTTTTTCATCTTGTCGTAAATTGCTTTTACATTTTCATAGCTTATCTTTTTACTGTCGGCAACTGATTTTAATGCCTCAAGCATTGAGTCGTCAGTTGTAACTGCAAGGGCAGACTCTGCCTGAAGTGACGAAAGCTCGGAATTGAGCTGTACGAGCCGAATATTTTTCTGTGTAAGCTCTTCTGCTTTCGAGGTATCAGTTGAGGTTACGGGGATTTGAGTGTTGCCCGCGGCAGCGATAAATTCGTCAATCTGCTCCTGGGTAGCGCCGTTTTCCTGCATTTGAGCTACGATTGCGTCAATCTGCTCTTGTGGGATACTCTGTGTTTCTGTTACGGGCTCGGCATTCTTAATTTCACTTTCAAGTGCTGCAATTTCTTTTTCGAGCGCAGTAATTTCTGACTTTTTAGCCTCAATATCCTTTTGAAGCTGTGCTTTTTTGCTTGCATTTGCATCGGAAGAAGACTTTGCATCGTTATATTCTGTGAGTGCTTCGTTATACTCTTTCTGTGCGGCGGTAAGATATTTTGCAACTGCTGAAACATTAAAGCTTGCAAGCTTATCGCCCTTTGAAACGCGGTCCCCCACATTTACAAGGACTTCTTCAACCATTACACCCTCAATAGCAGTAAAGCTTTCGCTGACACCCGAGGTGACAGTACCGCTTACGTCAAGAGTATCGGTAATAGAGCCGTAGCTTACCTCTGCAATTTCATACTCTGCGGAGGGCTCGGGCTTGAAATTTGAATAAAGCACAAAACCAATCAGCACAATCATAAAAACTATGAATGCGATTATGCCGATTTTTGCCTTTAAGCTTTTCTTTTTAAAATTCTTTAACAAGGAAATCACGCCTTCATATATTTTTCAATTTATTTTACAACTTTTTATGTAGAATTCCAATAGTTTTTTTGTTAAGAATTTGTAAATTTAAAATATTTTTCCTCATATATTTAAGTAATTCATAAAGTATTAATCAAAGGTGAGAAAAATGTTGAAAAAATTATGTATGTTTTTGTCTATAATCTGTTTGTTTATATTTGGCGGATGCTCAAAAGAGAGCAAATTCGGTGTTCAGCAATTCACAGAGAGAATGAATAATCAATATGAGACTGACTTTTCTACTGCAGATTTTATTCTAGGCACTGACGAAGCTGGTGAAAATTATCTTTTTTGTGAAAAGGGAGAAATGCTCATTTCCCTTTTTCTTGACGCTAACAACACTATTCGCGGGGTAGGCTTGGTGCTTACGGAAAGTATGGACATAAATTCGGGGTTAGATACATTTTTACAGATTTGTTGCGTCTTTACGGGTGAAGATGAAGAAAGTCAACGCACCATCCTCAAAAACTGCGGAATAACCGAGAATAAAATAGAATATGCCGACAGTAATTTTGTGATTACCGTCGGCAAATATAAATATTCAGTAATTTGTAATGATTATGGTGTTACGCTGTTTTGTGATAGAGTTTAAAAATCATCTGCTGAATGAGTCACAAGTATCAGCGAGATATTTTTTTGCCAGAGCCGTCAAAAAACGCAGGCAATACTTTTTGTATTGGCGAGTATTTTGGGCGAGCTATGGCGGGAAAATATCCGCTGAGAATTACTCTTTGTGCCATTTTACGCCCTGTGGTGTATCTTCAAGAACAATTCCCTGAGCCTTGAGCTCGTCGCGGATACGGTCTGCCTCTGCCCAGTTTCTCTCTTTTCGAGCCTGAGTACGAGCTTCAATCAGCTTTTCAATTTCATCGTCAAGGCTTTCTGTTTTTCTGTTATAAACAAGGCCGAGAACACCTGTTAATTCGTCAAAGAGCTTTGTAGCCAATTCAACAAGCTCTTTTGCGGGAGCGTCTGTGATTACGCTTGTGTTAATGTCGCGGACAAGCTCGAATACCGCTGAAACAGCGTCTGCGGTGTTAAGGTCATCGTCCATAGCCTTGATAAACTGCTCACGACGGCTTTCAAGTGTCTTTTTGATTTCTTCTACGTTTTCAGGAAGAGCGTCAACTGCATTCTTCAAGGCAAAATCAAGACTTTCACGGCAATTGTAAAGACGCACAAGTGAAGCCTTGCACTGCTCGATAATATCAATGCTGTAGTTGATGGGGCTTCTGTAATGAGAAGAAATAAGGAAATAACGGATGGGCTCATAGCCATATTCATTGGCAACATCACGGACTGTGAAGAAATTGCCGAGAGATTTTGACATTTTCACATTGTCAACGCTGATAAATCCGTTATGCATCCAATAATTTGCAAAGGGTGCGCCGTTGCAGCACTCACTCTGCGCAATCTCGTTTTCGTGGTGGGGAAAAACAAGGTCCTGACCACCGCAATGAATGTCGATAGTTTCGCCTAAATAACGGCGTACCATTGCAGAACATTCAATATGCCAACCGGGTCTGCCGTGACCCCAGGGCGACTCCCAATAGGGCTCGCCGGGCTTTGCAGATTTCCAGAGAGCGAAGTCCATGGGCTCGCGCTTAACCTCTTCAACATTAATTCTTGCACCTGCCTCAAGGTCTTCAAGAGGCTGATGTGAAAGCTTACCATATTCGCTGAACTTTTTAGGGCTGAAATAAACATCGCCGTTATCAACCGCATAGGCATAGCCTTTTTCAATAAGAGTGCTTACGATATTGATGATTTCGTCAATATTTTCAGTTGCCTTGGGGTGAACTGTTGCCTCACGCACATTCATACCCTTTGCGTCCGTCCAGAATTCTTCAATATATTTTTCGGAAACTGTTTTATAGTCTGTTCCCTCTTCGTTTGCACGGCGGATGATTTTGTCGTCAATATCTGTGAAATTCTGTACAAACTTTACATTATATCCGCGGTATTCCATATATCTTCTGAAAGTGTCAAACACGCAGAGAGGACGTGCGTTACCAATATGGATAAAATTGTAAACAGTCGGTCCGCAGGCGTAAACCTTAACCTCGCCCTCGGTTATTGTTTTAAGCTCTTCTTTTTTTCTTGTGAGAGTATTAAAGATTTTCATATTACTCACCTTTCTCTGCCTTTTCTTTATATTTTGCAAGCTCTTTTTCAAGTCTGTCAATTTTTGCATTCAATCTGCAGAATTCCTGAGAAACAGGGTCGGGAATGTGAACCTGGTCAAGATTGTCAATGCGCTTGCCGTCTCTTTTTACTACCCTTGCAGGTACACCAACCGCCGTTGAGTTAGGCGGGATTTCGTCAAGCACTACGGCACCCGATGCAATATTTGAATTGTCGCCTACTTTAAAGGGGCCGAGCACCTTAGCACCTGCGCCTATCATTACGCCATTACCGATTGTGGGATGGCGCTTACCCGTATCCTTACCTGTACCGCCCAAAGTGACGCCCTGATAAATGGTTACATCGTCACCGATTTCGGTAGTTTCGCCGATTACCACACCTGTACCGTGGTCAATGAAAAAGCGTCTGCCGATGGTAGCACCCGGGTGGATTTCAATATTAGTCTTTTTTGCTGCGTGTTGTGAAATTGCACGGGCGATAAATCTCATATTATGGCGAAAAAACCAATTGGCAACACGGTGTGCTCTTATGGCTTTAAGTCCGGGATAAAGAAACAGTATTTCAAGAATCGACAATGCCGCAGGGTCGCGTTCTTTGACTGTTTGGATATCCTCTTTCAATCTATTAAACAAATCTATTCCTCCAAAAAAGTAATAACTCACTTAAAATGTGATTACAAAATAAAAAGCCTTCATCTGTAGTAATACAGACGAAGGCGACTAATCGCGGTTCCACTTCGATTTATAACTTTTAAGGTTTTAACGCAACCACACGGGTATGTATTTCCCCATACCGACTCACGAATGCACTTCACAAAAGCTTTTTAATGCAGGCTTTCAGCCGACGACCCGCAATCTCTGATAAAAAGAGTTTTGCTACTCTTTTCGGTCACAGTCTTTAATATTTTCAAAACTATTATATGAAATTATAACACAATGTTTCGCAATTTGCAATTATTTTGTGAAATCAATTATTTTTTTACTGTCTTTTATATAAATTGCGCCTGAAATTACGGTTAAAATGGCGGTAATCCAAAGAAGTCCGTTTGAAATTAATGACAAATCGGGCAGTCTTGCGAACAATCCTGCATTAAAATCATCAAAAATATAATATACCTCGCCTAAAAGCATAATGAGAATTGTGAATGTCATTTGACTTACTGTTTTGATTTTGCCCCATTTATTTGCCGGGATCACCACTCCCCCCGCCGCCGCAATCATACGGATTGAGGCGATTGCAAATTCACGGGTGAGCACAAGCATTACAATCCAGATATTACAAAGTCCCATTGCCATAAACGCGAGAAGTGCGGCTGTGGTGAGGACTTTGTCTGCAATGGGGTCAAGGAATTTGCCGAAATTTGTAATTTCATTATTTTTGCGGGCAAGATTGCCGTCTATTGCATCGGTTATTGCCGCTATTGAGAATACAAGGCAGGCAATTAAGAAACGATGTGGCAAGCTCTCCCACATAATAACTGCAAGAAAAATCGGAGTTAAGAGAATTCTTAAAATTGTGAGCTTGTTGGGGAGATTCAGTTTCATACAACCTCTCCTGTAAGCACACCCTCAACAACATTTATAATTTCAACCTCTACGATGTCGCCGTCCTGAAGCTCATATCCGCAAACAAAGCTTATCTGTGTATCAATTTCGGGAGCATCCATATAGGTTCTTCCGTAATATGAATCGGAGTAAGCGTCATATCCCTCAACGATTGTTTCAAGAGTTTCCCCTATAAGAGCTTCGTTGATTTCATCAAGAATTGCGTTCTGACGCTCGTTGATGATTTCTGCACGCTCTGCGCGGATTTCGGGCTCGAGCATTCCGTCAAGTTTTGCGGCAGGAGTGCCCTCCTCTTCCGAATAGGCAAAGCAACCCATTCTTTCAAAACGCATTTCATCAACAAATTCGCAGAGTTCTTCAAATTCCTCCTCTGTTTCACCCGGGAAGCCTGCAATGAATGTGGTGCGCAAGGTCACGCCCTCAATTCTTTCACGGATTTTGTTAAGAAGTGCGGTGAGAGTTTCACGGTCACCGTGACGATTCATTCTTTTCAGCACATTCTTACTGCAATGCTGAAGCGGAATATCCATATATTTTACGATTTTATCGTTGTTTGCAATTTCGTCGATAAGGGCATCGTCAATTCTTTCGGGATAAAGATAGAGAAGTCTAATCCATTCAATTCCGTCAACTCTTGACAATGCTTTAAGGAGTGGTACAAGTGCATTTTTACCGTATAAATCTTCGCCGTAGCGAGTTGTATCCTGAGCCACTACTACAAGCTCTTTTACGCCCTCGTCAGCAAGCTTTTTAGCCTCGGCAAGAATGCTCTCACTTGGTCTGCTTCTGAATTCACCGCGTATCCCCGGAATTGCACAATAGGTACAATGATTTGAGCAACCCTCGGCAATTTTGAGATATGCTGAATATGGGGGTGTTGTGAGAATTCGGTCACCCTCGATTTTAAGGTTGGTCTTTTCGGGATAGCTTTCTGCTTTTTCACCCTTAATCAGCTTTTCACAGATTTCACATATATCCTCATTTGCACCGATACCGATTACGCCGTCAACCTCGGGAATTTCGTTAAAAATCTCGGACTGATAACGCTCGGCAAGGCAACCCGTTACAAGAATTTTCATTTCGGGGTAATCCTCTTTGTATGAAGTCATATCGAGAATATTTTCGATTGATTCACGCTTTGCGTCTTCAATGAAACCGCAGGTGTTAACGATTACCACATCGGCATCTGCAGGGTCATTTACAATTTCAAAGCCGTCGTTTTGAAGCTTTGCAAGCATCACCTCGGCATCAACCTGATTTTTAGGGCAACCGAGAGATATCATACCTATTTTTTTAGTCATAGTTCTCTTCCTCGTTGAATTCTGTAATAGTATTAAGGGCATTTTTTATGTCGGAATAGGAATAGCCTAACCTAATAAGCGCATCAACGGTGCGCCGTCTGCCCTTTTCATCGTTTATTTTATTCATATATTTTTTCTTGACTATTATTATAATACTGGATTGTGGGTCGTTGTCAAGTAAATCGACAGTATTTTGCACGATTTCACGGTTTATGCCGCGAAATGACAATTCCTGCCCGATTCGTTTTATACTGTAATTTTTTCGTTCAAGAAGCTCGGTGGCTAAAATTCGGGCAAATTCTTCGTCATTTAAAAGACCTAATTCAGTAAGTCTTTCGCAGGCTTTTTCTGCTGACTCTTTTTCGTGACCTTTTTCGCAGAGCTTTTTGATTAACTCCTTTGTGCCATAGGGACGGCGTGAGAGAAAATCAAGACCTTTGTTGTAAGCACGACGAAAACTGACCGCGTCAAGCAACTCGGTCAGTTCTTCTTCGTTTATTTCTTTTAAATTTCTGTACTTTTCAGAATACCAGTAGTCACTGTCAACGGTGGCGCGGTATTCCTCGTCAACATAGATGTGAATCTTGTTGGCTTTTCCTTGTTTGACAGATAAAATCATTCGTCGTCATCCACCGCTATATCAAGCTTTGCACGTGCCGCCGCTTTTGTTGTGGGAACCTTTACAAGCTCGGGCTGTGAAACGGGAGTGGGTGCACCCTTTTTAGCCTCAAGAGCCTCTTTCATTTTTTCGCGAATCTGGCTCTCGATTTCGTCAGCGAGTTCGGGGTTCTGCTTAAAGAGAATTTTTACATTCTCTCTGCCCTGACCGAGACGCTGTTCACCGTAATAGAACCATGCACCACTCTTTTTCATAATATCAAGCTTAACGCCGAGGTCAACGATTTCACCGATTTTTGAAATGCCCTCGCCGTACATAATGTCGAACTCTGCCTCTTTAAACGGAGGTGCAACCTTATTCTTAACAATCTTTGCACGAGTGCGTGAGCCGATAAACTCACTACCCTGACCTTTGAGCTGCTCAACACGGCGAACATCGATACGCATTGATGCATAGAACTTGAGTGCTCGACCGCCTGTCGTAACCTCGGGGTTTCCATACATC
>CAYWFB010000033.1:0-18074 GCA_964457415.1 uncultured Eubacteriales bacterium | reverse complement strand
ACTGAAGCATCTTTATCCTGAAATAAAGTTTTAGATGTTACAACGTAGTAGGGGCGACCCTCTGTGGTCGCCCGTTGGTTTATCACATTACAAGCGGTCGGGCACGGAGACCCGACCCTACAAGGCTATTGTTTCCAAGTCAAATACATATTAACCAACACTGGACGATGTGGGGTGCGTGTGTCCGGTGGACACCTCTGCGAAGCAGAAGCACCGACCGAACCGGCAGGTGAGATAATCGTCCCCTACTTTTTTGTTTTTTATATTGCCCTTTACTTTTTATTGTGTTATACTCTTGGCAGAATTTTAAAGCGGAGGAAATTTTATGCTTTATTTTTATCCCGAGGATTTCGGGGCGCTTGGTAACGGCGTGAATAACGACTGTGTTGCTATTCAGTCTGCAATTGACAAGGCAGAGGAAAACGGCGGCGGTACGGTTGTGCTGACAAGCGGAAAGACTTATTTTTCTGACTCAATCAGAATGAAAAAGAATGTTGAGTTGCATTTGCAGAAAGGCTCTCGACTTAAGGCAACTGACAATATTGAGGGCTATATTCGCCCCTGCAATATGATAAATGACCCTAAAACTGCACTTATCGGCAATCCTGTAACAGGCAAGCCCTCATTCGTATTCATTTACGGCTACGAGGCAGACGGTTGCACCATTTCCGGTGAGGGTACAATCGACGCCAACGGTCACGCATTCGTTGAGCGCAAGGACAAGTATTATGTAACGGGCAATTTCTATCCCCGCCCCACAGTAATTTATATTGAAAAGAGTAACAATATCACATTCAAGGATGTTACCATCGTTGACGCGCCTTTCTGGACACTTCATCCCGCAGGCTGTGACGATGTTCTCATTTCTCAAATCAGAATTCTCAATGATTTAGATGTTGCGAACTCCGACGGCATTGACCCCGACCATTGCACAAATGTGAGAATTCTCGGCTGTCATGTTGAATGTGCCGACGACTGCATCTGCTTAAAGACTTCAAAGGGCAACGCGGAATACGGCCCCTGCGAGAATATTATCATTGCAAACTGCACATTGATTTCCACCTCTGCCGCAATCAAAATCGGCACCGAGGGTGTTGGAGATTTCCGCAATGTTATTGTTGACAACTGCATCATTTCACGCAGTAACCGCGGACTTTCAATTCAGATTCGCGACGGCGGTAACGTTGAAAATGTTACATATTCAAACTGTATTGTTGAAACCCGCCGTTTCTGTCCTGACTGGTGGGGCACTGCCGAGCCAATCGTAATCACAACCTTTAACCGTGACGAGAACACAAAGTCGGGTAAGATTAAGAATATCCGCTTCCGCAACATCACTTGCAAGGGTGAAAACGGTGTGCTTATTCACGGCACAGAGGAAAATATGATTGAGGATGTAACCTTTGAAAATGTCAGCGTTACAATGACAAAGACTTCAAAATGGGATTGCGGGCTTTATGACCTTCGCCCTTGCTTGCAATACGGCGTTGAAAAATACAAAAACAGCGGATTCTTTATAAGAAACGCAAAGAATGTGCTTATTGAGAAATCCTCTGTTCAGTGGGGTAATGTGTGCGACGATTACGCAAAGGCAATCGACGCAGAAAACGCACCGAATTTGGAATTGATACGATTTACGGGAACAGACGCACAGTAAATACAATGCAAATTTTAATTTGCATTATATCGCAGACATATGAAATATGTCTATATCGCAACAAGGCGTAGCCTTGTTATATCGTATTTGGTGTCAGTCAAATATATCGCGGAAAGGGTTTTTTATGGAAAACAAAACTATAAAAGAATTAGCTGTTGAATTAACCGTTGAAACAACTGAAGTTTGTGATAACATTAAAGGTCGTTCTGTATTCACTAATCAATTGTTGCGTGCTTGTTCATCTATTGGTGCTAACTCTTACGAAGCAAAATATGCTCAAAGCAAAGCCGATTTTATACATAAAATGGAGATTGCTTTAAAAGAGTGCTACGAAACAGACTATTGGTTGGAAATCCTTTTTAAGATAAAAGCTATTGATGAAGAAACTTACAAAAAATTAAACCATAAATGTGGAACAATACGAAGAAAACTTATTGCAGCAATTACAACAACTAAAAACAAATAAAGAAAACCTGTCAAAAGAAGTTTAACTTTTCTTGACAGGTTATTTTTTGCGATACACATAATTGCTTATGCAATTATGTGCGATATAACTTCGTTGCGATATATTTGCCTTACAGCAAATGTGATATGCTAAAATTCTGTATGAATTTTAGCGTTTTTATCTCAATAATCTATACAACGCAGGTACAAAGCAACCTAAAATATAAGGCACGGCAAATGAGCACGCAACTGATGTAATGAGGGTAATTCCCCATTTTTCAATTCTTGAGCCCACAAAGAAGATTGCATAGAAAGGTGCTACAAGAATTTTGCTGATTTTCTTATCGTTATTCACAAAGAAATTTTCTTTAAGCATCATAACATCTTCAATCTGCGGGAAAAGGTTTGTCCACAGAGAAATACCGAGATAAAGGCAAATCCATGCAAAAACATCGGTTAATCTGCCGAAATAATAGATTGATGTTGCGCCGTAAGAAAGGGTTAAAAATCCAAGCATAAGATTTAAAAAGAACGGGATAAAGCAGATGTCAAAGCTTGAACCTTTTCTTTTAATAAGCTCGTGGTCAATGTGACCGAGCATTTCATTTGCCTGAACCGTTCTTGCATCATCAACAAGAATTTTTGATGCGCGACAGCTCATATGCTCAAAAAACGCGTGCAGCATTGCACCGGGCAGAGTAAGAAATTTAACGATAATATAAACTATTCTCATAACAAATCATATCCTCCGTCCATTACAATTTCCTGCAGAGTCTTTTTGCCCTCGCGGTATGCAGTAACATCTGCTGCAAAGGGCACTCCGTATTCGCCCGACTCGGCAATTTCGGTTTCAAGTGCCTCAAATGTAGCTTTGTCGCCTGTTTGAAGGGCAAGCATTGCATACATATCACGAACCTGAATGGTAAGTGTTCCCACTTCACTTTGATAAGTATAGCACTGTGTCACTGCCTCATATGCCTTCTCGTAATCCTCAAGCATAATATAATTTATACTCTTCTGCATTTCAAGAATGTAGCCGTATGAGGGAAGAAGCACAGATGCATTGTCAAGCCCGCTGAGGAGCTTTATTCCATCATTACAGATTTTAACTGCTTTTTCATAATCTGCATCGCGATAACGTGAAATAAGTGCATTTACAAGATAATAGTCAACACTTTCAACATTAAGCTCTCTGATTTCTTTTGCAAGCTTTTCTGCCTTTTCATATTCGCCAATGCCAACGTAAGTAGTTGCAAGAAGCGGACTTACAAGTGTGTCGAGCGACTCATATTTAGCCGCTTCTTCAATGAATTCAATATAAACTTTTTCATCCTTGCCTGCCTCATAAGCTACCGAATATTTATAAAGGTAAAGCCAGCCCTCGTCATAGGTGTAAACCTTTTCTGTACCGTCGGGAATGTAATCCTCATCCAATTCGTCATAGCACATATCATTCTTCACATAAATCTTTTTGCCTGAAAGTGAAGAAAGCTTATCAATTACTTCCTGATAGTTATTATCGGTAATTGCCGTATAATTATAAAGGTGACTTTGAATTGCCGATGCAGTTGCCTGCAATGAAGCAATTTTTTCTTTGGTTTCACCTAAATCCTTATATGCAGGAAGTTTAAGAAGAGTATCATTGAAATATGTGTTAATGGTTGTCAGTGCAGATTCGCGGTCAAGCAAATCATAGCAAAGAAGCACATCTCTTTCATGAAGAGAAAGATTTTTACCGAAATCCTCTTCGTCAACGTAATTGAGTGCCTTGTCGTATTCTGCACGGGCAGTAAAAAGCTGATTGTTTTTATAAGCCTCATCGCCACGCTTCATAGCAGAGAAAATGGGTGTATCTACTGCGAAAAGGAACACCGCCGCAACTGCAATGCAAACAATTGCCAACACTGCCACAATGCCTTTCCGGTCATAAGGATATTTTTCAAGTAACTCCTCGCAATCCTTACAATAAGGGCTGTCAGGATTTTTTTCTGTTCCACAGGGCTTTTGTCCGCAGATTTCGCAAAGAGTTACTGCCTCTTTCTTTTTTGTTTCTCTTGAAACGGTACGTGGGTCATAGCCCTCAACCTCCAGAGTTGTTGAATCTGCCTCGGCAGCAGTTTCAGCATCCTTTACCGCTTTGTCAAGCTCTTCCTTGAAAATGCGGGCAAGGTCCTCCATTTCATTACGAAGCTCGTCATCGGGCGTGCCCGCAAGCTTTTCTTTGTTTTCGTCCAAGGTTATTCCTCCTTTGGATTTTGCGTTAATTTTCATTCATTCCGCAGCATTTTTTATACTTTTTACCGCTTCCGCAGGGGCAGGGGTCGTTTCTGCCGATTTTTTCACCCTTTTTGATTGGGCGTTTTTTGTCACTGCCGTCGGTTGCACCGCTTGTTGCAGTAATTTTCGCTGCCTGCTCGCGTTTGATGTCCTCTTCACTCTTAAGACGGAAGGTAAGAAGTGTAATTACAGTACCCTCGCGAATGAGAGATGTCATTTCGTCAAACATATCGTAGCTTTCCATACGGAATGCAATTACGGGGTCCTGCTGAGCGTAAGAACGAAGATAAATTCCGCGCTTTAACTCTTCCATAGCGTCAATGTGGTCCATCCAACGCTTGTCAACATTATGAAGAAGCGCCTTTCTTTCAAGCTCCTGCATAATTCTTTCGCCGTATTCCGCGGTTTTTGCGTCATAAATCGCCATTGCTCGGTCAAGGAAATATTCCTTGAATTCTGCGTTTGATTTATCCTCAATTCCCTCTTCACTAAGGAATGCAAGCTTTTTAAGAAGTCCTTTAACGTTCCAGTCGCTAGGGTCATTCACCTCGGGACAATAGAAATCAACGGTTTCTTCAATGAAATCATTGAACATTTTAAGGATTGCCTTGTGAATATCAGCGCCGTCAAGCACCATATTTCGCTGGTCATAAATCTTCTTTCTCTGCTCATTCATAACGTCGTCAAAGCGAAGAACATTACGACGTGCGGCAAAGTGGTTACCCTCAATCTTTTTCTGTGCGCCCTCAATCATATTGGTCATCATTTTAACTTCAATCGGGATTTCGCCTGCACTCTTAAAGGTATCAAGAATGTTATAGAAACGGTCACCTGCGAAAAGTCGGAGCAATTCGTCTTCAGATGAAAGGAAGAATTTACTGTTGCCGGGGTCACCCTGACGTCCTGCACGACCTCTTAACTGATTGTCAATTCGGCGTGACTCGTGACGCTCTGTACCGATAATATACAAACCGCCAACCTCACGCACCTTGTCCGCCTCGTCTTTGAGCTGGTCTTTGTATTTCTTTTCAAGCTCCTGATATGTCTTTCTTGCTTCAAGAATGTCTGTATTGTCAGTTTCTGCAAAGCCAGTTGCCTCGGCGATAAGTTCGTCAGAATAATCCATTCTTCTCATTTCAGAACGAGCCATAAATTCGGGGTTACCGCCAAGAATAATGTCAGTACCACGACCTGCCATATTTGTAGCAATAGTAACTGCACCAAGTGAGCCCGCCTGAGCAATGATTTCGGCTTCTTTTTCATGGTATTTCGCATTGAGCACATTATGGGGAATTCCCGCCTTGCGAAGCGCCTTGCTTAAAAGCTCACTCTTTTCAATATTGGTAGTGCCAACAAGTACGGGTTGACCGGTTTTGTTGCACTCTAAAATCTGCTCAATAATTGCCTTGAATTTTGCAACCTCGGTTTTATAGAGCACGTCTTCCTCGTCATTACGCACCATAGGTTTGTTTGTGGGGATTTCAATAACATCAAGCTCATAGATTTCCTGGAATTCTGCGCTTTCTGTCATAGCAGTACCCGTCATACCCGACAATTTATTGTAAAGACGGAAATAGTTCTGGAATGTGATTGTTGCAAGAGTTTTTGACTCGCGCTCAACCTTAACATTTTCCTTTGCCTCAATTGCCTGATGAAGTCCGTCAGAATAACGGCGTCCAATCATAATACGGCCTGTAAATTCATCAACAATGAGCACCTGACCGTCTTTCACAACATAGTCAACATCGCGCTTCATAACACCGATTGCCTTGATTGCAATATCAATATGGTGCTGAAGTGTGAGATTTTCCATATCTGCAAGGTTCTCAACACCGAAGTGTTTTTCTGCCTTTTTGATACCGTTCTGTGTAAGTGATGCGGTTTTTGCCTTTTCATCGACAATTACATCATCATCGTCAGAGGCTACACTTTCAATCCCCTGCTTTGAGTCAACTTCTTTAACGCGTGAGAATTTAAGTCTCTTTGCGAAATCGTTAACCATTTTATAAAGGTCGGTTGACTTATCGCCCATACCTGAAATAATAAGGGGAGTTCTTGCCTCGTCAATAAGAATTGAGTCAACCTCGTCAACAACCGCAAAGCTGTGACCACGCTGAACTCTCTGCTCGGCGTAAGTCACCATATTGTCACGAAGATAGTCAAAGCCCATTTCGTTATTTGTACCGTAAGTGATGTCGCAGGCATAAGCGGCGCGTCTTTCTTCGCCGTTCAAATCGTGAACAATAAGACCGACTGTAAGACCCATAAAGCGATAAAGCTTGCCCATCCATTCAGAGTCACGGCGTGCAAGATAATCGTTTACTGTAACAATGTGAACTCCCTTGCCTGTAAGCGCATTAAGATATGCAGGGAGCGTTGCCACAAGAGTTTTACCCTCACCTGTTTTCATTTCGGCAATTCTGCCCTGATGAAGAACAATACCACCGATAATCTGTACGGGGAAATGACGCATATTGAGCACACGAGCAGATGCCTCACGGCAAGCGGCAAATGCCTCGGGAAGAATATCGTCAAGAGTTTCGCCATTTTTAAGTCTTTCCTTGAATTCGGGAGTTTTTGCCTGAAGCTGGGCATCTGTTAATGCCTTGAATTCTTCTTCAAGGGCTAAAACCTTTTTCTGTATGGGGATTATTCTTTTAACCTCACGAGAGGAATAATCGCCGAACATCTTTTTGAACAATGACATTGTTTTTTGTCCTTTCACATATATTTGAAGATTGACACTTTTCACAAAAATGTTGAGTACAGCTATTTGTACACGAGCCAACCCATTATATTTAGAGATATTATATCATATCTGTTTCAAAAAATCACTAACAAATTGTTAATTTTACCATAAATTTTCTTGATTTTGCCCATAAAATTTGATATTCTTTTAATGTATAGTAAATTCCAAAGGAGGCTTCAGTATATGACTGACCAAAGAACTCTGGCGTATATCAATATGTACGCAGTACTCGGCACATTGGAAAACCTTTGTGAACTTGACGATAAAGCTAAAGAAATTCTTTCTACCATTGAAAAACCTGTTTCATTGGCTTTTGATGTTAAGAACGGTCCAAGTGCTACACTCACATTCTCCAAAAACGGTTGCCGTATGGATGACGGTGTCAACGCTGACTGTGACATTAAAATCCCCGTTGCAAACTGCGAGAAATTCAATGGAATTATTGACGGAAAAGTAACACCTATTCCTACAAAAGGTCTTACAAAAATCAGTTTTCTTTTAAAAACCTTTGTAGCACTTACCGACAGACTTACAGAAGTTTTAAGACCAAGCGAAGAAGCGCTTAAAGATGCTGACTTCTTCCGTCTTAACACTCTTTGCACATTCTACACAGTATCAGTTGCTATTTCTCAGATTGGTAATCAGGACGCAATCGGTAAATTCAGTGCATCAAATATTGTTGACGGTGATATTCAGATTGGCATTAAGGATACTGTTTATTCAACTATCCGCGTTAAAGATAATCACCTTATCACAATCAAGCAAGCTTCCCAGCAGCCTCGTGCAATTATGGAATTCTGCGACCTCGAGCTTGCAAACGCTCTTTTTGCAGGAACAGTTAACTCAATCGACCACGTTGGTAACGGCAATATTGTTATTCGCGGTCTTATTTCAATGGTTGACAATGCAAACCGCATTCTTGACAGAGTTGCATTATACTTAGCATAAGGAGGATAACGGATATGAGTAAATTCCCAACATTCGATACCACAAAAAGCCGTGAAATGTTTACACGCGCTACTAAGGTTATTCCATCAGGCATTTACGGTCATTTAGGACCGGCTGAAGGTCAGTGGATTCCTGTTAACAGATGGCCCTCATTCTCAGAAAAAGCACAGGGCTCTTACTTCTGGGACGTTGACGGCAACAAATATATTGACTATATGTGCGCTTATGGTCCTAACGTTCTCGGTTATAACGACCCCGACGTTGATGCTGCTGCTATGGCACAGTTAAAGCTCGGCAACTGCACAACAGCACCTGCAAAGGTTATGGTTGAATGTGCTGAAACACTTGTTGACACAGTAGCATCTGCCGACTGGGCTTTCTTCTGCAAAAACGGTTCAGACACAACAACACTTGCAACAATGGCGGCACGTGCACATACACATAAAAAGAAGATTATCTTCTTGAAATATTACTACCACGGTGATTTCCCATGGGCACAGAAAATTGACTACCCAGGTATTACTCCTGAAGATGTGGCAAACAATATTATCTGCCCTTGGTTTGACCTTGATGCACTTCAGAAGGCTTATGATGACAATAACGGTGACATTGCAGGTCTTATTGCTCAGCCTTACGACCATGGTAACTTCAAGGACAACGAGGTTGCTTCAAAGGAATACTGGCAGGCAGTTCGTAAATGGTGTGACGACCACGGCGTAGTTCTTATCATTGACGACGTTCGCGCCGGCTTCCGTCTTGACCTTGCAGGTTCTGACCATTACTATGGCTTCAAAGCAGACCTTATCTGCTTCTGTAAAGCACTTGCAAACGGCTATAATATGTCAGCACTTTGCGGCGGCGAACATATGAAGGCTACTGTTTCAGGTATTACATACACAGGCTCATATTGGTTGAGCGGTGTTCCGTTCGCTGCTTGTATCGCTTGTATCAACAAGATGAAAGCGCTTGACACACCTACAATGTTCCGTCGTCTTGGTACAATGGTTACTGACGGTTTTAAGGCAGCAGGTGCAGAGCACGGCTTTGACCTTAAGGTTTCAGGTGAGCCCGCACTCTTCTACTTAAGAATTGCAAACGATGACAACCTTATGCTTCATCAGGAATGGGTTGCAGAATGTGTAAACCGCGGTTTGTTTATCACATCTCACCACAATCACTTCATCAATGCTTCTCTTACAGAAGAAGACATTAAGAAATCAATTGAAATTGCTGAAGATGCATTCTCAGTAGTTGCAAAAAATCATCCTGAGCTCAGAGGCTAATTAAACAAATTATAGTGAAGCGGGGACTTCACTTCTAATAAAAATTTTCTTGGAGGGAAAATTATGGCTAATTTATCAAAAGCAGAATGGCTTGCACTCGAAAAGAAAGCCCTCGAACTCCGTAAGCTTTGCGTACAGACAACTGTATGGGCAGGTAGCGGTCATTTCGGTGGCGGTATGAGTGTTATGGACCTTCTCACAGTTCTTTATCACAAGTATCTTAACATTAAGGTTGACGACCCAAAATGGGATGACCGTGACAGATTTATTCTTTCAAAGGGTCACGCAGCAATTGCTTATGCTCCTGTTCTTTGCGACAAAGGCTTCAACCCTATGGAAATGCTCAAAACGTTTAACCTTTCTGGTTCAAAATGTGGTATGCACCTTGACTCAAACAAAGTTGTAGGCGTTGACGCTTCAACAGGTTCATTAGGTCATGGTCCATCAATCGCAGCAGGTACAGCACTTGCAGCAAGACTTCAGAATAAAGATTTCCTTACATATGTTGTAACCGGTGACGGCGAGCTTGACGAAGGCTCATGCTGGGAAGGTTTTATGACAATCAATCACTATAAGCTTTCTAACTGTATCGTATTCATCGACAGAAACCACAATATGATTGACGGTAACACGGAAGATGTTATGAAGCTTGAACCGCTTGCTGACAAGATGACAGCATTCGGCTTTAACACAATCGTTGTTGACGGTAACAATATCGGCGAGCTTTGTGACGCTATTGACGTTGCTATTGAAAGAGCAAAAGAGCCTCAGGCTCCTACATGTATTCTTATGGATACAAAGAAAGGTGCCGGTATCAAGTCAATCGAAGGCGACTACACATGGCACTATGGTGCAATTGACGATGCACTCTTTGAAAAGTTCAACAAAGAACTTGACGAGGACTATGCAGCAAGAGTTGCAAGAGCAGAAAAGGAGGGTAAATAATTATGGCAGGCGGATTTGTTTATACAGCAGTTGACCAGACTGCACTTTCTACAGCTGAAATTTACGGTAAGGCACTTGCCGACATTATTTTAAGAGACCCTAAGGTTGTTGCTATCACAGCTGACCTTGCAAAATCAACAAAGCTTGGTGACGTTTTAAAGGTTTGTCCTGAAAGAGTTATCAACGTTGGTATCGCTGAACAGGATATGTTCGGTGTTGCAGCAGGTATGGCAAGAGCAGGTATGATTCCTTTCCTTTCAGGTTTCTCTGCATTCACATCAATGCGCGCTTGTGACCAGCTTCACACAGACATCTGCTACCAGAATGTAAACGCAAAGATTATTGCCACTCATTCAGGTACATCATTCGGTCAGGCAGGTTCAACTCACCACGCTATCACTGACCTTGCTATCACAAGAGCAATGCCAAATCTTACAGTTATCGTTCCTGCTGACGGTTTTGAAACAGCTAACGCAGTTAACGCTGCTTATGATAACTTTGGACCATACTACATCCGTATCAACCGTGGTTTTGACCGCGTTCTTTATGAAAATCAGGATTACGGCTTTGAGGTTGGTAAGGCAGTTGAAATCTGTGAGGGTACAGACATCACAGTTATCGCTTGCGGTTCTTGCGTATTCCAGGCAAAGCAGGCTGCTGAATTCCTTAAGAATGCAGATGGACTCAGTGTTCGAGTTCTTAATATGCACACTATCAGCCCAATTGACGTTGAGGCTATCCAGAAAGCAATTTCTGATACAAGAAGAATTATCACAGTTGAAGACCACCTTGTTACCGGCGGTTTAGGTTCAGCAGTTGCTGAAGTTATGGCTCAGTACGGTAAGGGCTGTGCATTCAAGATGCTTGGTCATAAGAGCTTTGCTATGATTGGTCTTCAGGAAGACATTATGTCAGACGCCGGCATTGATGCTAACGGTATCATCGCTGCTGTTCGTGAGACAATGAACGCAGACTTTGAAGAAGACGATAACTGGGACGACGAAGTTTAATTCTTAATCGTTCAGAAAGAGAGTTGATAATATGCACGCACAAAATGAACTTTATGCATCAAAAATATTTTTCAATGCTGCATTGCCACTTTTAAAGGTTATTGCTACTGATGTTCCGTCACTTAAGGCTAAGTTTGACAAGCTCACTACTGTTTTACAGATTAGTGCATGTGACCCTGAAGCAGAAGGCGGCAAGTATTCAACACACTTCATCATCACAGAGGGTGAATGGGAAACAAAGCTTAACGCTATTCACGAAGCTCCCGATGTTGAGCTTGAATTTAAAGACATTGAAACAATGAACGCCTTTTTCAAGGGCAATATGCTCAAACTTCCAAAATTCAAAGGCATTATCAAGAATTTTGGTGCTTTCATAGCTTTACTTATGACACTTCTTAAGCTTTCAGAGCTTACAGGTGCTACTGAACCTCCAAAGGATGAAGATACAAAAACTCTTATGGTTAAATGCTTCTTCTATCTCCTTTCAAGTGGTATCAGCCAGCTTAATAAAATGGGTCATACAGAAATTAAAGACTGGACTTCAAAGAGCCCTGACCGTGTTTACGCTTTCGCAGTTGACGGTCACCCCGAAGTTTCTGCTTTCATCCGTATCAAGGCTGGTAAATCAAGAGCAGGTCGTGGTGAATACAAGAGAGCAATGCCTTTCTTCACACTTCGTTTCAACAACCTTGATTCCGCACTTGGCACTCTTTTAGGAACTGACGATATGCTTGAAGCTACAAAAGCAGGCCGTCTTATTATGGACGGTGGTCCCGAATTCGGTGCTCAGCTCGGCGGATTTATGCTTGA
The DNA here is from genome assembly GCA_964457415.1 of uncultured Eubacteriales bacterium. Taxonomy (GTDB): domain Bacteria; phylum Bacillota; class Clostridia; order Oscillospirales; family Acutalibacteraceae; genus Fimenecus. The sequence goes on along the minus strand of CAYWFB010000033.1, from coordinate 5,951 downwards.
AGTCGGCGCATTGGCAAAATAAGATTTTACACGTAACAAAAGCTCGGTTTTCATTTTAAACCGAGCTTTTTGTTATCTATTTACTTTATTCAAACAAATCTTTAATATCAATTTGCAAAACATTGGCAATTGCATATAGTTCAATGTCAGTAACGGTTCTCGAATAATCTTCAATACGAGAAATAGAGCCTCGGCAAACATAAACGCCCAACAACTCCAATTGATTTGATAGATATTGTTGACTCATCCTTTTCTTTTTTCGATATTTTCGGACTTTCCCGCCAACCAAATTCATTTTATTTCCATCAATAATTCTTGCCATATTTACCAACCTTTACATTTTGTCTTGACATAGGACAAAATGTATGGTAACATAGCCTTGACAAAACTTTGTCTTATGATAAGACAAACTTTATAATTAAGGAGGATTTTTTATGTTTTGTTCTAAATGTGGAAAAGAAATATCAGAAAATGCAGTAGTTTGTCCTGGATGTGGATGTCCTACAGATAACTTTCAAAAAACAGAGGATAATAATCGAAGTTCTAATGTAACTGTCGAACACATTAAAAACCTTGGTTTGATATCAATTTTTGCTGGTTTTATCATCCCACTCGCAGCTTGGATAGTTGGAGGATTGGGAATATACAAGTCAAGTAATTTACCACAAAACACAACTGGCCTTGATGAAGCAAAAAGATTGAATTTTATTGGAATAATCATAGGTATCGCTTCGTTCGTTATTTCATTTCTTGTAATTTTCTTCTGCTTTATTTACTAATCTATCAAAAGAATAATTAAGGAGAATTAAAATGGAATTTATGGGCACAAAAGAAGCTAGTGAAAAATGGAATGTTTCCCAAAATACAGTTTCCAAATGGTGTAGAGAAAACAAAATACCAAATGCTGAACAGGATGCTAAAGGGAGTCCTTGGCGAATACCAATTGATACACCTTGTCCTAATAACAAACAATAAAATCAACTTACTCACAGCTCGGCGGCTTTATGCTTGAAGTCGGCGCATTGGCAAAATAAAATATTGTTACATAAGAAAAGCTCGGGTTTTCACCGAGCTTTTTGTTTTGTTTTAATATATTTTATTTTGAATAAGTCTAACTGCTTGAAACATTACCACACCTGAAAGTGCCGTTACAATTGCACTGATTGAAGCAAATATCCACATATCAAAATTACTATCAATTCTCACTATATTAGAATAAAAAAGAAACCATATAGCCACTGCACAAATCACAATACCGACCATACTCAGTATTAAAACAGCAACTCTTTTCGTTCGTTCTGTGATGTCTTCGCTATCTTTAAAGGCAAACCAAGTAGCAATCGCCATAACAACTAAAAAGACAAACTTGATTATAAATCTAATGTCTATTCGGAATCCCAAAAATATAAAAAATTCCAGAGGTATATACATAGCCCAAACACACCAATACCAAGCATGTTTTTTTGCTTTAAAACAAATTATTGTGCAAAGCAACAGAGGAATACACAAATAAATTGCCAACGGAGCCGTAACCAATAAAAAAATTGCACTAAACAAAGTAATACCAAGAAATACGTAACCCGCTATTTTAGGTTGATTTGTTTCTATTTTTTGCGTTACGGCATTAACTGTTGATTTTCCTATCTTTTCTCTACCTGTCAGCTCATCAAGGGATATTTCAAAGACATCGCAGAGCTTTATAAGCTTATCCAAATCGGGTACTGCAGTGTCGGTCTCCCATTTTGAAACTGATTGGCGGGAAACATCAAGCTTTTCAGCTAAATCCCCTTGGGATAAATTCTTTTCTGTTCTTAACTTATAGATTTTTTCACCGAGATTCATTTGAAACCCTCCTTTTCTGCTTTGATTTTAGCATAAAAAAGGAATAAAATCCACCAATCCGCCTTTAAAATTTAGCAACCCACAGTTGCATATTGATTTTGGGGCAAAAAATACGGCGGGAGCAAGCCCCCGCCCTACTATATTTATTCATTTTACGCTTTGCATTTTGTACTTTACGCTTTTTTAATTTCCCCTGCTTTTGTGAGGGCGATTTTGGTGAGCAATGGTCCGATTAATTCATACACAAGTGTAGCACAGAGAATAACTGCTCTGATTTGCTCGCCGTATTGCGGAACAACAGTCAATGACAACTGCGCCATACCGATTGCAACACCCGCTTGTGGCAAAAGTGTAATACCAAGATATTTCTTTACATTCTTCTCGGTTTTCACAATAGCACAACCTGCCATTGCGCCGAAATATTTGCCCGCAGAGCGGAGAATTAAATACATCACGCCCACAAAGCCAACGGTTTTGAATATTTCAAAATTAAACTCTGCACCAGAAATCACAAAGAAGAGCATAAACAGAGGTGGTGTCCAACGGTCTGTGCACTCCATAACTGCATCGCTGACCTTTGAGAAGTTCGCCATTGCGGCACCGATTGCCATACAGAGCAATAGTGAAGAAAGTCCTAAAAGTTCTGAAAGTCCAACACCTAAAAGCACAGCAGTAACGGCAAGTGAAATTCTGTTTGCACGGGATAAGAAATATTTTGTTGCTATTGACAGCACAACACCCACCGCAAAGCCGATTACAAGTGAGCCGATAATTTCAATAATTGGTTTTAATATGGTTGATTTAAAATCAAAACCGTTGCCTGCCTCAAGCGATTTTGCCACAGATGAAAGAATTGAGAAAAGCATAAGACAAACTGCGTCGTCAATTGCTACAACGGGCAGAAGTGTTGATGTAACGGGTCCCCTCGCCTTATATTGACGCACAACCATAAGGGTTGCCGCCGGTGCGGTTGCAGATGCGATTGCACCTAAAATAAGAGCAAGAGAAGTGTCAATGCCTAATAAAATAAGCACAGTTGAAACTATCACAGTTGCACCAACCGCCTCAAAAAGTGTGATAACAAAAACCTTTGCGCCCAACTGTTTAAGTGACGATAATTTAAACTCACCGCCGATTGAAAATGCGATAAATCCAAGCGCCGCATTGGTGAGCACAGTCAGTTCGTCAAGTGCTTCGCCCGAAAAAATATTCAGGCAATATGGTCCCACCAGAAGTCCCGCGATAAGATATCCCGTAACATTCGGCAGGTTGATTTTTTTCATTATTCTTGTCATGAGAAGACCCACAATCATTCCCAATGACAACCCCAGTAAAGTGTTCATAGTTATTTTGCAAGTCCCTCTATTGTAAGAATTGGCACCGTCATAAGAATGCCCGTATTTGCCTTGTCAAGTCCGCCCGTAACCTCGTTAACGATTTTCTTGACAGTATCCACCTGACCATCTTCAAGTGCAGAAATGAGAATTTTGTTCATTCCGCCACGCTCAGGATTAAGGTATTGACGAAGTGAGCCGAAAATTGGTGGTGGCTCAACAGAATTGTGGCTCATTGCCTGTAAAACGCCCTCGCAGTCAAGGAGCGAACCGCCGTGAATACCTGCCTCCATCATAAGAGCCAGAGTTTTGTCCATGTGGCGTGAATTATGTAATATGAGAATTAATAATTGCATAAAATCACCTTTCTTAAAAAATTTTTAAGGTTTTTTCGTCTTCCTATTATACTACTTTCGTGGTATAATTCAAGTATGGAAAGATATTTGAATTTTAAAATTACAGAAAAATATGACGGCGAGCGGGTGCTTACCTTTCTTAAAGAAGAAATTGAGGCATCGGCAAGACTTATCCGCCATCTTAAAAATATACCTGACGGCATAACCTGCAACGGTGAGCATATCCGCACTGTTGACATTTTGCATTCAGGGGATTTGTTATGCATTCATTTACCCGAACAGAGTGACCACAAGCATAAAATTGTGGAGCCTATGCCCTACGATTTGACAATTCTTTACGAGGATGACGATTTGTTGATTGTTGACAAGCCTGCGGGGTTGCCCTTGCACCCGTCACACAATCATCAAGGCGATACTTTAGCAAATGCGGTGTCTTATCATCTGCAAAAGCAAGGTAAAGAGGCGGTTTTTCGTTCCGTCGGCAGACTTGACCGCGGAACCTCGGGAATTGTTATCTGCGCCCTTAACAAATTCATTGCCGCAAAGCTTTCGGGCAAGGTTTACAAGGAATATTTCGCAGTTTGCGAGGGTATTTATGAGGGTGAGGGCATTATTGACAAGCCGATTTACCGCCCTGACCCCATTCTTACAATCCGCACCGTTGACGAACGGGGCGAGCGCGCAATTACCGAGTGGAAAGCCGTATCAAATCACAATGGGCGAACACTTTTGCACATTCATTTAGTCACGGGCAGAACTCACCAAATCCGCGTGCATTTTGCCTCAATGGGCACTCCGCTCACGGGCGACACAATGTATGGCACACCGCGGGATGACATTTCCCGCCAAGCACTTCATTGTTGTTATTGTCGGTTTACCCACCCCGTAATGAATGAAGAAATTGAAATCAATTCTCCCCTGCCACCAGATATTGCACAATTTGTAAAACTCTGAATTTGTTGCCAAAATAAACAGACTTGATAAATTATGCTCATTGTGTTAAAATAGTTACAAATCGGTTACAGCAAATTAGAAATGTAGCCATTGAGGGTGATTTTATGAACGAGATTAAGGATTACATTGTTTATCCCGAAGATTTAGAAATATATCTTCCTAAGACCATTCCCGACAGACAAAATAAGTTCTATAAAGGTCTGGCATATAATCTTTGCCGTTTTATTCTTAAATTTGTAGTACGCGGCGGCAGTAAAATTGAAAAAATCGGTATGGAGGACTTAAAGCCCCCTTACATCCTTCTTTGCAACCACACACAGTTTGCAGATTTCATTGTAAGCTTCAAGGCGGTGCACCCCTACAATTTCAACAACATTGCCACTCTTGACGGATATGTGGGAATGTCAAAAGTTATGGAAAAATTAGGTTGTGCGTGCCACAGAAAATTTACAACGGACATAAGCCTTATCCGTGCCTGCCACAAGGTGCTTCACGAATACGGCGATATTCTTTGTATGTACCCCGAGGCAAGATATTCAAATATCGGCACAACGGCAATTATTCCCGAGGTTGTAGGCAAGCTTGTCAAGAAAAATAAGGTGCCTCTTGTTATTATGATTCATCACGGCAATTATCTCAACGCGCCTTTCTGGAATTTCAGAAAATACAGAAAAGTTCCTTTTCACTCTACAATGAAGCAGGTACTCACAGTTGAGGAAATTGAAAGAATGACTGTTGAAGAAATCAACGAGGTTATTCAGCATGAAATGCACTATGACGAGTATGCGTGGCAAAAAGAAAACAATATCAGAATTACCGAAGATTTCAGAGCAGAGGGACTTAATAAGGTTCTTTATAAATGTCCCCATTGCCAAGCAGAACACAAAATGAATTCACAGGGAATTCACCTTTTCTGTGAAGAATGCGGCAAAAAGTGGGAGCTTACAGAGCTTGGTGAATTGCAAGCTCTTAACGGCGAAACAGAATTTTCACACGCACCCGATTGGTATGAATGGCAAAGAGAATGTGTACGAAAAGAAATTCTTGACGGTACATATTATTTTGAAGACATTGTTCACGCATATTCACTTCCCGGCGACACCTTTATTGACATTGGCGAAGCAAAAGTTACTCACGATTTCGAGAATGGCTTTGTGATTGAGGGTCATTATAACGGCAACGATTACAGAATTCAGCGTGCAACAAAAACTCTTTACACCTTGCATATTGAATTTGATTTTGGCAAGCTTGACAAGCAGGATTGCTTTGATGTTTCAGTTAAAAATGATTCAATTTATTGCATAGCCAATAAAAAAGATGTTGGCACAAAGCTTATGCTCGCCACAGAAGAAATGTACAAAATCGTAAGCGAGAAAAAAGAAACAGAAACAGTAAAATAATGGTATAATTAAGGGGCTGTAAAAAAACAGTCTAAAAAATCCGAGATTCGTGTAAAAGCGAGTCT
>CAYWFB010000032.1:0-18709 GCA_964457415.1 uncultured Eubacteriales bacterium | reverse complement strand
CACGCATTGTTGCGCCGTGCAAAAATTGTAAGTGAGCGTAAAATTGTAATAGGGGATACGGTCTTAAATTATGATACTTATACAGCCGAGTTTAATGACAAAAAAATTGAAATACCTCAAAAAGAATTCTTGATTTTGTATAAACTTATGTCAAACCCATCACGTACATTTACACGCCGTCAGTTGATGGATGAATTTTGGGGATTTGACAGCGATTCTGAGGAACGCACCGTAGATGTGCATATTAACCGTTTACGTGAGCGACTTAAAGACTGTATAGATATAGAAATAAGTACAGTTCGTGGCCTAGGATATAGGGGAGTGAAAAAATGAAGATAAAAGGCTTTAACCGAATTTACAGAAGAATGCTTTTCACGGTTGTTGCAGTTCTCACATTGCTTGTTGCGTTGTTCTTTTTCCTTCTATTTTTAATTTTCAGAACAAGTTTTTTAAATGTTGATGTAATTAGTGAAAACACATCACTTATAGTGACTTGTTCCGTTATCTCATTACTTATCGCAGGACAGGCTTTGGCGATATATTGGAGCCGAAGAGTTACTAAACCTGTTGAAGAAATATCCGAAAAAGTGGCTGAAGTGGCACAGGGGAATTTTGATGTGCATATTGATACTTCAAAATTCAAGCATGAAATTAAAGAAATGGCAGAAGATTTCAATAAAATGATTGAGGAACTTAAAAGCATTGAAACTATGAGAGCTGATTTTGTGTTTAGTGTTTCCCATGAATTTCGTACACCACTTTCAGTTATTCAAGGGTATGTCACATTGCTGTCAAATCCTGAACTCACTTATGAACAACAAAAGAATTATTTGGATAAACTTGTTGAATCGACTCAACAGTTGTCGGGTTTAGTTGATAATGTACTTAAATTATCTAAACTCGAATCACAAAATATCGTTTCAAAAATTGAAAAATTCAGCCTTGATGAGCAACTCCGTTTGGCAGTTCTTATGTTTGAACAACAATGGACAGAAAAAAACATTGAGCTTGATTTGGACTTGCCTCAGTGCGAATATGAGGGCAATGTGGAAATGATAAATCAAATATGGGTTAACCTTTTGGGTAACGCCATGAAATATACGGGAGAAAACGGAAAAATCAGTGTAAAACTTGATGATTCACAAACGGATTTCATCTCTGTATCCATATCTGATACCGGAATTGGTATGACCGAGGAGGTTAAAAATCATATTTTCGAAAAGTTTTATCAAGCCGATACTTCACGAAAATCGGAAGGTAGTGGCTTGGGACTTGCTCTTGTGCAAACAATCACCAATTTGACAAAATGCACCGTATTGGTTGAAAGTGAGCCCCAACAGGGTAGTACATTTACTGTGAAAATGCCTAGAAAGTGCACAGGGGACGGTTAGCGTGAAAACCTAATGGTTAACTTGTAAAAAAGGGCATAACAAACTAAGGCTGTTGCGAAAGCGGCAGCCTTTTGACATATAAAGAAGAGGCTCATTCTTCGTGTGTTGAAGATTCAGTTATTTCCGCTGACTGTGTTTCTTTTATTGGTGCATCGTCAATGACAAGTTCATTGTCACCCTGCTGAAGCTTAATATCCTCACCGTAAACATTACCATTCCCCACAGGTGCAATGTCTTCATTATTTGCCAAGGAATAAACAACACTTTTGCCAAGTTTTGATTGCCTTCTCTGTACTCCGTAATGTTCCGCAACAGATTTTGGAAGTATATCCGAATACACATTGTTGACAATATCTAATAAATTTGATATACTAATAGTGGCAGAAGTACGGGACTGAAAACCCGAGCTACCTTGTGTAGAATCTTCTGCTATTTTTTTGCATTAATGGAGTATAGGAATGCACAGGGGACGGTTAGCGTGAAAGTCCACCATATATAGAAAATGCATTTCAAAAAACACAATATATTGATAGCTTGACTTTCATCTGTTGTGTGTGATTTTTGGAATCATGCGGTGTTCTGTGTGTTGCATTTTTTAAACAAAATGGACTTTCAACTCGCCAAATCAGCAGATTGACTGGTGTTAGTTTTGGAATTGTAAGAAAAAAGTATGATTAAAAGTTGGTCGAGATTTGTTCTCGTCCTTTTTTATTGACTTTTCACAAAAATAGTGCTATATTTAAAGTAAGGTCAGGTAATTTTATATATATGGGACGAACACAGAGAACCGTCCCCTGTGCACTTTCGTTTTATCCAACTATTGGCTTTGTATATGATGTAGTTGGGATTGCAAGACCATATATTGAAGATTGGTATCTTAATAGAAAAAGAGCAAGATATGTTAATAGTGAAATCGCTAGACAAGTAGAATACTATCCTGATTCTGATGAGTTCTGTATTTTAAATTGGTATAGAACATATAAGAGGAAAAAATTTCTTTCTAAAAATGTAATTACAAATTATGTAGAACATAATTGTACAGAGGAGTTTAAGGGATGAAAATAAAAAACACAAAAAAAATTGTTGTTCTTTTGACTTTATCTATATTATTTGTTTCTATTGTATATTTTTGTGTAGTTACTTTAAATTCAGATAATTTTGCTATCAGTTACTTTTACATGCCTTTTTTTGTTTATCCTATTTTATGTTTGTTGTCAATTTCATTAGTTTTATATGGAATTCACTTATTTAATAAACAAAAAGTTTTAAAGGGTTTTTCAATAATTTTTTTGATTTTGGCTATAATATATGGTATAGGAATATATTCGTTTGCTTTTAATTCAACAGAAAAAAAAGAAAATAAACAAAAAATGGAATTTATTGAGGAAGTATTTAATGCTTCTAATTTAATTTATCCAACCAAAGATTTTGTTGAAAATGATGTTTTGTCCACTCCTTCAGAGGGCGTAGCCTATTATGCACTTGGGGATATATTGGTTTACGATACTGTAAATCGCTACACAGCATCGGATAATACATCAGCATATGTTAGTGTTTACTATTTTGAAAATTATCCAACTATAATTTCAAATAAGTTGTCAGATAACATGAAGGAACGTTATTTCTTTAACAAAAGTGTTACTGGATTTTATGTGCATTCTTCGGATATAATAAAAGGCAATATAGATGATTTTGATTTTTCTTATCTTTGTCAAACTAATGAAGGCAGAGCATCTTCTGACAGAAAATATGAATCATATTTTTCTACGATAATTGAAAAGGATGATGTCTTAGTTGCAATATCAATGACTGTTTGGCATAATGATGAATTGGAACCTCAAGTAATGGTAGAGAACTTAGTCGAAAATTTTGCGAATAAGAAGACAGGGCAGAAGACAGGGGACGGTTAGCGTGAAAACCTAATGGTTAACTTGTAAAAAAGGGCATAACAAACTAAGGCTGTTGCGAAAGCGGCAGCCTTTTGACATATAAAGAAGAGGCTCATTCTTCGTGTGTTGAAGATTCAGTTATTTCCGCTGACTGTGTTTCTTTTATTGGTGCATCGTCAATGACAAGTTCATTGTCACCCTGCTGAAGCTTAATATCCTCACCGTAAACATTACCATTCCCCACAGGCAGAACACAAGGGGACGGTTCTTTTGTGTTAACAAAAGGTGAATAATGTGGTATATTCTTTGTTGAGGTGATAGTATGCCAAGACAATCTCGTATAAAAAGTGAGAGTGGAATATACCATATAATTTTGAGAGGAATCAATAAACAGCAAATTTTTGAAGATGATGAGGATTTTCAAAAGTTTATCAGCGTATTAAAGGACTGTAAGGCAATAAGTGAATTTAAGTTATTTGCTTATTGCCTTATGGGTAATCATATTCATCTTTTGATTAAGCCTGAAAAAGAAGCCCTTGAATTGATTTTCAAGCGAATTGGAAGTCGTTATGTTTATTGGTATAATTGGAAATACCATAGAACAGGACACCTTTTTCAAGATAGATATAAAGCTAAAGAAATAATTGAAAAATATTCACAATGCAGAACTATTGCCGAATTTCAAAAGCTTGACCCGAAATTGCGTGATGAATACATTGCTATTTTCAAACAAAGTGGGTTGTCAATCAGACAAATCAGCAGATTGACAGGAATAAGCTTTGGCATCGTTAGAAAAAGATTTGAATAGTAAAATAAGTAAATATTCTACAAATGCATCTGAGTATTTGATTGTAATTTGTATGCATAACAAAACCCCAACTCAATCGAGCTGGGGTAAATTTTATATTATTCGTGATTGATTATTCGTTATTTGTTTCTGCATCAGCCTCAACTGTTTCAGTATCAGCATTAACATCAGAACTGGTTTCATTTTCAACTTCAACTGCTTGGCTTTCACCGTCAAGGTTAAGAGCCTGAAGTCTTTCGCGACGTCTAACTTCAAGGTCAGCGAGCATCTGCTTCTTAACATCGCCATCAATATTAAAGAACATAAGAGTTATACCGTAAAGGAAACGCGCTATTGAGGGCATTAAACAGAAAATTGCCCAAAATCCCATAAGAGTTTTTAGATTTTCTTCAGGGATAATATTTCCGAATTCGTCTTTATGAGCAACATAACCAACGGCTGAAATAACAACACCTGAAAGAAGCTGTGTAATTGAGTTTGCAGCCTTACCGAAGTAGTTCTGAACTGTCTGCACAAGAGCTTCGTTACGAACGCCTGTTTTCCATTCACTATAGTCGTAAACGTCACCCTGAAGAACCGCGCCTGCAACGTTCATAAGCTGGTTGGGAAGTCCGCAGATTGTAAGACAAAGTGTAAGAATTGCAAGGTTTACTATTGTGTTGTGACCTTCCCAGTTTACAAGGAAACCACCTTTGTCGCTTGTCATACCGGCAAGACCGATAAGGAATGTGCCGAGATAAGCCGCACCTGCGAAAATACCTGAACAAACTGCAACCTTTTTAGCACCAAAACGGCGAATAAGCTTAGGAGCCAATGGAACCATAATATAGTTGGGAATACCTGTGAAAAGACCTGCAATTGTACCATGAGCAAGGTCTTTGGAGTTGTGCATCCAATAGAAGCTTTCACTTGAAGCACCGACTGACTTAAATCCGTTAAAGAAGCCTGAAAGAATAAGAACGAACATGGGTCTGTTCTTGAAAACGTTCTTGAAAGACTCAATAACGCCAACTTCTTGCATCTGTTCGCGAGAAGCCAACGGAACTCTTTCTCTCATTGAATAGAAACCGAAGAAAGCAGTGAATGCAGCGATTGCACCGATTGCAACAGCGAAACCTGTGTAAACATCCTGCATACCGATGGGATTTGCCCACTTTGCTGTTGCCTTTGGAAGAAGGCTTACACACATTGTGGCAATTGACGGAAGGAAGGTTCCGAAAAGCTCCATGAATTTGGAAGTTGCAATAAGGTTGTCTCTTTCATTATTGTTGGGCGTAATATTATAAAGCATAATGGTCCACGCACCAAAATAAGACATACCCAAGTTATAAACGAAAATTGCAATAACCATCCAGATAATCTTCTGCCACTCATGAACAAGGAAAGAGGGAGTGGTAAAGAGCATTATCATTGCAATTGCCCAAAAGGGTGTGGGGATAATAAGCCACGGACGAAGTCTGCCCCAACGTGTTCTTGTTCTGTCAATAATAAGACCTGAAATTGAGTCATCAACTGCGTCGTAGATTGACTCTATGAACATAATGACACCGTATGTACTACCTGACATTCCAAGGAAGCTGATAGCAAAGAACTGACGGAATGCGTTAACATACTGGCTTAAGTTTTTCTGACCGAAAGAGGTGAGAAGATAGCCTGCAATTTCTTTGGGACGAAGATATCTTCTGTCAGAGGTTGATGCCTGTTGAACTTCTGTTTCGATAGCCTGAACCTCAACTTCTTCGGTAACAGTGGTTGTGTTTGTGTTTTCCACTTTTCAATCACGCCTTTTTGTAAAATCAGTATATTGCAAAAATATACATTATTTAGTATATCACAATAAAAAATAATAATCAACCAAAAATGAAAAAATTTGGTTGATTAAAATACATTAAAATACATCTTTATTTAAATTTTTGCGAATATTCAACCGCCAAAGCATCACAACGCTCGTTTTCGGGGTGACCTGCGTGTCCTTTGACCCATTCAAATTCGTATTCGTGCTCAGAAAGAAGATTGAGAAGTCTTTCCCATAAATCAGGGTTAAGCGCGGGCTTTTTATCTGCTTTGCGCCAATTGTTTCTGCGCCAGCCTTCAGCCCAACCCTTTGTAATTCCGTTAACAACATAAGAAGAGTCAGAATAAATTTTTACCCTGCATTTTCTTTTTAGTGCCTCAAGCCCGTTAATAACCGCCAATAATTCCATTCTGTTGTTGGTGGTTTCAGGCTCACCACCCGAAAGTTCTTTTTCAATTCCGTTACAGCGAAGAATTGTTCCCCAACCACCGGGTCCCGGATTACCCGAGCAGGCACCATCTGTGAAAATTTCAACAAAAGTAAGTGTTTCCATAAAAACCTCTGAATAAAAACTAAAAAAATTTACTAAACTAATTTTAGCACGCCCAACGATTTTTCTCAATACAATTTGCAATATTTTTTTGTTCTATACATATAATTTCAACAATCTGTGTTTATAATTTCAACAATCTGTGTTCGCCTTGACATTTGTAATAAAAAATAGTATTATATAATGACCAATATATTGAGTTCTTATGGGAATTTGTGCATATATTTTATAAATAATTGTATTTTTAACCGTTACATATATATTAGTTTTGAAGTAATAAAGGAGGAAATATGGCTAAACAGAAAAACGAAAAAAACATGCAGAATAGTGAAGTGAAACGCACTTCAAAGCCTAAACAGAATAAAGCAAAAAAGAATACTGCGGGCAAAAAGCAGGCAGTAAAAAATACAAATAAATCCAGCAAAGCTAAAACTCAACAGAATAAGAAGACTAAAGCACCTAAAAAGCCCGAAATCGGCGTAAAAATTGCATTTTTGGGCGGACTTAACGAGGTCGGCAAGAATATGACACTCTATGAGTGTGGCGAAGATATGATTTTAGTCGATTGCGGACTTTCTTTCCCTGAGCCCGATATGCTTGGTGTTGACCTTGTTATTCCCGATTTTACTTATGTTGAAGAGAATGCAGATAAAATCAAAGGTATTTTCATAACTCACGGTCACGAGGACCATATCGGTGGTCTTGCATATCTTCTTAAGCGTGTGAATATTCCCGTATATGGTACAAAACTCACAATCGGTCTTATTGAGAATAAACTCAGTGAGCATAAAATTCTCGATATTGCAAAGCTTAATGTAATTAAGCCTAAAGATAAAGTCAAGCTTGGTTGCTTTGAGGTTGAGGCTATTCACGTCAACCATTCAATTCCCGATGCCTTGGCACTTGCAATAAACTCTCCTGCAGGTCTTATTTTGCAGACAGGTGACTTTAAAATTGATACAACTCCCATTGACGGCGATGTTATGGATTTAGCACGCATTGCAAAGCTGGGTGAAAAAGGTGTTCTCTGTATGCTTTCGGATTCCACCAACGCACAGCGTCCAGGCTTTACTGCAAGCGAAAAAACAGTGGGAGAATCCTTTGAACGACTTTTCCAAAAGGCGGACGGTAAGCGACTTATCGTTGCAACCTTTGCATCAAATATCCACCGTGTTCAGCAGATTATTGACGTTGCAAAATCTGTAGGGCGTAAGGTTGCTCTTTCGGGCAGAAGCCTTGAAAACGTGGTTGAAACCGCATCAAGACTTGGTTATCTTAATGTTCCCGAGGGACTTTTAGTAAGCATTGATATGCTTTCACGCTATCCTGATGATAAGCTTGTTATTATCACAACGGGCAGTCAGGGCGAGCCTATGTCAGCTCTTTACAGAATGGCATTTTCAGAGCACCGCAGAGTAGAAATCGGTAGTGGTGACTATGTAATTATTTCTGCAACTCCCATTCCCGGTAATGAGAAAACAGTCGGTAAGGTTGTCGACGAGCTTTTAAAGCGCGGTGCAGAAGTAGTTTATGAAAAAATGTATGACGTTCACGTTTCAGGTCATGCCTGTCAGGAAGAGCTTAAATTGATGTTAAGCCTTGCTAAGCCCAAATTCTTCATTCCTGTTCACGGTGAGCAGAAGCATCTTCGTAAGCACGCACAGCTTGCCGAGAGTATGAACATTGCTCCCGGTAACATCTTCATTGTAGATAACGGCAGACAAATTGAGCTTACCAAGCGCAAAATGACCGTGCTTGAAAATGTACCCGCAGGCAAAGTCTTTGTTGACGGCTACGGCGTAGGCGATGTTGGTAATGCGGTTATCCGTGAGCGTAAACGTCTTGCAGAGGATGGTCTTATAATCATCAGCGCAGTAATCGAAAAAGAAACAGGAATGCTGATTTCTGGTCCCGATATTGTTTCCCGCGGATTTGTATATGTGCGTGATTCCGAGCAGTTGATAGCCGAAGCAAAGCTTGTGGCACAGATTGCCATTGACGAGTGTGTTTATGAGGGCAGAATTGATTGGGGTACAATCAGAAACAGAATAAGAGACGATATTTCACATCTTCTCTATGAAAGAACAAAGCGCAGTCCTATGGTTTTGTCCATAATAACTGCGGTGTAAAATTTAGGTTTGATTTTACTCATCTTAAGGTGATTTTATGAAAAAGCCCGGTAATTCAAATAAAGAAAACAGAATTAAAGCACTTTTTAAGGTGTATCCCATTACCTTTCTTTTCATTGTTGTAAGTGCTTTGCTTACTTGTGCCTTGATTTATTATAATTACTACATCGCGATTGCAGGTGTGGTCATTATTGCCGTGCTTTGCATAGCAGGGCTCATAATAAAGGATATGGATTACCGCAGACTTCAGGGTATTGTTTCAGCCCTACAGAAGAAGTTTTCGGCAGAGGGCAAAGGTGAGCTTGCAAGTTTTCCTATGCCCGTAGTGCTTTTTGACAATACAGATAAAATAATCTGGTATAACAACATTTTTAAGCGTGTTTTCCTTAAGGATAAGCCCGACGGTGTTGATGTAAAACAGTTTACATCGGGTCAGGGGATTAATGTAATTCGTGAAAATATGTTTATTGAGTGCGAATACGGCGATAAAAAATATACTGTATTTTCAGGCACTACCGAATATAAAAAAGAAACAGTTTATTCTCTTTATTTTGTGGAGGATACTGAGCTTAAGAATTACAGAACCGCTTATGATAAATCCCGTCCCGTAGTTATGGTTATAAGCCTTGACGGTGTTGAGGATTCATTGCGCGATTTTCGTGAAAGTCAGCAGGCGGGAATTCTCGGTGGTGTTGAAAGTATTGTTGAGAATTACTTTGCAAAGTATAACTGCCTTTCGCGAAAGCTTGGCAATAACCGTTTTATTGCCTTTTGCGAAAAAGAAAGCTTTTTGAAAATGAAAGAGGACAAGTTCTCACTTCTTTCCGCAGTCCGTTCATATACATATAACGGTAAAACTGTTGGTATTACTCTTTCAATCGGCGCGGGCACCGGTGACAATTTGCCCGAATGTGAAACTGCCTCCCGCAATGCTCTTGATATGGCAATGGGTAGAGGCGGCGACCAGATTGCAATTAAAACTGATAAAAATGAATTTGAATTCTTTGGCGGAGTTTCAAAGGGCATTGAAAAGCGTACAAAGGTAAGAACTCGTATGGTGGCATCTGCCATAGGCGAAATTATAAGAACAAGCAGTAATGTGCTTATAATGGGTCATCGCTTTGCCGATTTAGACGCTCTCGGTTCTGCGGTTGGCGTGGCAATTATCAGTAACGCCTTGGGCAAGGACGCAAAAATTGTAATGTCCTCAAAAACAACCCTTGCAATGCCACTCGCAAAGCACCTTATGGCAAACGGTATGGATAATTTTCTTGTTGAGCCCGAAGATGCAGACGAGTATATCGATAAACGTACACTTTTGGTGGTTGTTGATACTCACCGAAAGAGTTTCCTTGAATATCCCGAGCTTTTCGATTTGGTGAATACAGTTATTGTAATTGATCATCACAGAAAAACCGTTGACCATATCAATAAAGCGGTTATTTTCTATCACGAGCCCAACGCTTCGTCGGCCTCTGAAATGGTAACAGAGCTTATTCAGTATATAAATGTTGATGTAGAGGTTCCGCAGGTTTGTGCCGAGGCACTTATGTCAGGTATTACGCTTGATACAAAGAATTTTGTTATGAAAACAGGTGTTCGCACCTTTGAGGCGGCGGCTTATCTCCGCTCTCTCGGTGCAGATACCATTAAGGTTAAACAGCTTTTCTCCAACAGTATGAAAACACAAAAGGATAAGAGCGAGGTTATGAAAAATGCCGCAATGTATGAAAATTGCGCGGTTGGTGTTGTCGATTTTGAATCTGACGATGTGCGAATTGTTGCAAGTCAGGCGGCAGACGAGCTACTCAATATTGATGATGTAAGAGCCTCATTTGTGGTGTTCAGAACAGGTGACACAATTAATATTTCAGCCCGTTCATACGGCGAGCTTAATGTTCAGCTTGTTATGGAGGAATTAGGTGGTGGCGGTCATCAGACTATGGCGGCGGCACAGCTTCAGGGCGAAACCTTTGAAAACGCACTTTCGCGTCTAAAAAAGGCAATTGATTCAGTAAAAGATAATCAGTAACAGGAGGAATATATAATGGATGTAATTTTGAAAGCAGATGTAAAAGGCTTGGGCAAAAAGGGTCAGAAGGTAAAGGCTTCTGACGGATACGCAAGAAACTTCCTTTTTCCTAAAGGACTTGCAGTTGAGGCTAATGCACAGAGCCTCACAGAGCTTCGCAACCGCGAGCAGTCAAATCAGCATAAAATTGATGTTGAGGTTGCCGCCGCTAATGACTCAAAAGCAAAGCTTCAGGGCAAAACAGTGAAAATGACTGCAAAAGCAGGTAGTAACGGTAAGCTTTTCGGTTCTGTAACCGCAAAAGATGTAGCAGGAGAAATTGAAAAACAGTTCGCTGTTAAGGTTGATAAAAGAAAAATCACAATGGATGATATTAAAAACTTCGGTTCATATAAAATTGAAGTTAAGCTCTATACCAACATAGTAGCTGAAATGACCGTAATGGTAAGCGAATAATACTGTAACCATCGATTTTATCAGCGGTTATTATGGATGTATGAAAATGGAGAAAGATAAAATGGATACGAATTATTTCTCGGCTGATTTGAATCTGCCTTATAGTCTTGATGCCGAGCAGGCGGTGTTGGGTGCAATATTAAAAGACCCATCTTGCTTGCCCACGGTTACAGATATGCTCCGAATTGAGCACATATATCTGCCACAGCATAAGGTTATTTATACTGCAATAATCAACATTGATACAATGGGTGGCAGAATTGACCCTCTTGTAGTTCTTGAAGAGCTTAAAAAAGAGGGCGTATATGACGATATCGGCGGTAAATCTTATCTTATGAAGATTGCCGATGCGGTGCCCTCAACCCAGAATGTTGAATCATACATAAAAATCATAATCGAAAAATACTATCTTCGCACCCTTATGCTTACCGCCCGCGAAATTCTTGATAAAACAAGTGGCGGTACAGAATCACCTGATTCCTTGCTCGATATGGCGGAGCAGAAAATCTATGACATCCGTCGCGGTAAAAATACCTCAGGTGCGTCAAAGGTAAGCGATATTATCGTTTCAGATGTTTTTGAGCGTCTTAATAAGCTTGCAAGTGCCGACCCGAAAGAAAAAGAGCAGTATATGGGTATTCCCACAGGCTTTTCTTATCTTGACAAGGTGCTCGGCGGAGGTTTCCATCGTTCCGACCTTATAATTGTCGGTGCACGTCCCGCTATGGGTAAAACAAGCTTTGCGCTGAATGTTGCAAGAAATATCGCAATGAAGGGCAAAAAAGTGCTTTTCTTCTCATTGGAAATGTCAAAAGAGCAGTTGGCACAGCGTATTATTTCAACCGAAGCACGAATTGTAAGTAATAAACTCAGAACGGGTGAAATCAACGATGCCGATTGGGAAAAGCTTGGTCTTGCACTTCAAAATCTTGTTAATTGTGAGCTTTATTTTGATGATACCGCAAGTATCAATGTTCCCGAAATGAAAGCCCGTGCACTTCGTACAAAAGACGTTGATTGCATTGTAATTGACTATCTTCAGCTTATGTCGGGTACAAAAAGAACCGATAATCGTGTTAATGAGGTTTCAGAAATTACCCGTAGCCTTAAAATGATGGCAAAGGATTTGAATGTTCCCGTTGTTACCTGTTCACAGTTGTCGCGTAGTGTTGCAAAGAATACAAGTGACCACCGTCCGCAGATGACAGACCTTCGTGAATCAGGCTCAATCGAGCAGGATGCTGACATCGTTTTGATGCTTCACCGTGAAGATTATTATAAAAATGGTGAAGATAAGGAAGAAGATAGCGCAACTGCCAATATTGCAGAGGTTATCGTAGGTAAGAACAGACACGGCTCAACCGAAACAGTAAAGGTTGCGTGGAATCCGGAATTCACAATGTTCTCTACTCTTGAAAGGATTAAGGATGACATATAAGGTTGCAAAAACTATATCAGAGCACAATATGATTTCATCGGGCGATACTGTCGGGGTAGGACTTTCCGGCGGTGCCGATTCGGTTGCTCTTTTACATATTCTTGCAACAAATAAAGATAAATTAGCAATCCAAAAACTTATTGCAGTTCACGTTCATCACGGTATCCGCGGCGATGAGGCAGACCGCGACCTTGATTTTTCTCGTAATTTATGCAAGCAACTTAATATTGATTTTATACAATTCAATATTGATGTTCCCGCTGAGGCAGAAAAAACAGGGGAGAGCCTTGAAGAATGTGCAAGAAGACTTCGTTATGAATGCTTTGAAAAGGTGAGCTGTAACAAATTCGCAACTGCCCATAATCTTAACGATAACGCAGAAACCTTTATTTTCAATTTAGCCCGCGGTGCATCTCTTTCGGGGCTATGTGGCGTTCCTTATACAAGAGAAAAATTTATCCGACCCTTGCTTGATTGCACCCGCGACGAAATCGAAGCTTATCTGAAAGAAAATAAGCTTGAATATGTGACAGATACTACAAATTTAAGTGATGATTACACAAGAAATAAAATCCGTCACAATATTTTGCCATTGCTTTATGAATTAAATCCGTCATTTGACAAAGCCTTTGCCAAATGCAATCAGTCAGTTCGGCTTACAGAAGATTTTATTCTTCAATCTGCAAAAGAAAAACTGGATTTGGCAAAAAAAGACGGCTATTATGATTGCTCTTGCTTTGACACTTGTCATAATGCCTTGAAAAATCAGATGATTTCTTTAATCTTAAAAGAGCAGAATGTCAAAGATATAAGCCGTGAGCATATTCTTGCTGTTTCGCATATCATTGAAAACGGCGGAAAGGTTAGCCTAGGCGGTAAAATTACTGCATTTGCTGAGCGTAAAAAGCTTTTTTTTGAAGAGCCTTTAATAACCGAAGATTTTGAAATTCCTTTAGAAATTAAAAATCAAAAATTCAATACACCGTCGGGTTCTTATTCGGTTAATATTAAAGACAAAAAAGATTTACAAAAACTTAATATAAAAAATATAGACAAATTTATAGATTGTGATAAAATATCAAGTGATGTTTTTGCACGGAACCGCCGTGATGGTGATATATATAAGCCCGTAAACAGAAGCACAAAAACTCTTAAAAAGCTTTTTAATGAGTCAAAGACTCCTGTTTGCGACCGTTCAAAAATGTTAATACTTACAGATAATGAGGGTATTATCTGGACAGAGTTTTTCGGCGTGAGTGAATATTATAAAGCCGATGAAACAACTGAAAAATTTGTGGAAATAATTAATTTGGGGGAAAATAAATGAATAACGACATTGAGAAGGTACTTCTTTCAGAAGAGGAATTGAAAAACATTGTAGAACGTCTCGGCGCACAGATTACAGAGGATTACAAGGACAAAAATCTTGTTATCGTAAGTGTACTTAAGGGTTCAGTTCTTTTTATGGCAGACTTGATGCGAGCAATCAAGCTTCCTTGTAAAATCGACTTTATGGCAGTTTCAAGCTACGGCTCAGGAACAAAAACCTCAGGCGTTGTAAAAATCATTAAAGACCTTGATACTGAAGTTGTCAGCGGTAACGATTTGCTTATTGTTGAGGATATTCTTGACAGCGGTGTAACCCTTGAATATCTTATGAAAATTCTTTCAGCAAGAAATCCTAACAGTATTAAAATCTGTACATTGCTTGATAAACCCGAAAGACGTAAGGCAAATATCAAGGCTGACTATGCAGGCGCACAGATTCCCGATGCCTTTGTTGTTGGTTACGGTCTTGATTATGACGAAAAATACAGAAATTTACCATTTGTAGGTGCGTTAAAACCTGCAGTTTATGAGAAATAATAAACTATTGCAATCACAGGAGTGAAAAACCAAATTGAAAAAAATTAACTGGAAAGTTATTCTTCCCTATATACTGATTCCCGTTATGCTTATCGGCGTAATCTATATGTATATGGAAAAAGAACAGCAAAAAGATTTTAAATACTATGAGATTGTTGAGTTTTTCGACAATGGGCAAATTGCTGAAGTTGATTTGAATATGAACAGTGGCGCTATGACCTTTAAGCTTGAGGGTGATGATACCACTTATAAATACACAGTGCCTAATGTTTCTCTTTTTGTCAACGATGTTCATGAGCAATTAAGAGAATACAACAAGGCAAACCCGGACAATCCAATTGAGTTCGATTATGCAGCAGGCAAGTCAGGTGCATGGATTTCAAGTATGTTGCCCTTGCTTCTCTCAATGGCCGGGCTTGTACTCATTTCAGTATTTATGTTCAGAAAAATGAACACTACAATTTCAAGCGAGAATAACCGTGCAATCAATTTCGGTAAAGCCCGCGTGAAGCGTGCTGAGGACGAAACCAATAAGGTTACTTTTGCAGATGTCGCAGGCGCCGACGAAGAAAAAGAAGAACTTACCGAGCTTGTTGAATTTCTTAAAAATCCCGACGAATTCTCAAAGTTAGGTGCTCGAATTCCAAAGGGTGTGCTTCTGGTTGGCCCTCCCGGTACAGGTAAAACTCTTCTTGCCCGCGCAGTAGCAGGTGAGGCAAACGCACCATTCTTCTCAATTTCAGGTTCTGATTTTGTTGAGATGTATGTCGGCGTTGGTGCTTCACGTGTGCGTGATTTGTTTAAAGAAGCAAAGAAAAGTCAGCCATCAATCATTTTCATTGACGAAATTGATGCAGTTGGTCGCCACCGTGGTGCAGGTATGGGTGGCGGACACGATGAACGTGAACAGACACTTAACCAGTTGCTTGTTGAAATGGACGGCTTCGGCGCAAATGATGGCGTAATCGTAATCGCCGCAACTAACCGTCCTGATATTCTTGACCCTGCACTTCTCCGTCCAGGTCGTTTTGACCGTCAGGTAACAGTTGGTTATCCCGATGTTAAGGGTCGTGAAGAAATCTTGCAGGTGCACGCAAAGAATAAGCCACTTGCCCCCGATGTTGATTTACATTCAATCGCGGCAACAACTGTTGGCTTTACAGGTGCAGACCTTGAAAATCTTCTTAATGAAGCAGCACTTCTTGCGGCAAAGCGTAAGCTTTTGGCTATTACAATGGCAGAAATTGAAGAAGCCACAATGAAGGTTGTAATCGGTAGCGAAAAGAAATCACGCAAGATTACTGAAAAGGATAAGAGAATTACCGCTTATCACGAAGCAGGACACGCCGTTTCCTCATATTATCTTGAAAACGGTGAAAAAGTTACTCACATTTCAATTGTTCCTCGCGGAATGGCAGGTGGCTTTACTCTTCATCAGCCCGAAAGTGACGAAATGCATATGCTCAAGTCAAAAATGCTTGACGAAATCGTATGTCTTCTCGGCGGTAGAGTTGCTGAGAAAATCATTTTCAACGATATTTCAACAGGTGCGTCAAATGATATTCAACGCGCTTCTGAAATTGCCCGTAATATGATTACAAAATACGGTATGAGCGAAAAACTCGGTCCTATCGCTTTTGGCTCTGATAATGACGAGGTATTCCTCGGCAAAAATTATAACCACACAAGAAATTATTCTGAAAATGTGGCAGCAATCATTGACGAAGAGGTTGAAAAGATTATCAGCGAAGCTTATGAAAGAACTGAACAAATTCTTTCAGAGCATATCGACCAGCTTCATCTTGTTGCCGAAACTCTTGTAAAAATTGAAAGAGTTAATGAAGAACAGTTTATGTCTCTTATGGAAAAAGGCGAATTACCCGAAGAAAAAGAACTCGTAATTCCCGAACTTCCTACAGAAACTGAAGCAGAAAAGATTGATGAAATCGCTGAAACTGTAGAGGAAACTCTTGAAAATTCAGAGGAAACCACTGAAAATAGTGACAATGCATAAATTTGCATAAATAAAAAAAGCGACAGACCGCAAAATCTGTTGCTTTTTTGTTGATTTTAGATTGATTTTTTCTGATAATTAGTATAAAATATAAATTAAATATTTTTACGCATTAAAGCGTTGCAATAAATAGCAAGGACATGGAGTGAATGAAAGATGAAACTCAACGGTTCAGAAATTTTAACTGAAGTTTTAATAGAACAGGGGGTTGACACCGTTTTTGGTTATCCCGGCGGTGCCGTCCTTAATATCTATGATGCACTTTATAAATACAGTGATAAGATTAAGCACGTTTTGACTGCACACGAACAGGGTGCTTCCCACGCGGCAGACGGTTATGCTCGTGCTACGGGCAAAACAGGTGTCTGTATTGCCACAAGCGGACCAGGGGCTACAAACTTGGTAACAGGTATCGCAACTGCTTATATGGACAGTGTTCCAATGGTTGTAATCACAGGTAACGTTGGTAAAGGCCTTATCGGTCGTGATGCATTCCAAGAGGTTTATATCACAGGTATTACAATGCCTATCACAAAGCACAATTTTATGGTGCAGGATGTAGAAGAGCTTGCCGGTACTATCCGCGAAGCCTTCCGCATTGCCAATACAGGCAGAAAAGGTCCCGTTCTTATTGATATTACCAAGGATGTTACTGCCGCAGTTACAGAATTTGAAACAAAGAAACCAACTCCTATTAAAGAAAGCACCTTTGTCGATGAAGACGAAGTAAAAAAGGTAGCTGAGATTATCAATAATGCAAAACGACCCGTTATTGAAATCGGCGGCGGTGTTATTTCTTCAAATGCATCAGAACTTGTAAAGAATTTTGTTCATAAAACGGGTGCACCAACATGCCATACTCTTATGGCGGCAGGTGTACTTGGCTACAGTGACGAGCTCAACTACGGTCTTGTTGGTATGCACGGTAACTATGTTACAAACAAAGCTATTGACGAGGCAGACGTTCTCATTGCTATCGGCACAAGGTTTTCTGACCGAGTTGCTCTTGATACAAACCGTTTCGCAAGCAAAGCAAAAATTATACAGATCGACATTGACTTAAGTGAAATAAATAAGAATGTTGCCGTTGATAACTATTTAATAGGTGACGTAAAAACAATTCTTATTGCGCTTCTTCATTATGTCAAAGAGAACGACCACAGCGATTGGCTCAATATGCTTGAAGAGTATAAAAAGGACGATTATGTTCCCACAAATTCAACAGAGCATATCACCCCACACGAGCTTATCGGGGCTGTCTGCGAAAAGTCACCTAAAGATACAATTTATGTAACAGACGTTGGTCAGCATCAAATGTGGGCGGCTCAGTATATCGAGCACACCGCACCGCGCTCATTCTTAACAAGTGGCGGTCTTGGTACTATGGGCTACGGCTACGGCGCCGCAATCGGTGCTCAGATGGCATTCCCCGGCAGACGCGTTGTTCATATCACGGGTGACGGCTCATTCCATATGAATCTCAATGAAGCCTGCACCGCAGTCAGCTACAATCTGCCAATAATCACCGTTATTTTTAATAATCAGGTGCTTGGTATGGTTCGTCAGTGGCAGCGTTGCTTCTATGGCAAGAGATTTTCACAGACCGACCCACAAAGAAAAACTGACTTTGTAAAGCTTATTGAGGGCTTTGGCGGAAAGGGCTACAGAGCAAATACTCTTGAGGAATTCAAAGAAGCCTTTGAAAAAGCACAGAAGGATAATTGTCCTGTATGGATTGATTGCACAATTCATAAGGATGAAAGAGTTTTACCTCTTATTCCCGCAGGCAAAACAATCGACGATATGATTATCGCCGAAAGCTGTGAAACTTGCGTTCACCAATGCCACAAAAACAACAAATAAAAACTAAATATGTAACGGTTCATGCCTCCCTTGTCAAAGGGAGGAGGACCGTCGAAGACGGTGGAGGGATTCAACTCCGCCGTTTTATTTGGTTTATATACACAAAAAGACTCCCTTGGAATTCGCTTGGAATTCCAAGGGAGTTTTCTTATAGAGATTTTTAGTTGTTAATAAACTTATCCTCTTCGTTATTCCAGCTGTAAAGCTTTCTAACTTCTTCGCCAACCTGCTCTGCGGGATGCTCAGCAGCAAGCTTTCTCATAGCCTTGAAGTGTACCTGACGTCCAGCGCCTGACATATCAAGCAAGAATTCTTTTGCGAATGAACCGTCCTGAATGTCAGAGAGGATTTTCTTCATAGCCTTCTTTGTCTCGTCTGTGATAATCTTAGGACCTGTGATGTAATCGCCGTATTCAGCAGTATTTGAAATTGAATATCTCATACCTGCAAAACCACTCTGGTAAATAAGGTCAACGAT
>CAYWFB010000031.1:0-19535 GCA_964457415.1 uncultured Eubacteriales bacterium | reverse complement strand
TTCGATAGACTTGTAGTTCTTTTTTATTCAGGCTGTTTTTTTACAGCCCCTTTTATTTTAGAATTCTGCATTTAAAAGTCTGTTATATTCCTCATCAGTTATGTGCATTACCGAGCCGTGACGTGGGCGCAGGTGGTCTAGTGAATGTTTATTTTTATCCACCTTTGTGAAATGAATTAAATCCGTTGTCTCCTGCATAAAATATCCGCCTGCTTTAAACTGGTCGGCAATTAGCACATATTTGTCGGTGCCGAGAATTTTATATGTACAATGTCCCTCAAGGGCGGTATCGGCAACTGAAATTTTATTATTTTCAGGTTCGCGGTATGGTCCGCAGGGCTTATCAGCGAGCACATAGCAGATGCCGTCTTTTTCTTCATCGGCAACGAAAAGATAAAATGTGCCATCTTTTTCAATAATATCGCCATCGATTGCCGCCATATTGCTTGTAGGTGAATACAAAACTGTAGGGTTAATGGTGAGAGTCACAAAATCCTTTGTATAAGCATACCAAGGAATAGTATGCCAGCCCTCGTCGGCGTTGTTGTGGCTCCAATAAATCATATATTCATTTCGGTTCTTATCAAAAATCACTTGGGGCGCCCAAACACGATTTGCTGATTTAGTTTCCTCGAACTGTGAAAAATCAATAATACGCTCGTTTTCCCAATGAATAAGGTCTGTACTATCCCAAACCACCATTGAATTGTTGCTTGCCCAACCGTCATAGCAACGCATATCCGTTGCAATTATATGAAAAACGCCGTCTTCACCGCGGAATATATATGGGTCACGGCAACATTTTTTGCCGAGTTTTTGCTTGATTATGGTCTCGTTATTATTTAGGGCGGTGAAATTATATCCGTCCCCTGAAACGGCAAAATGCACCGATTCATTTTCGGGTTCATTACCCGTAAAATAGCAGAAAAGATATTTAGTGAGCATTATTTTTCACCCGTTTCTTTTTGTTATAAATAATGAAATACGCTATGGTCTGGGCAATAAATGTTACACCCCAAGAGAGTGTGTATGAAAGATATAAATATTCGGGAGTGTGGAATTCGGGAATCCGAAATATTGTATAGACCCAACCGATTCGTATTCCGCACACACCAAGAACGGATATAATCATGGGTACAAACGAAACTCCCATTCCTCGAAGTCCGCCTGTTGAAACGTCCATCATACCTAAAAGACAATATGATAAGAACAGACATTCAAGTCGAAGCAAGCCATATTCAACCGCTTCAGGTGAATCGGGAAGATAAATTCCTAAAAGCTTCTGTCCTAAAAGATATACGCTTGTTGAAACCGCCAAGCCTATTACAAGCACACAACTGAGGCTTATAAGAAGAACCTTTTTGGCACGCTTATACTGATTTGCACCCACATTCTGACCTGTAAAATTGAGAACGGTCTGATGGAATGCATTAAGAGAAACGAATATAAAGCCCTCAATATTGAGTGCCGCCGCATTACCCGACATAAGCACCTCACCGAATGAATTGATTGAGGATTGAATAACAACATTTGAAATTGAGAAAAGTGAGCCCTGAATGCCTGCGGGTAATCCAATTTTTATAATCTGTAAAAGCTCATCCTTATAGAATTTAAGCTTTGAAAAATGAAGCTTGCAGGCATCGTTGCGTCTTACAAGTGTGATTACCACCAGTACCGCTGATACGCCTTGAGAAATAGTTGTTGCCAATGCAACGCCTGCCACATTAAGATGGAAAACCGTAACGAAAAACACATTGAGGACAACATTGATAACTCCTGCAATAGTTAAAAATATCAATGGAGATTTTGTGTCGCCCGTAGCACGCAGGATTGATGCGCAGAAATTGTAAATCATCATAAAAATTATGCCTGCGAAATAGATTTTCATATAAAGCGCAGAAAGGGGTAACACGTTTTCAGGAGTATCCATCCAGATTAAGAAGGTTTCAGAAAATACAACACCCACAACAGTTAAAACCACACCGCCAACAAGAGCCGTTGGAATAGCGGTATGCACTGCGCGGTGAGCCTTTTCGCTATCCCCCGCCCCAAGAGCCTGCGCCACAGCAACACCCGTACCGACCGAAAGACCCATAAACAAATTAACAATAAGATTTGTAATTGAGCCTGTAGCGCCCACCGCAGCAACGGATATGCTTCCACAAAACTGACCCACAACAATTAAATCTGCCGCGTTAAATAGCAACTGCAAAAGTCCGGTCAGAATTATAGGGATTGTATATGAAATTATGTTGCGGAACAATGGTCCGCTTGTCATATCAATATTACGTTTTTTTGCAAGTGCCAATTTGAAGTCTCCCGCTTTTTTGTTGCTTATTGTATTATACAGTCGCAAAAATGTATTTTCAATACAAAAATTTATGTTACTCAATTTCAAATAAAAAACCGACACAGCTTTTTCTGTATCGGTTCAATAGACTTTAATCTTTTACCTTATATGTTATTCGCTCAAACATTTTGTTAATCTTTTCATAATCGCAAGCAAAAGATTCAGCACTTGCAGCTATCGTCTCTTTCGGCAACAGATAAATCATTACCGTTTTTTATATTCAATTTATTAACCAAGACATTTGAATCAGGATAGCAATATTCCTTATCCCATTCATAATCATAACTATAATTCTTCATAACTTATAATACCGTGTGCTTTTTTAAAAGATTAGATATAATTTTATTCAACTCATCCGGATTGTTCAAACACACTTCAATGCGATTTTTGTCTTCATTGGTTAATGGCATCCCTTCCATAGCCATTGAACTGTCAACCTCTTTTGCAATACGTTCAATATCGCTCATAAAAAGCACCTCTTTTCTATAAATATTATATCATATCGTAATAGATATATCAACACAAAAAACATATAAAAAGCTTTTATTCTGTTCGCTTGACACAATTGCTACTTATAGTTAAAATACATGTTAGATTTTTCTTAAAGGAGTTGAAAGCAATGAAAAGACCTTTTGCAGTTGTGGGTTTTTCAATGCTCTTTTCGGCTCTGATTTTTTATAATATTTCTTTTAAGATGTCTGTTGCTCTCACTATTGGGGCAACGGTCATTTTTTTGATTTTATTACCATTTAAAACTATGCGAGAAAACAAATTTGTTCTGTTTTCGCTTTTTTCGGCTATTGTGTTTTCACTATCCTTTATGCTTTGTCAGTTTCAATATGTAACCGCTCAAAAGAATATGGGCGAAACCGTTGAAATCCGCGGAGTTATATGCGCAACACCCACGCACTCTGATTATGCGCACACTTATATAATTAAGTTAGAAGACGAGAATTATAAGGTGCGTTATGTGAGTGAGGATAACCGATTTTTCACCGAGGGAGATATTGTTGAGGGAACAGTAAAAAGAGAAGTAAGCCAATATATTGAAAGTGATTTTCTTGACAGTTCACTATCTTCAAAAATATACTTCACCTTTTTTGAAGCAGAAGAATTCAGACTTGAAAAAACGGGTGCGAGTAATTCAGTTTACAGATTATTGGGTGAATTAAAAGGAGCTTTTACAAAACTCACTTATTCATATATCCCAAGTGAAAACGGCGGAATTGCCAATGCAATGACAATCGGTGACCGTTCAGGAATAAGTGATAAAACAATGGAGCAGTTCAATTATGCAGGCTCGTCACATCTTCTTGTGGTGTCGGGTCTGCATTTAAGCTTATGGGCTTTTGGCGTAATTAAGCTTTTACGTAAAAACTCATTATTGAGAAAATATGCCGTTCTGATTTCTCTTGCGGTATTGCTTTTTTACTGCACACTTACAGGATTTTCGGTTTCGGTAATCCGCGCAGGCGCAATGGTGGGTGCAGTTATTATCGCCAAAGCCTTTCGCCGTGATGCCGACAGTCTTAATTCCATTGGATTAGGTGTTGCAGGGATTATGCTTTTAAATCCCTTTGCGGCGTATTCTGTATCACTATGGTTTACGGTGTTTTCGACCGTGGGAATTTTAGTTTTTCAAAAACCGATTGAAAGGTGGGTTTACTCCACGGCGGTAGGCAAGAAATTGAGCAATTTCTCATTTTGCAGATTTTTAATTTCTTCTTCCACCATATCCTTGAGTGCCACAATATGCACCCTGCCCGTATTTATCCTGAAGTTTGAATTTCTGCCCTGGGCGTCAATTCTCTCAAACATTCTTATGGTTGACGCGGCAATGGTGGTTATGGTCACCACGGTGATTGGTGCTCTTTTTCACTGTCTGCACATTTCTCACTTGGCTCATTTGTCTTATTGGATTTCAGGCACACTCGGCGGATTTCTGCGTTTCTGTGCCGAGAAAATCGGTCTTGCCGAATGGTCGGGCTTGCCAATGTCAAACGAGTATTACAAAGGTTTTATCATAATAGCCGTTTTGTGTGCAGTTTTTGCATATTTTATGCGAAAAAGACTTCCCAATATTATCAAAATCGTTTCTGTGGCACTTGCCATCACCTTTATTTTTATATCTCTGGTCACTGTGTTTTATGATTACAACACCCCAACTGTTGAAATTTATGAAATAAACTCCCAACCCATAATTCACGTAAACTACAAAGGTGAAAGTATAATTATCGGTTGCGGTAATAAAACAAGCGCGAGTTGGCTTAAAGATATGCTCAACCGTCACGGACAGAAATCCCCCGAATTGCTCGTAGCGACCGATATAAATGACTTGACCTTTTCAGAAATTCTCAATTATCAGCAGACCTTTGATTTTTCAGAGGTTGTTTTCTGCGATGATATTAAAACTTTATCGGTTGGCGGAGATTTAAAAATTGACCTTTCGCAATATGAGTCACACATCGAATTTTCATACAATAGTAAAAATATTGTCTATATTTACGGCGAAACCGAAGAAAATCTCTTTAAAAAAGGGAAAGTATATGATATGATAATTACATATAGCGATTTGGTGGTGCCCGAAAATTGCAGACTTATAAAGGCAGAAACGGGCGAAACCATAACAGTAAATTTTTGAACAGGAGAAAAGCCATGTTGCTCAAAGAGTATGACATCAAGAAACAGCTCAAAGAGAATAATATGTCAAACTGCTATCTTTTTTATGGCAGTGAGGATTATTTAAAGCAGTTTTATGTAAACAAAATCTGTTCAAAATTTGTAACCCCCGGCAGTGAGACCTTTTCTTTGCGCAAATATGACGGCAAAGAAAACACTCTTGACGAAGTGCTTGAGGGTGCTGGGTCTTTGCCCTTTATGAGTGAATACTGCGTTGTTATTGCCCGCGATTTCGCTCTTGACGCTTTCGGTAATGACCAGAAAGAGCAGTTATTAGCATACCTTCAAAATCCTGTTGATACCTCTATCGTGATTTTCTGGATGGATAGTATTGAGGTTCAACCTAAAAACGCAAAATGGAAATGGGTAGTTGATAATTTCACAAAATTCGCCTCTGCGGTTGAGTTCGAAAAGCCCGACGGCAGAGAATTACGCAAAATAATCTGCGCTTATGCACGCAAGCAGGGTTGCCTTATGGACGACAGCGTTGCTTCTTATCTTATTGAGCTTTCAGGTGACAGCCTTAATGTACTTTTCAACGAAGTGCAAAAAGCCTGCAACTTCGCAGGTCAGGGCAATGAGATTACCCGTGAGCATATTGACGGCACGGCGGTGCGCTCACTTGAGGCAAAGGTTTTTGATTTGTCAAAGCTTATTCTTTCTCATAATGCACAGGGTGCGCTTGAGCTTTTACACACACTTATGCTTCAAAAAGCCGAGCCCATTGATATTTTCGGTGTAATTTTAATGTCCTTCGTGGATATTTACCGCGTAAAGCAATCAGTTTCTGCAGGCGAAAGTATAACTTATCCCGCAAAATTCTTTGATTACAGAAATAAAGAATTCCGTCTTAAAAACGCTAACCGCTATGCCTCAAAGCTTTCAGACGCACAGCTTCGCGAATGCTTTGACAGTTTTTCAGAGGCAGACCGTGCTCTTAAAAGCACCGCACAGAGTGGCGAGTTAATTCTTGAAAAGCTTATTGTGCGCTTATCGCTTATTATTGCGAGGTAATTGCGATGATTAAAATCAACGAAGCAGTAATAGTTGAGGGAAAATACGATAAAATAAAGCTGTCGGCAATTCTTGATACAATTATCATTGAGACCGACGGCTTTGCCATATTTAAAGATAAAGAAAAACAAAAGCTTATCCGGTTTTTAAGCGAAAAACGAGGAATTATAATTATGACGGACTCTGATTCGGCAGGGTTTAAAATCCGTAATTTTATAAACGGGATTACCAAAAGCGAAAACATAAAAAATGTATATATCCCCGACATTTATGGCAAAGAAAAGCGTAAAACCGAAGCCTCGAAAGAGGGCAAGCTGGGCGTCGAGGGCATGAAGACAGAGGTTATTATGTCCGCTTTAGAAAAAGCAGGAGTATTCTGTACTCAAAACGATAAAGCCGAAAGCCGTGAAATCACGCGAACTGATTTTTTTGAAGACGGTATAAGCGGTAGAGAAAACAGCAGTGAAATCCGCAAGGCATTAGCAAAAAAACTTGAATTGCCCGAACGGATTTCCGCCTCGTCACTTCTTAAAATAATCAACACTTATATGACTTATGACGAGTACAAAGAAACCGTTTTATGCGTTGCCAATAAGCAGTAATTGTGTACAAAATGTAAAATTTGGTAAAAGCTATTCCTTTTTCTCCTATTTTGTGATATAATTATTTATTCCTATGCGAAAATAATTTATGAGGTATATAGATATGACAAATGAAAAAATTTTCCCTGTTAATGAACCTTTTTACGAAATTCCCCAAATTAACACATTTAAAGAAATGATTGACAACAGTGAAAAACTGTATTCATCACGTCCCGCCTTCAGATTAAGAAACAAGGACGGAGTTTATTATGAGGTGACTTACAAAAAATTCCGCCACGATATTTATTATCTCGGCAACAGCCTTATAAAAGACGGATATTCGCGTGCACACATTGCAGTTATAGGTGCAAACTCTTATAAATGGATGGTAACTTATCTCGCTGCCGCTTGCAGTAACAATGTTATTGTCCCCATTGACAAAGAGCTTATGATTGATAATGTTATGGACATTTTAAAGGATTCCGATTCAGTTGTACTCTTTGGCGATAAAAAGTTTATTACCGCAATTGAGAAAAGAAAAAACGAGCTTCCCGAGGGCTTTAAGTTCTGTTGCTTTGATAATATTGAGGCTGAAGGCGTTCTTAAATTCGACGACTATGTTCAAGCCGGCAGAAATATTTATCACGACGGCAATAAAAATCTTTTCGGTGTTACTGCCGACAAAGACGATATTGCTGCAATCCTCTTCACATCAGGCACAACCGGTGTTTCAAAGGGCGTTTGCCTGAGCCAATATAATATTTGCTTCGATGTCACAAGCGTTCTCAGTGTTGTAAGGGTTTATCCCGAAGACAGCAGTCTTTCAGTTCTTCCCATTCATCACACCTACGAATGTGCAATTGACTTGGCATTGCTTGCATCGGGTGCGTGCATAAGTTTCAGCCGCGGACTCCGATACATCGTTCACGATTTAGCAGAAGTGAAACCTACCCTTTTCGTTGCAGTCCCTCTTATGATTGAAAAATTCTATGCAAGAATTATGAAAAAAATTCAGGAGAAGAAGGGTGGCAAGGCAATTTTCAAAGTAGGCAAGTATGCTTCAAAGGCAGGTAGAATCTTTGGTTCAAAAGAAGTGGGCAGAAAGCTTTTCGGTGAGGTTATTGAAAACTTTGGCGGTAATCTTCGTCTTATTGTTACGGGCGCTTCTGCAATTGACCCCCGCGTTGTTGAAGATTTCATTACAATGGGTGTTGATATTTATATCGGCTACGGTCTTACCGAAACTTCTCCCATTTTATCTGTTAATAATGATAAGCTTATGCTCACAAACTCTGTAGGAACTCCCCTTCCTGGCGTTGAGATGAAAATTCATAATCCCGATGATTTGGGCATTGGCGAAATCTGGGCAAGAGGTCCCATGGTTATGAAGGGGTATTATAAAAATCCCGAGGCAACCCAGCAGGTGCTCACTGCTGACGGATGGTTCAAAACAGGTGACCTTGGTGTTGTTGACGAGCACAATTGCTACAGAATCACAGGCCGTTGCAAGAACGTTATTGTTACAAAGAACGGTAAAAACATCTTCCCCGAAGAAGTTGAGCTTTATCTTAATAACAATCCTTTCATTGAAGAAAGTATGGTTTACGGCGAAGAAAGCGGAAATGACGAAACAACAGTTTCTGCACAGATTTATCCCAACTATGAAATGATTAAGGAAAATCTTAAGCGTCAAGAGCTCACTCAGGAGGAAATCCGTAATTCTATTGCTGCGGCAATTAAGGAAGTTAACCAGAAGCTTCCCAACTATAAAAAGATTATGAAGTTTGATGTTCGTGAAAACGAGTTCATCAAAACAACTACAAAGAAGATTAAACGTCAGGCAAATATTGACGAGCAGAAAGCTGCAAATGAGGCAGCAAACGAAGACAGCACAGAAGCAAAGGAATAAGCAAAATGATTTTAGGGTATGATAACACCGAAAATTTTTCAAACGGTCTTAAGGTTATGGCGCTTATGGGGTCACCCCGTAAAAGCGGGTACACCGCCAAGCTTTTGGGAACCTTGCTTCGCGAATTCCCAAAGGGCACAAATATTGAAATTGTGAACCTTTATGAGCTTAACCCCATCCCCTGCAACGCCTGTGGTTACTGCAAGGCAGGCAACGGTTGTTCAAAGAAAGACCTTGAAGAATTCTTCAAAAAATTTGAAACGGCAGATGTGATTATTTTTGCAACTCCCATATACTTTATGGGAGTACCCGCACCGCTGAAAGCTCTCATTGACCGTTTTCAGCGTTATTATGAGGCTCGTTTCCGCCGCAATGTGAAGCACCCCATTGAAAAACGCAGAAAAGCAGCACTTATCGTTACAAGCGGAAGTGACGGTGAAATCGGCTTTGAGGTAATCAAGCATCAGCTTCTTCAGGCATTCAGTGTACTTAACATAGAATTGGGCGGTGCAATGCTCGCCCGCAATACCGACAAATGCGGTGTTGACAAAACTGACATAGAAAAAGCAAAATCACTTTACAGGAGCGTGAGATAAATGGCAGTAATTAAAGTTAATCTCGAAAATTTTGCACAGGAAGTGCTCAAAAGTGACAAACCCGTATTACTTGACTTTTATGCAGATTGGTGTGGTCCCTGCAAAATGATGGCGGCAGAAATCGACGCTTTTGCAGAAGAAACAACAAAGGTTAAGGTCTGCAAGCTCAATGTTGACGAGTCCACTGACCTTGCAATGACATTTGGAGTTATGAGTATTCCAACCGTTATCCTTTTTGAAGACGGACAAGAAGCAAAACGTTTTGTAGGCGCAAAAGAAAAACATCAGATTGCAGAGTTCTGTGATGAATAATCCAAGTAGAAACTATATATAAGAAAAACCGATACAGAGAATTTTCTCCGTATCGGTTTTTTCGACAAAAAAGGGTGCTCTGTAAACACCCAATATATTTAGAATATCAAATTTTTAATCAAAAGTCAATAGATTTTTGAAAATCCCGTAAACGAGTTGCACAAAATCTGCGAATTAAATAATAAAAAAGTGTTAACTTTGTACAATTTTACATATTGTAATTTGTGCTTTTTCGTGTTATATTATAGACACAGAAAGGAACTGGTGATACCGATGTACAGGTAAAAAACCAAAGGCTCAAAAAATAAAGCTTAGTTTAAAAAAGTAAAAATGGTGTAGCAAGCAGCACGGACGAAAAAAGTTTATAAAAACAAATTTAATATAGATTAAATGCTTGCAAACTAAAGTTTATTTTTAAAAGAGCCGCCTTAAAAAGCCTTCCGTAAAAAAGTTCTGACGCATGAAAGGGTCTCGCTTTTCGAGAATATTTAGTGACTGTAAAAAAGTGTGGAGCGGAATGAAGAAACAGTGAAGGCAAAAGTTTAAGAAAGAGAGGTAAATAAAAAGATGTTAGATATCAAGAGTGAACAGAAATAACCCTCCGCCCAGTAAAAGATGTGTAAAGAAACATCGGGCCGAGGGTTATTTCTATTTTTATGCGATTTTTTAATAAATGGCTGTTTCGTCGTCCGTAAGGGGCGATTTTTTATTTTTCTGCATCATAGTTTGAAGCTCCCATAATGCAAACATACTCCCCTGTTTCTTTATCAGAAATATAGTCCTTGCTTTCAAGTATAACCTTTGAGTATAACTTTGAAGTGCTTCAACTTTCCATAGTAATACGAATAGGAATCATAGTCTTACAAATTCCTCGCCAATCAATTTCAATATCAATGTTTTGGCATTGACCATTATTATAATAAATACATATTTTGTTGTCGCATTTCATAGTTTTCACATTTTCACCGTTTTTATAACCAAATTTGGTTATATTATAATAATAAAAAATAAACATAATATTACTTATAGAGGTGATATTATGTTTAAAATCGAAAATGAGTTTGGTAATGCAAATATTTCAAGAACTGTGCGATTTACTGAAAATTTATTTGAAAGATTGAACGAAACCGCAACGAGAAACAATATATCATTCAATCTTTTGGTACTGCAATGTTGCAAATACGCACTTGACAATGAGGAAAAAGAAAGCGAATAGCAAAACGAGGTTTCTTAACCTCGTTTTTATTGTAACCGATAAAAACCATTTTTGCAACTGTTTTTGGTTACATTTCTGCTTATTTCAACTTATTAGAAATTTCCTAAAATTTCGTTGAATTTTTATGTATTCTATGGTAAAATTATGGCAATTCACAAGGAATCAAGAGGGCGACGAAATGCATTTACTCAAAGTCGACAAAGAACATTATCAAGGGCAAGCGGACCCTTATATTTTAAAATCCAACGACAGATATTATATTTATGTAACAGGTCATGACGGAGTTTACGCTTACCATTCAGACAATCTTTTTGAGGATTGGGAATATTACGGCGTGGTTATGACCGTTGAGGGCTTAAGCGCATTCTGGGCGCCTAGCGTTATTGAGCTTGACGGCAAGTTCTATATGTACAATTCAATGGAAATTTACAATGACACACCCGACAAAGGCGGTCACAGAGGCGCAATGCACGTGTCCGTTTCTGATAATCCCCTTGGCCCGTTTACAACCGCGAAGCAGATTTTGCACCCATTCTCAATCGACTCACATATTGTAAAGAACGAGGCAGGACTTTTCCTTTTCTACTCTGCAAACAAGTTTGAGGGCGAGAGAATCGGCACCTGTATTTATGTTGACAAAATGCTCGACCCCTTTACCCCTGCAGGAAATCCTGTATTGGTGCTTGAACCCACTCTTGACGAGGATATTTACCGTCGCGACCGCTATAAAAAAGGTCAGCATTGGCACACTATTGAGGGTGCGTTCTACTTCAAAGAGGGCGATTGGCAATATCTTATGTATTCGGGCAACTGCTTTGAGCAACCCACCTACTACATAGGCTATGCAAGAGCAAAAACCGACGAAACAGACCTCACAAAAATCAAGTTTGAGAAATACCCCAACCCCGAAACCTACCACCCCGTACTCAAGGCAAATGAATTTGAAGAGGGCACGGGTCACCACTCAATGATTAAAGAGGACGGTCAATGGTATGCAATTTACCACGCACGTGATTACGGCGATGAGCTCAATGCTTTCGATGCAAGAAACGCAAGAATCTGCAAGCTCAACGTAAAAGATGGAATCATTGTAGCAGAGAGATATAAAGACCATATATAAACAGCTAAAGCCTCCCAAATGGGAGGTTTAATTTTATATTCAGTTTCTGCAAAGCTCCTCTGCAAGAGCGTTAAGCTGTGCGGTGCTTTCATCATTCAACGCAGATAAAATTCTGACTGTCGACTCTGTATAAGTGAGATTTTTTGAGTTTGCAAGCATTTTCTTCATCACATTTGTTGCAACGGGTGCCCAGCTACCATTTTCGATAAATCCAACTGTCTTTTTCTGGAAACCACGCTCTGTAAGGTGATTTATAAACTCACGCATAAACGGAAAAATCTCTGAATTATAAGTGGTTGTTGCAAGAACGATTTTGCCGTATCTGAAAGCATCTTCAACTGCCTCTGCCATATCACAGCGTGCAAGGTCATTTACCACAACCTTGGGGCAACCGTTAGCTTTGAGCTTTTCAGCAAGCATTTCTACTGCTTTCTTTGTGTTACCGTAAACTGAAGTGTAGGCAATCACTACGCCCTCGCTCTCAACCTCATAGCTTGACCAGATGTTATACAAATTAAGATAATAGCCGAGATTTTCATTGAGCACAGGTCCGTGCAAGGGGCAGATTGTCTGAATATCAAGATTTGCGGCTTTTTTGAGAAGCGCCTGCACCTGCACACCGTATTTTCCTACGATACCAATGTAATATCTTCTTGCCTCGCAAGCCCAATCTTCTTCCACATCAAGAGCACCAAATTTGCCGAAGCCGTCAGCCGAGAAGAGAACTTTATCTGTACTGTCATAAGTCACAATAACCTCAGGCCAATGCACCATTGGAGCGGTGACAAAGGTCAATTCGTGCTTACCGAGAGAAAGTGCAACCCCCTCACCTACCACGATTTGTTTGTCCGCAAAATCTGTGCCAAAGAAATTCTTCATCATCTTAAAAGCCATTGCAGACGCAACGATTTTTGCCTCGGGATATTTATTTACAAAGCTCACAATGTTTGCAGAGTGGTCGGGCTCCATATGCTGAACAATAAGGTAATCGGGAGCTCTGTCACCAAGTGTATTTTCAATATTGCCAAGCCATTCATTTGTAAATTTCACGTCAACGGAATCCATAATTGCAATTTTTTCGTCGATAATAGCATAAGAATTGTACGCCATACCATTGGGCACGTCATACTGCCCCTCAAACAAGTCAATTGCGTGGTCGTTGACACCGATATATTTAATGTCATTTGTAATAATCATCATCCATTACCTCTGTTTATTGTATTCTAGATAATTATATCCCTAAAATTCAAAAAATACAATACACTCAAAATCTTTTAATCAATAATTCTGCCATCAGTTGATATTGTTATAACTCTCCACGGAATAAATTTTCCGCTTGCCTGCAAAGCACGTTTAGCCGCGTTTTCAATTCCGCCACAGCAAGGAACCTGCATACGCACAATTGTGACACTCTTGATATTGTTGGTTGCGATAATCTGTGTCAGCTTTTCGGAATAATCTCCCTCGTCAAGCTTAGGGCAACCGATGAGCGTAATATGGTTGCGGATAAACTCGTTGTGGAAATTGCCATAAGCATAAGCGGTGCAGTCTGCAGCGATGAGAAGATTTGCATTGTTAAAATACGGTGCATTCACGGGCACAAGCTTAATCTGACAAGGCCATTGAGAAAGCTGACTTGTAACGGGTGACGAAGCTTCGGGCTGAGCGGTAGTTTCACGCTTAATTGCTTTTGACTGTGTTCCGGGACAACCACAGGGCAATTTCACGCCGATTTTCTGCATTTTCGCCTGACGGACCGCCTCTTCATTATAAGCAGGAGCTTCACGCTCTTCAAAAGTAATGGCATTTGTTGGGCAGGCAGGAAGACAATCGCCCAAGCCGTCACAATAATCCTCACGTGTAAGCCTCGCTTTGCCGTTTACCATTTCGATTGCACCCTCGTGACAAGCGGCGGCACAAGCACCGCAACCGTTACATTTTCCGTCATCTATTTTAATAATTTTTCTAATCATCTGTATTTCCTCCTTGATGTTATGGTCATATTTTAGTATAATAAGCGTAGAAAGTATGTTGAATTTTCAACAAAAGGAGTAAAATATGAAAAAATATTTTGATATTTTGCGAAAATGCTCACTCTTTAATAATATTAAAGATGAAAATCTGATTTTAATGCTGGGTTGTCTTGGTGCAACAATTAAATGCTATGACAAAAAGGAAACTATAATTGAAGAGGGCGAAAACGCTCGGTATATTGGTATTGTGCTTTCGGGCTCTGCACAGATTATAAAAATTGACTATTTCGGCAACAGAAGCATTGTGTCGGGGCTTGAACCGTCGGAAATGTTCGGCGAATCCTTTGCCTGTGCGGGAGTTGAGGCAATACCAATCAGCGTAATTGCAAATGAGCAAAGTGAAATTATGCTCATTGATTGTGAGCGCGTTATGCACCTCTGCTCAAATGGTTGTGATTTTCACCAGCAGATTATTTTCAATCTTATGAAAATTATGGCTACTAAAAATATTATGTTCCACCAGAAAATTGAGATTACTTCTGAACGCACCACACGCGAAAAACTGATGGCCTATCTTACGCTACAAGCAAAAAAGTGGAATTCCAACAGTTTTCAAATCTCCTTTGACCGTCAGGAGCTTGCCGATTATCTACAGGTTGACAGAAGCGGACTATCCGCCGAAATCAGCAAAATGCGGAATGAGGGAATACTCAAAAGTCATAAAAATCATTTTGAATTATTATAAAACGAACTCCCCGAGCGTCTGTTCGAGGAGTTTTTTAGTTTACTTTTTACGCTTACCCGCGATTTCGTCAATCGACATTTTCCATATTGCCGTGTGGGAAAGGCTTTGATTTATTGCGTTGTCGAAATCCGACATATTGGTAGGAGCAAATTTTTCACAGAGAATTTTAAGTGCGTGAATTTTCTCATCAGCTTCTGTAACTTCTGACAATTTCCCCTTTATGATTGCAGATTCAAATTTAGTGGTAAAATCTTTGGGCACAAGCTCGGTATCACCTACACAAACCATACAACCATTGGGATTTGCACGCATACAGTCGATTTTCTCGCCCTGCATAGCACAATGAAAATACATATTCTCGCCGTCACGGACAACGCTTAATGGAATGGCATAAGGCTTACCCTCAGGGGTTATGAGCGATAGCACCGCGTATTCGCATTTGTCGGCAACCGCCAATGCAAAATTTTTGTCCATTTCTCTGTCTTTTCTTCGCATAAAATCACCTTATATATCAAGTGTTGCAAGTCCGCCCTCGGAAGTTTCGCGGTATTCTTCGGCAATGTCCATACCCGTTTTCTTCATTGTTGTGATTACGTTATCAAGTGAGATTTTTCTTGTACCGCTCAAAAAACTTGCAAGGTTTACCGCATTGATTGCTCGCATTGCGGCAACGGCATTTCGCTCAATGCAGGGAATTTGCACAAGTCCGCAGATTGGGTCACAGGTGAGCCCTAAATGATGCTCAATTGCGATTTCTGCCGCATATTCAATCTTACCTCTTTTGAGCTTAAACAATTCACCAAGAGCTGCAGCCGCCATTGCACAGGCTGTACCGATTTCTGCCTGACAACCACACTCTGCACCTGAAATTGAGGCATTTGTCTTAATCAGATTGCCGATAAGTCCGCCCGTCGCAAGAGCCTGCAAAATCTGTCTATCAGTATAGCCGTGCTTTTGTTGCGTATAGTAAAGCACTGCGGGAAGCACGCCCGAAGCACCGCAGGTTGGGGCAGTTACAATTCGTCCGCCCGAGGCATTCTGCTCACTCACCGCAAAGGCATAGGAGCAGACCTCACGGTTTTCGCGGGTTTCGGGGGTTTCGCCGATATATTCCATATTGTAAAGGTCGTTTGCTTTTTTCTGCACATCAAGTCCGCCGGGAAGAATTCCCTCGTCCTCAATTCCGCGTTCGATTGCGGCTTTCATTGTTTCCCACACTTCTGCGAGATAATCCCAGATATATTCGCCCTCGACCTCGTCAACATACTGCCAGAGACGATATTTTTTCTCTTTACAGTAAGCCTTGATATCCTTAAAGGTGCTTAAATTATAAACTATGGGCTCGGTTGCAGTTTTACTGCCCTCGAACTCAATTCTTCCGCCACCCACGCTGAACACGCGGATAAAATCGGTCTGTTCGCCGTTTTTATAGGCATAAAGCTCCATTGTGTTGGGGTGGTCTATGTCGGTTTTAAGATAATCAAACTCCACCTTGCAGGGTGTGGGCGCTAAAGTGCTTTCGATTACAGTATCAGTACAGTGACCCTTACCTGTTTTTGCAAGTGAGCCGTAAAGAATTGCCTTGAATTCGTCGGCATCGGGATTTTTTTCTTTAAAGAGAATACAAGCCTTTTCGGGACCCATTGTATGTGAGCTTGAGGGACCTCTGCCAATTCGGTAAAGCTGATTGAGGGACTCCATACCGTCCATTTTCTCTTTTTCTTTTTTCTTCTCTTCGCTTTCAAAGAAAACATCCATTGACACGCTAAAAAGCTTTGCCATTTTGTAGAATTCTTCCGCTGAGGGCACAGTTTCTCCACTTTCCCAAAGTGAAACAGTCTGTTCGTCAACATTTACTCTTTCCCCGAGAGCAGCTTGTGACATACCCATTTTTTCGCGAAGCTCAACAATTTTTTTTGAATAAACATCCTTTATCATAAACGGCACCTCACTGCCAAATTATATTAAAGCCACCAACCCATTAAGTGCCAAATCAAGTTCTATTGCGTCAAAGCCGTCAACTGCACCGTCTTCGTTTATATCAGCACGTTGGAGCATAACATTGTCTGTTATCTTTACGTTTGTCGACACGATTTTTACAAGCAAATCATAATCTTCCAAATCAACCTTGCCATCGCCATTCACATCACCTTTAAGTCTTGAAGGGGGCATTTCATTCAGAATCAAATCAAGAATGATTATATCAAATCCGTCAACTGCACCGTCGTCATCCATATCACCTGCAAAGCTTATCGCATAAGACTGATATTCCTGAGTTGTTGCAACAGAACAAATAATTTTGTAATCCTCAAAATCAACTGCGCCGTCGAAATTTACATCACCTTTAGTTAAGGCTCCAAGGTCAATGAACGGAATATTATTTTTATTGGCATAGGCTTCGGCATAAGTGCCTGAACATCCGAAAATTCTGACATTTTCTGTTGAGGTAAAGCAATTTTCTGCAATACTTATAACAGAAGCGGGAATTATCGCATCTTTATCACCAAGAGCTCCGCCGATAATATGAGTTGCACCATCGCGAACAAAGGTTTCACCATTTTTGGGGTCAGTGCCCACAACACGATTACCCATATAAAGCGTTCCGTTTTCCCAATTATCAGAATTATCATAATAACCCGTATTGTAAATTGCATTGGCGTTGAACTGTGCCGACGCTGAAATATCAAGAGCTTCAAAAGATGTACAATCCTTGAAAGCATAATCGCCAATATAATCAACCAAGTTCAGATTTCTTATGCTTTCAAGGCTTTCACAGCCCTCAAATGCGTTGCAACCGATTGTGACAATAGAGGCGGGAAGACCCACATCAACTGCACCCGTTGAGCCACGGAAAGCACCGTCAGCAATAACAAGTGTGTCGTATTTGAGGCTGTAACTACCCCTAAGCTCGATTTCAATAAGATTTTTACCAAGATAAAGATACTGAAGAACAGGGGCAGAAATGTCCTCCCAACTTATAAAACTATCGCCATATCCGCCACCGACACTTACACCGCCTGAAGTGGATGACGAACCGCTTTGAGTTACCTT
Source organism: uncultured Eubacteriales bacterium (assembly GCA_964457415.1). Classification (GTDB taxonomy): domain Bacteria; phylum Bacillota; class Clostridia; order Oscillospirales; family Acutalibacteraceae; genus Fimenecus. Next base: position 1,989 of record CAYWFB010000031.1, on the reverse strand, counting down.
TAATTTCCAGTTAGAAGAATTATTGTAATAATCTGTATTATAAATCGCCTTTTCACCGATATGGATTATGGTTTCGGGAAGTGAAATCGTAGCCAGCTTTGTACAGTTTTCAAATGCAGACGCACCTATGTCCTTAACTCCAACACTTACTGTTACAGAAGTTATTGAAGTGTTGCCCTTAAATGCTCCCTCACCTACTGAAACAACGGGAATATCGTTGATTTCGTCAGGAACAGTGACAACTGTATCAGTTCCGCTATAGCCTGTGATAATAATTTTTTCATCTACAATCTCATAAGTGAAATCAGTATTTGACAAAGCAAAAGACGGCATTACAGATGTAAATACACACAACAATATTGCAATTGAAATAAAGATTGAAAGTGTTTTTTTCATTCTGCTCCGTCCTTTCGTTATATATATTATTGTAGCATTAAAGACAGATTATTGCAAGAAAAAACGGCAGACATCTTCTTGTCTGCCGTTATATTTTGCTTAAAATTACAAATAGATTTATTTATTCGCAAGCTCAGCTCTTGCCAACTTAATATTTTCCACAAAGCGCTTACCTGTTTCAGTAATCTTCTTGTAGTCGCCTGTCTTTGCGCCTGCTGTGAGTGATGAGCCTGCACCAACTGCAACGGCACCTGCTTTAATCCACTCGCCAACGTTGTCAGCATCAACACCGCCTGTGGGCATCATCTTAGCATAAGGGATTGGACCCTTGATGTCCTTGATAATCTTGGGACCAAAGAGGTCTGCGGGGAATACCTTAAGAATATCTGCACCGTTTTCCATAGCAAGAAGACCCTCACGAACTGTCATGATACCGGGCATCATAGGAACTCTATAACGATTGCAGAGTTTAAGAGTTTCAATATCAAGTGCGGGGCTTACGATGTACTCTGCACCTGAAAGCATAGCAATTCTTGCTGTCGCTGCATCAAGAACTGTACCGGCACCGAGGATAATTTCATCGGGAGTGTATCTCTTTGCAAGCTCTTCAATAACCTTGTCAGCATGAGGAACTGTAAATGTAAGCTCGATAGCAGCAACGCCACCCTCGATACAAGCATCAGTAATTCTGATAGCCTTGTCTACTGTTTCTGCACGGACAACAGCTACGATACCGCAGTCCTGAATTCGGGTAATGATTTTTTCTTTATCCATAATTACATCTCCTTATCTCTGTACTCTTGCGCCTGCACCGCCGACAATATTTTGTACTTCTTTAAGTGAAGCCATTGATGTATCGCCGGGAGTTGTCATTGCAAGTGCACCGTGAGCAACACCGTAGTTAACTGCGGTCTGTGCGTCTTCAGTTGTCATAAGTCCGTAGATAAGACCTGATGCGAATGAGTCGCCGCCGCCTACACGGTCAAGAATTTCAAGACCGGGGAGCTCAAGACCTTTGTGAACCTTACCGTCTGCATAGCAGATTGCTGACCAGTCGTTAACTGTTGCAGTTTTAACTGTACGAAGTGTTGTTGCAATAACCTTGAAGTTGGGGTAAACCTTAACAACTTCTTCAAGCATCTTGTAGTAACCCTCAATGTTGAGCTCCTTAAGATTTTCGTCGTTACCCTCAATTTCAAAGCCGAGGCAAGCTGTGAAATCTTCTTCGTTACCAATCATAACGTCGATATATTTTGCGATTTCCTTGTTAACTTCCTGAGCCTTTGCCTTGCCACCGATATCGTTCCAGAGAGAAGGACGATAGTTAAGGTCATAAGAAACGATTGTGCCGTATTTCTTTGCAGCCTTAACTGCATCGATTGCTACCTGAGCAGTAGTTTCTGAAAGTGCGGCGAAAATACCGCCTGTATGTAACCAACGAACACCGAGAGTACCGAAAATGTAATCCCAATCAATATCGCCGGTTTTAAGCTGTGCAACTGCAGTGTTGCCACGGTCAGAAACACCAACTGCACCACGGATACCGTAGCCGCGTTCTGTGAAGTTGAGACCATTACGAACTGTTCTGCCGAT
>CAYWFB010000030.1:0-20270 GCA_964457415.1 uncultured Eubacteriales bacterium | reverse complement strand
CTCGCCGTTAGGCGAATAGAGTTGCGTGATACTCCGTTAAGAGTATCACGCTAAGACCTCGCAGTTTTTGTTTTATTCAATTATAAGCGGAATATCGAACGAACCACTTATTTCTTCGCCGTCTTCACCTACCGTGAATTCATAAAAAGCATCAACGGTATATGTGCCTTTGTCAAATCCGCCTATATTTTCATAGTCACCGTCCCCCGTCCACTCAAAAGATAAGGTTTCACCGGGTGCAATTTCTGTGGTTACTCCCACAGAAAGCTGTACCGCCGATGTATAGTCAGCACCGTCTTTAGTCTTTAAACCGTCCATACCTATTACGAATACCGGTCTTCCATGATGAATTGTAACACTTTCAGTTCCTGAATATTTAATTTCGCCGACAATATTGAAAAGGTTATCTTCAGAAAGCTCAGATTTTTTATAAACGGTATCTTCGACCTTTAATGTGATTTCAAAATCGCCATAAGTGTGACGATAAGAACAGGGAATTGTTTTATCAGCAGTACAACCTGCAAAAATGAGAACAAAGAAAACTACGGACAATAGAATTGCTATGTACTTTTTCATAATAAAATCCCCTTTTTCTTTATTTTATGCTTGTGTTAAATCAGGGACAACTTGATTTAAATAAAGCAATAGATGTTTTTGTACTTATTTAATACCTATCTCTTCCAATACTTTATTTGTTGTTATTCCTGTATAGGTGTATTCAAGCTCGTTAATATCAAATGGCAACGACGTAAAATTTCCAAGCTTAATAATCTTATAATTTGTTCGCAACCTTTGGGAGTTTCTTACTATAGAATCTTTTATTGACGGTTTCTTTATGCTCTCCGCATTTGCAAGAATATTTTCAAGAGTGCAAAACTCACTAAGCAGCAATGCTGCTGTTTTAGGTCCTACTCTATCTGCTCCTTTAATATTATCAGACTCATCACCCGTGAGAGACTTGAAATCAGCATATTGATTGGGGGTAATGCCAAACTTTTCGTTTATATAATCTGGCGTACAAATAACTGTATTATCTCCGCGATATCGCAATACCGACACCTTATCTGTTATAAGTTGAAAAAAGTCACTGTCGAATGATGAAATAACAATTTCGTTTTCCTGTCCGTATGTTAAAGTATAAGCAGCAATCAAATCATCGGTTTCACAAGTAGTGGTTTCTGTATGTTTTATGTTGAGAAAATCAAGGGCAGCATACACATCCGGCAACTGTGAAAAAGGAGTTTCTTCTTCCGATGTTTCGCTATAATCCACTCTATTTGCTTTGTAGTCAGGATTAAGAACCGAACGGTCGTTGTCATGTTCACCATCGAACAATACAACAATATGTGTAGGATCTGTCTTACGAATTATTTTTAGCAACGCCCCCACAAACCCCAGTGTTCCTTGGATTGCTTTTCCGTTTTTATTTACAATTCGTGCCGGCATACCAAAAAACATTTGAAAAAGCAAATTACTGCCATCAACTATAAGAATGCGATAACAACTATTATTTGACATTTTGGGGGTCATATTTCCAACTTGTCCTTTCCTTATACAAGATTTTTGTTGGTATGACAAAAGTCATACTTCTACATAAGAAATCATACCATACTTTTCCTTGTTTTACAAGGTCACATTAAAGTATGGTATGACAGTTATTCCTGCCTTACCTTATTATTTTGATTGAAATAAGCAAGGTAAGGCTATTTTTGTCCCTATTGTACCTCAACCATAGCATAAAAAGGAATTGAAATCAATACTCAGATATTGAAAATCAACTTGTCATACAAGTTATTCCTAACTCATTTACAATATTTTTATATGGTGAAAAATAAGAAACTCCTAATTCTCGATTATATCCAGATTGAATCCCACAAATAGTATAACAGGTTTTTCCACCATAATTACCCTCATAATAAAGTATAGGTGCACCACTATCACCTTTTTGTGAATAATAAGTTGCGGAGCATTGTTTTGTAAATGTAATGTTAAGTTCATCATAGTACACAGAAGCGTTTATGTTTGTTATTTTACCTGATTGCAACTTAGATACATTTCCATACATGGAAAGAGTAGCATTAACCGGTAATTCAGAAGTCCAACCGCCAAATGTTAATTTTCCTATAAATATTCCTTCAATATTAATATATCGTATTAGGAATATAGTTTGTGATAGTTTTTTTATGAAAATAGTTATAAAAAAATCCCTCGATTTTTGCCGAGGGACTTTTGGTATAAAAAAATAACGGCGGGAGCAAGCCCCGCCGTAAGATTATTCTATAATGTTAATTACTTTCTGCTCTTGAAGAGGTCGAGGATGTCGCCCATATCTTCGTCTGCGCCGAAGTTGCTGTTTGAGCTGATGTCATCCATTGAAGAATTGTAAGTAGGCTTCTTTGCCATACCATTCTTATCAAGACCAAAGCCTGTTGCGATAACAGTAACATACATTTCGTCGTCGAGCTTTTCGTCGAAAGCAACACCGAAGATGATGTTTGCATCGTCGTCAGCCTGTGAACGAATGATGCCTGCTGCTGTGTCAACGTCTTCGAGAGTAATGTCAGGAGATGCTGTGATGCTGATGATAACACCCTTAGCACCTGCGATTGTTGTTTCAAGAAGAGGACTTGAGATAGCGTCGTTAGCTGCTGCTTCTGCCTTATCCTTACCGCTTGCGTGACCGATACCCATATGAGCGTGACCTGCATCCTTCATAACTGAAGTAACGTCAGCGAAGTCAAGGTTAATGAATGCGGGCATTGTGATAAGGTCTGTAACTGAATTTACACCCTGACGAAGAACGTCGTCAGCAATGCCGAATGCGTTAGCAAAAGTAATTCTCTGCTCTGAAACATATTTAAGTCTTTCGTTAGGAATAACGATAAGAGAGTCAACGTGCTGTGCAAGCTCTGCGATACCGGCCTCTGCCTGCTTCATTCTGTGGTTACCCTCAAATGCGAAAGGCTTTGTAACGATACCAACTGTAAGGATACCCTTCTCTTTAGCGATTTCAGCGATGATGGGAGCTGCGCCTGTACCTGTTCCGCCACCCATACCTGCTGTTACGAATACCATCTGTGTGCCTGAAAGAGCTTCGATGATAGCGTCACGGCTCTCTTCAGCTGATTTCTGACCAACCTCTGGCTTTGCACCTGCGCCACGACCTGCAGTAACCTTTTCACCAATCTGGATTTTTGAATCTGCAAGTGAGCGTGCAAGAGCCTGCTTATCTGTGTTGATTGCGATAAGCTCTACTCCGCCGATACCGGCCTTTGCCATACGGTCAACTGCGTTTCCGCCGCCACCGCCAACGCCGATAACTTTGATATTTGCGATGTCCTGATACTGATTATCAATTTCGAATGCCATTTTAAACATCCTCCTATGTATATTTTCACACCTAATTATGCATTATAGTGCTTTTATTTTATCATTATTAAAAAATAATTGCAATATATATTGTATATATTTTTGCAAAAATTTTGATTTTTTACAACTTTTTAATAGTTTTTTAATGATTTATGTTGCGTCAGACACTTCGGTTGAGGATTCTTCTTCATTTTTGCCCTCTGTATCTTCATTTACACTACTCTCTTCTTCTGTTTTGGGTTCGGTTGTCGAGGTTTCTTCTGACCAATAGCCCTTGCCCTCAACAGTAAGATTTATAGTGCCTCGGTAATACTCATTTTCTTCATTCTGTTTTTCAAGTGCTGATTTGCCGAGAGCCAGTTTTTTTGTGATATTGTCTTTATCGGTCTCGCCAAGCTCAAGAGTTATTCTGCCCTGATAAACAAGTTTTATGTTATATATATCGGACAAATCTATTGAGGTTATATCGGTGAGCCCACATTCTTCAGATGCGTTGCTTACAAGCATAAGCTTATCAAACACTCTTTCGTTTTCGAGAGTTATGATACTTCCAAGCTCGGCAGATGCGATTTCGCCCAAATTGAGCAGAGTTATATTTTCGCCGATAAATTCAAGTCCGCTTTCAAGCACCTTGCCGTTAATATTCAGCAAGGTATAATAACCGTCTTGAATTATTGCATATTTCGCCTCGGTTTTAGTAATTACAAGCTCAAGCCCTGACGGAAGATGACGTTTGATTTTAACAGAAGCAACATAAGGGAGTTCCGTTGAAATTTTTTCATTTATTTCGTCCTTTGAAATAAAAATAAGATTATCGCCGATTACAATATCACTTGTAGTAATAACATCGTCCGCAGAATAGACTGCGTCACCTGTTACGGTGATTTCATTGATATTAAAGAACATTGTAAGCACTAAAACTACGCCGATAATTAAAAACAAAAAGCAGATAACTGAACGGATAATCAGCTTTTTACGTCTATTCTTTTTTCTGCGCTGATTGGTGCGGTTTACAATTCGCTCGTCACCTGACATATGTCTGTCAGTTTGTCTGCGATTTGGTTGTCTGCCCGTAGATTTGGGTTGTTTCATCTGCCTTCATCCTTTTAATGTCTGCGCCAAGAAAACTCAGAATTTCTTCGGGTTTTTCATAGCCACGGTCTATATGGTGTAGTTCTGTAATTTCTGTTGTGCCCTCGGCACAAAGCCCTGCAAGCATCATTGCCGAGCCACCGCGCAAATCGGTGGATTTCACATTTGCGCCGTGTAATTTTCGCACACCTTCGATTACTGCCATTCTGCCCTCAACGCTGATTTTAGCGCCGAAGCGTATAAGCTCGCCGATATGCTTAAAACGGCTTTCAAAAATATTTTCTATTATAACGCTTGTGCCCTCGGCAACGGTTGTGAGTGCCATAATCTGCGCCTGCACATCCGTTGGAAAACCGGGATATGGCATTGTGCGTATCATACGAATTCTGTGAAGCTTTGGCGGGGAAATGAGTGAAACTCTTCTGCCGTTTACGGTTATGTCGCACCCTGCCTCGCGAAGTGGTTGAATTGTTGGTCCGATATGCGCGGGGATTATATCGCGAAGAGTAATTTTACCGTTAGTCATTGCCGCCGCAATCATATAGGTTGAGGCAACAATTCGGTCGGGAATTACTGTGTGCTCAGTAGCTTTCAAATGGCTTACACCCTCGATTGTAACAGTACTATCCCCTGCCCCGTGAATTCGGGCTCCGCAACGATTCAGAAAATCTGCCAAATCGCTGATTTCTGGCTCGCGGGCGGCGTTGGTGATTATCGTTGTACCCCTTGCAAGAACTGCCGCGAGGATTATATTCTCGGTAGCACCAACACTCGGGAACGAGAGGGTTATACGGGTGCCGTGAAGTCCTTTTTCTTCTGCTGAACAGACAATATAGCCATTCTCGGTGGTGACGGTTGCGCCGAACTGTTCCATTGAGGATAAATGCAAATCAATGGGACGAAGTCCTATTTCGCACCCGCCCGGCGTTGAGAGAACGGCTTTACCCATTCTGCCCAATATTCCGCCTAAAAATACGATTGAGGAACGCATTTCGCGCATTAAATCGTCGGGAACGTGGGTTTGGTTTACTCCCGTTGAATCGACGGTAATCGTACTGCCCTCACGGGTTACAATGCAACCGAGATATTCTAAAATTTTGATTGTTGCGTCCACATCAGAAAGTCTTGGACAATTATGTATGACGGAAATTCCGTTTACAAGAAGAGTTGCTACAAGTATTGGCAGAACGCTGTTTTTTGCGCCCTGAACGGATATTTCGCCGTTCAGCCTTTTGCCACCGTTGATTATTATTTTATCCAATTTTCACACGCCCTTTACAGTATACAAAAATACGCTTGCGTCATATACTATGCGGTTTGTGAGAAAAATGTTATTTGATTATTTTGCCAAATCTGTGATAATATTGCAGATTTCGCCCAAGGCATTAATCCTTGCAGTTTTACTTGCGTTAACTGAAATTTCGCGCAGTTTGTCTGGATTGTTTTTAAGTTCAAGCACGGTTTTTGCGAGGATTTCGCTATCGAGATTTTTCTCTTCTATTAAAATTGCGCCGTCGTTATCTGCCAAAGTCATTGCATTGTGGAACTGATGATTTTCTGCCACATTCGGTGACGGAATGAGAATTGAGGGCTTTGCGAGTGCCTGAATTTCTGAAATTGAGCTTGCCCCTGCGCGACTGATTACTAAATCGCAGGCAGGCAAGCAGATATCCATATTATCTATGTATTCACGGATTTCAATATTGGTGCCCTTGCCGTAGGCTACGCCCTTTTCGGTAAGCTTGTCACCCACCCAAGAGCCGAACTTGCCCGTTGCGTGCAAAAAGCAGATATTTTTTTCGTCTTTGAGCTTTGTAAGCATATCAACAACTGCGTTATTGATAGCATCTGCACCTAATGAACCGCCCATTGAAAGAACGAGCATATCATTCTCGCGAAGTCCGAGAGTTGCGCGGGCAAAATCTCTGTCGGTTTTAATGATTTCACGTCGCACGGGAAGTCCTGTTACAACGGGAGGATTTTTACAGCTCATATATTTTTCGGCGGCACCTGAAGTAAGCATAACCTTATCAACAAGCTTTGCAAGAGCCTTATTTGCCACGCCGGGAAAAGCATTTTGCTCGTGAATTGCGGTTTTAATACCCATTTTTGCGGCAGTACGCAAAACGGGACCCGTAACATAACCACCAAAGCCCACAACAACATCGGGGTTAAATTCTTCGATAATATCTTTTGCTTTGGTTGAGGCTTTTAATGTGAGAGTTACGGTTTTTATATTTTCAACTATGCCTTTCAGAGAAAGATTTCGCGAAAAGCCGTTCATTTCTACTGTTTTTATATTAAATCCTGCTTTGGGGACAATCTGTGTTTCCATTCTGCCCTCTGTACCCACAAAGAGAATTTCAGCGTTTGGATTTAATCTTTTTATTTCTTTCGCAACGGCAACCGCGGGATTGATGTGTCCGCCCGTGCCCCCTGCCACAAACATTATTCTCATAAAGATTTACTCCTTTTTTCGTACACTGCGAGAGACAGAAAGTACCATACCCATTTCACAGAGAAGAATAATCAGCGAAGTACCACCTGCTGAGAAGAATGGCAATGAAATACCCGTATTAGGAAGAAAATCGGTAACAACGCCGATATTGAGGGCTACCTGAATACCAATCTGGAATACAATACCCATACAAAGAAGTGCGCTGAAGCGGTCTTTTGCCATAAGTCCGATTTTAATTCCGCGGTAAATGAGAAGAGCAAAAAGAACAATTATTGCAACTGCACCCACAAAGCCCAACTCTTCACATACGATTGCAAAGATAAAGTCGTTCTGTGGCTCTGAAACATAGAGGTGCTTCTGCTTTGACTGACCAAGTCCCGTGCCCAAAAATCCGCCCGAGCCGATGGCATAAAGCGAGTTATTTGTCTGCCAACGAGCGCCCATTGGGTCATAATCTTTATCAAGCCAAGCAACAATTCGCTCACCAGCATATTCTTTCAAAATGTCGGGATTAGCAATAAGCACAACCACGCCGATAACAATTACAATGCCTGCAACTATAAACCATTTACCCTTTACTTCGCCAAGGAACAACATTACCACACCGATTGCAAGCATAAGAATGCAACCCGAAACATGATTTTCAATCAAAACAAGAACTGCAAAAAGAAGAATTATGCAACCGTAGAAAATAAGCGAAGTAAATGACTTATAAACCGTGAGTTTACCGTTTGTCATTCTTAAAATCATTTCATTTGGAACTTTACCAGTTACGCCCTTATAATTGCGTTCAAGAAGAAGTGCGAGAATTAAAATCAAGCCGATTTTCGCGATTTCAGAGGGCTGAAAGGTTATAAATCCCAAGTCAATCCAACGATAAAAGCCCGGCTGAACACTATCGGGAAGCAAGCGAACAATAATTAAAAGTGCAATTGATACAAACACGCCGATTATTGCAACAAGGCGGAAGTATTCATATCTTATTCGGGATATGATATACATAAGCACCAAGCCGATAAGTGCGAAAATAAGCTGATTTGTAAAAATTTCTGTACTGCCGTTTCTGAAATAATAGCTATAAGTATAGCTGGCGGAAAACAGCATTATAAGACCTATTGTTACAATTGTTATAAGCAAAAGGAAGAACGGAATATCCATTGAGCCCGATGCAAAGAACATTGATAATGGGGATTTTTTCTTTTTAGTTGCCATTTTCTCACCGCCTTTTTATAAAAGTGATTTAATTATTTTTTGATTATACCGTAGTAATAAAGTGCAAGACCGATTACACAACCGATAATATTTACAAGTGAAAAGATTGTTACGATTTTGCGCTCTTTCCATCCGCACATTTCAAAGTGATGGTGAATGGGAGCCATTTTGAAAATACGTTTACCGTGAGTAAGCTTGAAGTAACCAATTTGAAGAACGTCTGAAAGTGCTTCGATTACATAGATAATGCCGAATAATACGAGAATTATTGGACAATCAATTGCATAAGCGAGAGCTACGACCATACCGCCCAAGAACATTGAGCCTGTGTCACCCATCATAACCTTTGAGGGATAGTAGTTCCAGATAAGGTAGCCGAGCACACCGCCTGCGAGTGCAGCGGCAAGAACGCTGATACCGAGGAATTTTGTCATCAATGCGGCAATGCAAAAAGCAATTGCGGCGGTTGAGGTAACTGATGCGCAAAGTCCGTCAACACCGTCGGTAAAGTTTACTGCATTAACTGCGCCGTAGATTACGCATACACCGAAAATCCAGAAGAACCATTTAAGGTCAACTGCGCCAACAAATGGGATTTTCATAAATGTGAGGCCGTTTAAATGAAGCACAGCAAGGTATGCGATAATAATAATTAACTGTGGAATTGTTTTCTGAATTTCAGTAAGACCGAGATTGCGTTTTTTTACAACCTTGATATAGTCATCTGCAAAGCCCACAAAGCCTAAACCGAGAGCGAGAAGAATACCAGCTACAAGCTTTACCTTTAACTGCTCGGGAATAACATGCTCACTGCCGAAAAGGTCACCGCCTAAAAGGTGGTCAGTTACAAGCACAACAATAACTGAAACGATTGTGCTGACAATAAACATTATACCGCCCATTACGGGTGTGCCCTGCTTTGACTTATGCCATGCGGGACCGATATCAAGTATAGTTTGACCGAATTTAAGTTTTCTAAGCCAGGGAATGAGCACAAAGCCCAATAAAAATGCAATTAAAAAGCTTAATACTGCCGCAAAAGCGAGTGCTACATAGATGTTCATAAATCATTCTCCTTCTTGAATTTTATACATTCCACTGTTTATATAAATCTTCAAAAATTTCTTCCAATTTCATACCTCGGCTTGCTTTGAAAAGCACTGTATCACCGAGTTTAAGTTCATTTGAGAGAGCCTTTGTGAGCTCTGCTTTGTCAGTAAAACTGAAAACTGCTTTAAGCCCTGCCCGCTTTGCACTGTCCGCCAAAAATTCTGACTCTTTGCCATAAGTGAAAAGCATATCAATTTCACATTCGGCGACATATTCGCCAACATTTCGGTGTGCAGTTTCTGAATAAGTGCCGAGTTCAAGCATATCGCCCAACACTGCGATTTTTCTGCCCTTTGCGATTTTAAGAAGTGAATTAAGACCAGCTTTTTGTGAATCTGGGCTTGCGTTGTAGCAATCTTCAATAACAGTAATTCCGTTTGCATCTTTAATTCGCTGACGCATTCCCGAGGGGACATAGTTTTTTAATCCCTCTGCGATTTTTTCGGGCTCAATGCCGTATTCTATACCCACTGCAAAGGCGACAAGGGCATCATAAACATTGTGAATACCGACCGTGGGGATTGTGATTTTTTGCCTTGTCTCCCCTTTTACTGCGGTGAATTCGGTTGAAAGACCTATTTCTTCAATATCTTCGGCGAGAACATCGCAGTTTTTGTTTTCAATACCGAAGAAAATTACTTTATAATCGTCAGTTTTAACTGTTGAAAGCTTATCGTTATCACCATTTAAGAAAAGCGGTGAGCCTTTTTTGAGTCCATCAAGAATTTCAAGCTTTGCTTTTAAAATTCCGTCACGTGAGCCCAAATTTTCGATATGGGAAACGCCCACATTGGTGATGATTGCACAATCGGGCTTACAAGATTTTGAAAGTGCTGAAATCTGACCTGCGTTGTCCATTCCCATTTCGATTACTGCCGAGCCATAGGTTTCGTCAAGGCGAAAAAGTGTTCTCGGCATACCGATTTCGTTATTGAGATTACCCTCTGTTTTGAGGGTTTTATTTTTTTGTGAAAGCACGCAAGCGGTCATTTCTTTTGTTGTGGTTTTGCCCACGCTACCCGTAAGTCCAACAACTAAAAGATTGGGCATTGACATACGATAAAATGACGCAAAATCAAGGAACGCCTGCTTTGTATCGTCAACTAAAATTACGGGTGCTGAGCACTCAACTTTTTTATGGCTTACAATTGCACCCACGCCTTTTTCTGCCACATCTATGATGAAATCGTGACCGTCAAAGCGCTCGCCCTTTATTGCGAAAAACAATGTGTTGTCGTCAACATCACGGCTGTCAATTGAAACGCGGTTTATTAAATTTTCAGAGTGAACATATGCGTTTAATGCTTTTGCGATTTCGCTTACCCGTAAATTCATAAATACTCCTAAATTTTATTAAAATACTCCTTTACGATTTCTCGTTCGTCAAAGGGATTTTTTTCTGTTCCTATAATCTGATAGGTTTCGTGGCCCTTACCTGCAAGTAGCACGGTGTCACCTTTTTTCGCCTTACTTAAGGCAAATTCTATTGCCTGACGGCGATTTTCGATTACCGCAAGACGCGCCTTGCTTTTTTCCATTCCGCAAAGAATATCGTTGATAATAAGCAAGGGATTTTCTGTGCGTGGATTATCACTTGTGACCACCGCAATATCGGAATATTGCCCTGCGATTTCGCCCATCTGTGCACGTTTTGATTTATCGCGGTCACCACCGCAACCGAATACTGTTATTACCTTACCGGTTGTTATTTCGCGTACACAATTGAGAATATTAAGCAGTCCGTCGGGGGTATGGGCGTAATCTATTATCACCCGATAGCTTCGGGGCACAGAAATAGTTTCTGCTCTGCCCTTTACGGTAGAAATATGCTCTGCCGCCTTTGAAATATCTTCTATTGAATGTCCGAGCCCCAGCAAAACGCAAGTTGCACAAAGAGAATTATAGACTGTAAATCTGCCGGGGATTCGGACATTAATTTTGCCGATGCAATCAAGCCCTACGAAAAGATAATTTACACCGTTTTGAGTATAAGCAATGTTTTTTGCGGTGTAATCTGCACTATTACTGTTTGAAGAATAGGTTTTCACGGGACATTTTATGCTTGCTAGTGCATTTTGTGAGTTTTCATCGTCAATATTGACGCAAGCAAAATCTGATTGTTCAAAAAGAGAAAGCTTTGCGTTTATATAATTTTCCATATTGATATGATAATCAAGATGGTCAACCGTTATATTGGTAAGTGCGGTAGCAGAAAAATGAAGTCCGTGAACTCTTTGTTGCGCGAGGGCTTGTGAAGAGACCTCCATTGCCACATATTCGCAATTATTTTCTGCCATTTGCCTTAAAAGTCGGTGCAATTCCATGGACTCGGGAGTTGTGAGAATTGAGCTTTCACTACCCTCACCCGAAGAATTTTCAACGGTACCGATTATACCGCATTTATGCCCCAGACCTTCTAAAATCTGTTTTATAAAAAATGTTGTTGAGGTTTTACCGTTTGTGCCCGTTATACCGATAAGCTTTAGCTTTTCTGCGGGATTTCCGTAATAATTTGCGGCAATTTTTGCCAACGCTTTTCGGGAATCTGCAACGATTATTTGCTCACCTATTTGCAAATCACGACTTGTTATAACCGCAACTGCACCGTTTTTCAACGCCTTTTGGGCAAGTGAATGACCGTCAAGGCGGTTGCCATCGATGCACACAAACAACGTATTTTTTGAAATTTCCGTATCCTTATCTGTCACTCTTTCGATTTCCACATCCTGAAACGCGCTTTGCGTTTCGACACCTTGAAGAAGTGCAGAAAGTTTCATTATATTACCTCGTATTAAATTTTAGTCGGTTACATTTTCACTTGAACTGAAATAAACCGTTATAACTGTGCCTGTTTCGACAACTGTATCCTTTGCTATGCTCTGCTTATATGAGAGCACTGCGCCCGCGCCCTGAGTTGTACCTGCAATCTTGATATTAAAGCCTGCATTTACTGCAACGCGGTTTGCCTCTGCCATTGTAAGTCCTGTCAAATCGGGAACTGTGGCGGTTTGTCTTTCGGCATTTTCTTCGGTGTAAACCACGATTATACCGCCCTTGGGCATTGACTGATTCTGTGATGGCATTTGAGAAATAACCTCTGTGCCATTGCCCACAACTTTAACAGTAAAGCCCGTCGCCATTGATTTAACTGTATCAATACCCGTGCCAACAAGGTTGGGAGCAGTAACGGTTGCCTTTGCCATTTCTTCGTCACTGTACTGTGGGTCGATATTAAGATAAGCAAGAATATTTTCAAAAATTCTGCCTGCGATTGGTGCGGCGGCAGTACCGCCCGTTGAGCCCTGCATTGGTTCGTCAACGGCAATAAGAACTGCGATTTTAGGGTCATTTGCAGGTGCAAAGCCCGCAAAAGATGCGATATTCTGTGATTTATCGGCACTACCGATTTTTTCACTTGTACCTGTTTTGCCCGCTATATGATAGCCTGCAACATAAGCATTTTTAGCAGTACCCCAGACTACAACCTCTTCCATAAATCCACGCATAAGCTCAGCTGTACTTTCTGAAATTACCTGTCGCTTAACTGTGGGTTCGGTTTCAGAAACAATGTTTCCGTCTTCGTCAAGAACCTTTGCAACAACATAAGGTGTCATAAGCTTACCGCCATTACCAAGAGATGCAACTGCGGTAATCATCTGAATGGGTGTTGCCTGGAAGGTCTGACCGAATGATGCTGATGAAAGCTCTGCGATACCCATTTTATCGACGGGATAATAGGTTTTTCCCGCTACGGGAACCGCCTCTGACGGTAAGTCTATACCTGTTTTTTCAGTAAATCCAAAAGCATCGAAATATTCAGAGAAGGTTTCTTTGCCCAATTTTTGTCCTGTAGTGATAAAGAATGTATTGCAGGAATAAGGAAGCGCCTCAGCAACTGTGATTGTGCCGTGAGCCTTATGATTAAAGCAATGCTGATAATAATTTGCAACCTTGACTGAACCTGAACAGCTGTATGTTGAGTCAGGTGTAATCACACCCTCTTCAAGCGCTGCGGCGGCAACGAAAAGTTTGAATACCGAACCGGGTTCATAGGAGTCACTGATTGTGCGGTTACGCCACTGAGCATAAAGAGCATTACTTTCTGCCTGTTGCTTTTGTGTTGCGTCTTCAAGCGCTGCAATTTCTTCAAGCACCGCATTTGAGCTGATTGTGTAAGGTGAATTCAAATCATAGTCCGGCATTGTTGCCATACCTAAAATTGCACCTGTTTCAACATCCATTACGATTCCGTAAGCGTATTTTGCCTGAGTTTCTTCAATGGACTGTGCAAGCTGTTGCTCGAGATAATACTGAATAACCTCGTCTATTGTAAGCTGAAGGCTATAGCCCTGCTGTGCATCAAAAACAGTTTCGTAATCATTGGGCATATCCCCTGCAAGTGCATTCTGCGCAGTGATAATTCTGCCCGACTGACCCGTAAGCTCTGTGTTATATTTAAGTTCAAGACCCGCTCTGCCCGTATCCTCGGAGCCTGTAAAGCCGAGAACAGTTGAAGCGAATGAGCCAAGAGGATAATAACGCTTTGTATCGGGGTCAATACCAACAATCTGATTGATTTTATATTCTTTGG
This sequence comes from uncultured Eubacteriales bacterium, assembly GCA_964457415.1. Lineage (GTDB taxonomy): Bacteria > Bacillota > Clostridia > Oscillospirales > Acutalibacteraceae > Fimenecus. The sequence goes on along the minus strand of CAYWFB010000030.1, from coordinate 6,438 downwards.
TGTTGTCTGTGATAAATTTGCGGAGCGCATCTTTTTGCTCATTTGTAATCTGACCGATAATTTTTTCATATCCACTCTGACTACGATTTAATTTTTTCTCAACAGTTTCGCGGTCGAGCTCAAAATTCTCAACAAAATAGTCGGCAAGCATTGTTTTTTGCTCATCGGTTTCGATTTTTGAGGGGTTTATGTAAACGAGCCATGCAGAAGCACTTTGTGCGAGCACTTTCATATTTGAATCATAAATTGTACCGCGGTTTGCGCTTACAATTGTGTCACTTAACTGATTTCGTTCAGCTTTAAGGCGATATTCCTCGCCGTTGATAATCTGCAACCAGAAAAGATTGCCGATAAGAAGCAATAAAAATCCGCAGAAGACAAAAAACGCGATATGAGAGCGCAAAGCCATTCTTTTTGTGGGTTTTTTATTCATTTTTATCGCTCCTTTCACATGATTTGCAAATAAATCTGCAATCCCATAATAACACAAAACGAGAGTTAAGGCTGACGCTTCAACTCCCTTTGTTTTCTTTTAAAAATATATTATTCTGCCGCTTCGTTTATGACCGTAGCTTCACCGTCTGCAATTACCACCTGGTCGGAAGTTGACAAATCAACATAAACCACCTGATAATCCTGAACCTTAACCATACCCAGCTTATTAGCGGCGAAATCTTCAACATTATCAATTGATACCATTGCATTCAGCTCATTATTGAGACGGATTGTATCACTTTCGGCAAGCTCCATTTTATTTTCAACAGAGCTGATTTCGCGGTTAATCTCGTCCAGCTGAACACGGCTGAAAATTGCCATTGACATAAAAAGCAGAATTGCAACGGCAATTGCAAATATTTTAACCGCCTTTACTGATGCAACGTTTGCTTCTTGCTGAATTTGTGCCGCAGTGCGCTTGGTTTGCTGAACAAGCTTTAACTGAGGTTTCTTTTCAGGTGTGCGACGAATTTCCGGCGCAGCACTGCTTGTTGTAACTATTCTTGGCTCAAAGCGGTCAAAATTATATGAATTATACTTTGTGTACTGTGCCATTTTGTTCGTCCTTTACTTTAATATCTTTATCTTAATCTTTCTATTGTGCGAAGTCTTGCGCTTCGGCTACGGTTGTTTTCGTCAAGCTCTTTCTGACTTGCCGAAATACCATTATTAATAAGCTTACCCTCGGGGGTATTACCGCAAACGCAAACGGGAAATTCTTTGGGACAGGTGCACCCTTTTGTGAATTCGCGGAACTTTTCTTTAACTGTTCTGTCTTCAAGCGAATGGAAGGTTATTATTGAAAGTCTGCCGCCAACCTTAAGACTATGAAACATATCGTCAATTGACTTTTCAAGGGTTGAAAGCTCGTCATTAACTTCAATTCTGATTGCCTGAAAGGTTTTGCGGGCGGGATGACCGTCGCGGCGAACCTTTTGAGGAACTGAATTCTTTATAACCTCGGCAAGCTCGAGAGTTGTTTCAATAGGTTTCTCCCCTCTTGCCTTAACAATGTTCTTTGCAATGCTTTTTGCGAATTTATCTTCGCCGTAGCGGAAGATAATGTTTGCAATTTCTTGTTCAGAATAGCCATTTACCACATCAAATGCGCTTTTACCCGATTTACTCATTCGCATATCAAGCGGTGCGTCGTGGTGAAAAGAAAATCCACGTTCTGCATTATCAAGTTGAAATGAGCTGACACCCAAATCAGCGAGAATTCCATCGGCTTTTCTGCCATTTAAAATCTGTTTTATATTACCAAAAATATCGTTGACTATTTCAACCTGAGGTGCGGAGCCTATGCGCTCTTTTATCACCTCGATGGCGTCGGGGTCACGGTCAATCGCAACTAAAGTGCCGTCCGGGATAAGCTCTAAAATTGCTTTTGAATGCCCCGCTCCGCCACAGGTGCAATCAACATACAAACCATCTTTTTTAACATTCAGTGAATCAATTGTTTCCTGAAATAATACCGAAATATGTGAAAATTCCATTTTAATTACCAATCAATATCTTCAGAGAAGTCAATTGCCTTACTTGTATCAACCTGAGCAATTTTAAATTTCTCAAGAGGCTTAATTACAACTCTTCGACCACTACCGATAATGGCAACCTCTTTCTGAAGTTCCGCGTGCTTAACGTGGTCGCCATCAAGAGTAACTCTTCCCTGATTATCAACAGTTGCCTCTTTAACATTACTGTAAAAAGCCATCTGAGCATCAAGGTCACGGTGAGATTTTCTGTACTGCTCAGCGATTTCGTTGAAAGTTTCTTCGGGATATACAAACAAGCAATTTTCGGGACCCGGCATAATATAAAATCTTTCGCCGAGTTGATCGCGAAAACGTACGGGAACAAACAAACGGTTTTTGGAGTCAAGATTATGATAATAACTGTTTACAAATGCCATTTTGTTCATTCCTTTCGTAGTTAATTTTCTACTATTTCACCATTTTGGTGCAATTTGAGTGTATTTTTCCCCCACCCAATGCATTAATTATACAATATAGGCGAAAAAAAATCAAGAAAAATGTAAAAATAAATTTGTGCATTTTTCTACAAATTTTCACCTTTTTCTTTATGCAATATGCACAATTAAAAAATGGCAAAAAAATACACCCTATTCCGTGTGGAATAAGGTGTATTACTTGTTTTTTCAGTTTATTTTCCGAACTTCTTTTTATAGCCCTCGATTGCGACGTCTATAATATCAACCGCGGCGAGAACTCCCTTTGCCTCGTCAATGGCAGTATCTTTATTCTCAAGCATTTTATACACGGTAAAAAAGTGAATCATTTCATCAAAAATATGCTTGGGCAACTGGCTTATATCCTTATAGTTATTGTAAGTGGGGTCACCAAAAGGAATTGCAATAATTTTATCGTCTGCGTGACCACCATCAACCATTGAAATTACACCAATGGGATAGCAACGAACAAGTGCCATTGTTTCAATACATTCTGAACAAAGTACAAGCACATCAAGTGGGTCGTTATCATCTGCATAGGTTTTAGGAATAAAGCCATAGTTTGCGGGGTAATGAGTTGATGTATGAAGAACGCGGTCAAGCTTCAGCATACCGGTATCCTTATCGAGCTCATATTTCATTTTACTGCCCTTGCTGATTTCGATTACTGCCTCGAAATCCTTGCGGGTAATTCTTTCACTACTTATATCGTGCCAGATATTCATTATTTCTTAACTCCTTTATATTCTTCTATCAAATCCTTGCGTACTCGCCAAAGCTCTTCGGATAAATCAACATAATAAGTATGGGGATTTTCAAAGCGTTTAACCTCTTCCCAGAGATTATCAATCTGCTCTGCACAATAATCGCGGATTTCGTCAATTGAGGGCTCGTCATAAACGCACTCGCCGTTTACGAATACGGGAACAAGCATTTTACGTGCTACAAAATTCTCAACCTCTTTGCGTTTCCAAGTGAAATCAGGGTCAAAGAGCATATAGGGCTTACTGTCATCAATTTCTTCATTTTCGAGAGTGAGAACATCGGCAATTGCCTTACCTGTTTCACAGTCGAAAAGTCTGTAGAGCATCTTTGAATGCGGTGTGGTAATTTTGCTTACATTCTCTGACAAATTGATTTTGGGGACAATTTCACCGTTCTTCTCTGTTGCACAAAGCTTATAAACTCCGCTGAATATGGGAGAAGATGCAGAGTTAATCAGTCTTTCACCCACAACAAAGCAATCAACCTTTGCGCCCTGAAGAAGCATATCATTGATAATATATTCGTCAAGTGAGTTTGAAGCGATAATATTGCAATCGGGATAGCCTGCTTCATCAAGCATTTTACGAACACGCTTTGAAAGATATGTTATATCGCCCGAGTCAATTCGCACACCTGCGGGACGCTTGCCCATTGGAGCCAAAACATCATTAAATGCTTTGATTGCATTTGGAACACCCGAACGCAAGGTATCATAGGTATCAATAACAAAGGTACAGTCATCGGGATAAAGTCTTGCATACTCACAGAATGCGTCATATTCGCTATCGAACATCTGCACCCAGCTATGAATCATAGCATTCATTGAGGGTATACCAAACTGACGGCTCTGAGAAACGCCCGAGGTACCCACGCAACCGCCGATATATGCGGCGCGTGAGCCATAAAATGCACTGTCAAAGCTCTGTGCACGGCGTGTACCGAACTCAGCGACGGTAGTACCCTTTGCGGCACGCACAAGGCGGTTTGCTTTGGTGGCAATAAGGCTCTGATGGTTCATACACATAAGAAGAATTGTTTCAAGCAACTGTGCCTGAACTATGGGGCCCCTCACCTTAATAACCGGCTCATTAGGGAATATGGGTGTTCCCTCGGGAACGGACCAGATGTCACAAGTGAATTTAAAATCACGAAGATAATCAATGAATTTCTGTGAAAAGCCGTTAGAAGAAAGATAGGTCAAATCCTCTTCTGTAAATTTAAGATTTTTAACATATTCAATAATTTGTGAAAGACCTGCAAAGACTGCAAACCCTCCTTTATCGGGCACTCTGCGGAAGAAAAGGTCAAAATATGCGATTTCGTTTTGTTTTTCCCCTTCGACCCAACCATTAGCCATTGTAAGCTCATAAAGCTCTGTCATCAAAGAAAGATTTCTGCCAAGAGATGTGTTTTTCATAATATCATCACCTATTTAATATATTACCAAAAAATCTATTAAAAGTCTATAACAAATTGTTGATTGAATGTAAATTTCGGTATATAATTAGTTTATAAAACATTTAGGAGAGATATTTATGAGTTTTGACAGTCTTATTTTAAAAAGAGAAAGCTGCAGAAATTATAACGGTGAGGCAGTTTCAACCGATTTGCTTTTGAAATGTGTTGATGCGGCACGCCTCAGCCCCTCAGCTTGTAATTCACAGCCTTGGAAATATTATATCGTGAATACAGAAGAAAATGCACAGAAGGTACGTCAATGCGTTCAGCCAAACGGCGCAAATAAATTTACAGACAAGTGCCCTGCATTTGCTATTGTTACAGAAAAAGAGGCAACACTCAAGCCACACGTCGCGGCGATAGTGAAAAATAAGCAGAGATGGGCAGAGAATGACGTTGGAATTTCAGTTGCGCACTACTGCTTGCAGGCGGCAGATTTGGGACTTGGCACCTGCATTATCGGTATGGTTGAAGAGGAAAAAGTCCGTGAATATTTTGGAATAGAAGAAAAAATAAGACTTGTTATTGCAACGGGGTATTCGGCGGATGAGGCACCGAGAAATAAAGTGAGAAAAGCACTTGAGGATGTTTGTGAGATAATTGGATAAGTGCAAAATGCAAAACGCAAAGCGCAAAGTTAACGGCGAGGTTGCCCTCGCCGTTTTTTATATACCATCATAATCATTAAAGGTATCCATATCAATTTCCTTAATTTCAAATACCTTTTTCACTGTTACGCCGAAATTATGTTCAATCATTAAATTACACAATCTTTTTCCATCAATCAAAATAATATGATGTTGTTCTGCATATTCAACCGCGGTCTTTGCATATTTAGCAGTAGTAACAAACAATCCGTTACCGCCCTTACCTGAAATAGCACCAACAAAATTTTGAATTTCTGGACGACCAACAGTTCTGTCTTTGTCCCAATGTTTTGCTTGAATATAAATTAAGTTGAAACCTAATTTATCCTCCATAATAATTCCGTCTATACCTTCATCAGCAGAAATAGGTGTAGTTCTTCCTGCATTCTCAAACGCGCCATACCCCATTTTTTGAAGCAAATCAATAATCATTTTTTCAAAAGCAATTGGTGATAACTTCATCACCTCTATTAAAATTTCATCAGCTAAATTAGCTTTTATTCGCTCAAACGATTCTTCAAAAGCAAAATCTGGTGTTTCTAAATCGTCAGGTTCCTGTTTTGCTTCTCTTGTATTAACTCCTTGAAAATCCCTAAATGTTTCATATTTAGTCAAATACTCTACACTAATTACATCTGGATTTTCAACCAAAACCTTTTTTCCTTCAGTAGTAATTACTACTATGCCTCTCGATGGCTTTGTTACAAGACCAGCCTTTGTTAGATATGTCCCAGCCCATTGAACACGGTTAGTAAAAACTGTTTGCGTGCCACTCGGGAGCATTTGTGCCATATCCTCATTAGATAAATTAAATTCTTTAGATAATATGTTGCGCACTTCTTTCAAGGTATAACTTTTACCATCTTTAATTGCAACCAAAAATGGCTTCATAAATTCGTAAAACTTTGGAACTGACATAAATAAACTCCTTTTTTCGGGACGATGTAGGGTGCGGATGTCCTGTGGACACCTCTGCGAAGCAGAAGCACCGACCGAGACGGCAGTCGAGACAATCGTCCCCTACATTTTTATTCGGGCTGCCGAGTCGTCAGCCCCTACTACGTTGTAACATCTAAAACTTTATTTCAGGATAAAGATGCTTCA
>CAYWFB010000029.1:0-21019 GCA_964457415.1 uncultured Eubacteriales bacterium | reverse complement strand
TATAATGTAATCTTAACACGAAAAAACGCAACAGTAAAGAGAAAAAATAAAAAAGCACCTGATGAAATATCAGATGCACGGCTTTGGTGGACGTTAACGGACTTGAACCGCTGACCCTTCGCACGTCAAGCGAATGCTCTACCAACTGAGCTAAACGTCCGATTGTGAGAGTATTTTATCATACGCCTTATGTGGATGTCAAGAGTAGGGCGGGGGTTTGCTTCCGCCGTCGTAAATTATATCATAAAAATATCACACAACAACATCATAATAACCCCCGAAGTTCCGCCAACCGATGAAACTCCCAACGTCCACGCATTTACGGGTATGTGTACCATTATGTATTGACCTATTAAATTTACTGCAAATAATGACGAAACTCCCTGTAAAGCAGTTAAAAGAAAAACCGTAAAAAATCGTTTTGATTTAATAAAAGAAACTACAATAACTATAATATAAAAAGCAAAAATACAACCGAGAAAAATTTTCGCAGACATTAAAAAATACACCTCACAAAATTTGGACATATTTATTTTTATTAAAATTCTGCTTAATTTATACCTCAATACATATAAATACAATGAGTAAATATATCGAGGTGATTTTATGAGTGAAGTTAAGAAGACTTATGAGCAGTATTGTACAAATTTCGGTGGTAATGTGGTTATGGAAGAAACTATGTCCCTTGACGGCGGCAAGAAAATCCGCTGTACAAATGAACATTGTCCCTCAAAAAATGAAGGTTGCCAAAACAAATTATTACAAAATTGTTGATTTTATCATATTGACCGTTTGAGAAAAACATAGTACAATAATAGGGCTATAATAAACATTATCTAAATTTATATACAGCGGTGAATTTTAATGCAGAAAATTATTGATTCGGTTTACGATGTCATCGCATTCTCAAACGGTATCATTTATACAAAAAAGACTGTTCTTGAAAACGGCTCGGTCAAGGTTAATTTCTACGGATATGATATAAAAAGAATGCAGAAAACTCCTGTTACCAAAAGCGTTTATCTTCTTAATAAATACGGTGCAGAGTACAAAAAAATAGCAGAGCAGCTTGGCGATTACGTCTCTTGCGATGCAGACACATTACCCTCAAAGCAGGTGATTGTGGTTTACCCCAGTGGCGAAACAGGCTTTTTCTCGCCTGATGGTGATATGCTCTGGTCAAGTGACTTGCAGTACCACGGCGGTGCTATTTGCGGTGCTGTGGCAGACGGGCGCCAAATCTGGAGCGTTGTGCCCGATAAAAATTGTGTTGTTTCTTATTCAATTTCACATAAAAAATTCAGTATGCGCATAGGCTCTGAAGAATCAACCTCATTCAATAATCCCGTTTCAATTTCAAAGTACGATAACGAATTGTTTATCTGTAATGCGGGCTCAAATAAGGTGAGAACTATCAGCCTTCGTGATTATTCTGTCAACGATTTCCGTATTTTTGACGAGCCGGTATATAAATACTTGCGTTCATGCGGTAAGGAAATTGTGGTACTGGAATCAGGCGTATACGTTTTATAGTAAAGGAGTATTTAAAATGAGCGAAGAATTTAATCCCGACCTTGTGTCTGTTGTTGATGAAAACGGCGTTGAGCACGTGTTTGAAGAGCTTGACCGCATTGAAACAGATAAAGCGAAGTATGTTGCACTTCTTCCCGTTTATGACGAGGCAGAAGAAATTCTTGACGATGACGGCGAGCTTATTATTCTCAAGGTCAGCGAAGAAGATGGCGAAACATATCTTGAACCCATTGAAGATGATAACGAATTCAATGAAATCGGTAAGATTTTTGAAGAGCGTCTTACAGAATTATTTGACTTTGACGACGAGGAATAATTCAACATTAAAAAACTAAAAATAAACTCACCCTGCGAAGCCCGATAACTGCGGACGATATTAACCCAACACACTATTAAAGGGAGCTTGTACTCGATTCATTGGGAGCAGACCTCCCGTCTTTTGACGGATGAAGGGAGCACAGATATGAACGGAGAGCACCCACCTGCTTAACATGCAGGTTAGTATTCACCGCAACCGACTTTGTGGGGCATTTTTAAATGTAAAATTCAAAATGCAAAGTGAATGTTTTCAGCAGGGCGGGGGCTTGCTCCCGCCGTTTTTTATGTTTAAAACTGTTTTTATTTGCCAAAACTTCACTCGTTAGGAGTGAATTTTATGAAAAAAACTATAATCCGAATAGAAGCCTCAATACTTATAGCCCTTGTAATCTGCAGTGTTATGAACATCACCGCATTTTCAAAGCAATGCGACAATATAAGGGATAAAATGCTACGTATGCACGTAATCGCAAATTCAGACAGTGAAGCCGACCAAGCTCTCAAGCTTAAAGTCCGTGACGCAGTGCTCAAAGAGGGCAAAGAAATCTTTGACGGCTCTGTAACTGCAGAACAAGCCGAAGAAAAAATATTACCTCATATTGATGATTTAAAAGCGACTGCACTGTCAGTTGTTCAAAATGAAGGCTATGATTATGATGTTCAAATTACTGTCCAAAAAGAATATTTTTCTACCCGAACTTATGAAAATTCCGTAACTCTGCCCGCAGGGTATTATACGGCAGTAAAAGTGATAATAGGTGAGGGAGCAGGGCAGAATTGGTGGTGTGTAATGTTTCCGCCAATGTGTCTGCCGGCAGCCGATGCTGAATGTGAAATTTCTGATGTGCTCACCGAAGAAGAAACGAATATTGTGAAAAATGTAGATAAGTATGAGTTTAAATTTAAAATAGTAGAATTTTTTGAAAATTTGTTAAAAAATAAATAACTCTTTACAAACGGTATAGTTTTTTGGTAATATATATTTGTAAAAATTTGGCTTAACTGAATTTTTACTAATACATTTCCAAGGAGTTGGAGATTATGCCGCTTGTGTTGGCTCACAGAGGTGCAAATAAACGGGCGCCTCAAAATACTTTACCTGCTTTTAAAAAAGCAATTGAATTTAATGCAGACGGAATCGAAACCGACGTTCACTTGTGTAAGGACGGCGAAATCGTTATTTGTCATAACTATACTGTTGATGCTACATCAAACGGTAAGGGTTCTATTGACGAAATGACTTTCGCAGAATTACGCGGATTGGACTTCGGTTCTTATTTTTCTAAGGACTTTGCGGGCGTGACCTTGCCCACATTAGCAGAGCTTTTAGAGCTTGTGAAGAATATGACTCTTATCAATATCGAAATTAAGCCACCTCTCAAAAACAATGACCTTGTAAAAAGAGTTGTGGAAGAGGTTCACAAATTCGGTATAGAGAAGAATTCAATTATTTCCTGCTTTGACCCCGAGTGTATTCGTCAGGTTAAAGAAATCGACAAAAACCTTAAAACAGGTCTTTTGTATGAAACAGGCGATTTAGGAACCGAAATTATGAACTTCGGTGTGGCTAAATATTGTATGCAGCTTAATGCTGATGCCGCTCATCCCGAGCATTTCCTTATAAGTGAGGATGATGTAAAAGATTTGCACGCTAACGGCATCGCAGTAAATCCTTGGACAGTCAACAAAGAGGAAGACATCATCAAATACACCAATTGGGGTTGCGATGCGTTAATTTCTGATGTTCCCGATTTCTGCTTCAAGGTGTTGGAGGGTATGAAATGAGTGCTCCAAAGTACAGCATCATTCCCAAGCCTCAAAAATATGATGTGATTGAGGGTACATATACTGTCACTTCTGAAACTGCAGTGCTTTGTGTTCCCGAATTTGTTAAGGCGGGAAAATATCTTTCGGATTTTCTTAAAACAAAAAAAGACACCAATAATGGTGCAATCAAATTTAATAAAGACGAAAAAATCAAGCCCGAAGGCTATAAGCTTAAAATCAATTCAGAGGGTATAACTGTAACTGCTTCTGACGAAAACGGCGCATTTTACGGTGCCGTTACTCTCAAAATTATGATTATGCAGGCAAAAACAGCGGGCGGAGTTGCCGTGCTTAACGGCGCATATATTTATGATTATCCCAAATTCGCTTATCGTGGCGGAATGATGGATGAATCCCGTCATTTTTTCGGTATGGATGCAGTTAAGCGTGCACTTGACAATATGGCACTGTTAAAGCTCAATAAATTCCATTGGCATTTGAGCGACGACCAAGGCTATCGTATTGAAAGTGAAGTTTTTCCGCTTCTTAATGAAATCAGCAGTAAAAGAAAATATGAACTTTTGGGTGGATGCAATAATTTAGCTTTTCCTGAACTTCAAAAGGGTGGCGACGAGTATTTCCGTTACTACAAAAAGGATGAAATTCGCGAAATTGTTGACTATGCAAAAAATCTTTGTATTGATATAATTCCCGAAATTGATTTGCCGGGTCACACCGTTGCAATTCTTGCGGCTTATCCGGAACTTTCTTGCCTTAAAGAAAATTATGAAGTGTTCTGTGAAAATGGAATTACAGAAGATGTTCTTTGCGCAGGGCAGGAAGAAACTTATGATTTCGTTGAAAGGCTTTTGACCGAAGTGTGCGAGTTGTTCCCGTATAAATATTTCCACATGGGTGGCGATGAGGCCTCAAAGGGTCATAAAATCTGGGAAAAGGATTGTCCTGTTTGCCAAGCAAAAATGAAAGAATTAGGTCTTGAAAAGAGCAAGGATTTACAGGTCTATTTCAATAATCGTGTTAATGAAATCCTCAAAAAGCTTGGAAAAACAAATATTGAGTGGAATGATGGTATCGGTGAGAATACCGATGGTGATATAATCGGTCAGTATTGGATTTATCGCAATCCCGTCTGGACAAAACGCGAAAATGATAAACGAAAATTTATTGTTTCACCTTGTCCCACGCTATATTTTGATTTTTCTTATTCTCAGGTACCGCTTAAAAAAGTTTATAACTACAATGTGGCAAAATCAGGCTTTATAAACGAGAAAAATGTTCTCGGCGTTGAGTTTGAATCCTGGGCAGAGTGGATTGACAATGAGAGTGCATGGCAGTTCTCGGTTTATCCCCGAATTTTCGCCCTTGCTGAAGTTGCATGGACAGACGATAAGCTGAAGAATTTTAAAGATTTCTATAAACGTCTTGAATTCTTTAAAGCATATATGCAGTCAAAGGGAATAAACTATTCAAGACTCGAAAAGAAAAAATTCGGAGTTAAAAATCGCTCCGCTTACCATTTGGGTAATCGTGGCAATGAATATAAATATAACGAAAAATTGAAGATGATAAATTAAAGGAGAAGGCAAATGACAATAACCAATTTATTATCATTTTTTACAGGTATCGGCTTATTCCTTTATGGCATTAACGCCATGGGTGAAGGCCTTGAATATGCCGCAGGCTCAAAAATGAAGAAGATTTTGGGAGCTCTTACCAAAAATAGATTTTTAGCCGTTATTATGGGTGCACTTGTAACTGCTCTTATACAAAGCTCATCTGCAACCACAGTCATGGTTGTTGGTTTCGTTAACGCAGGACTTATGAATCTTGTGCAGGCAGTTGGCGTAATTATGGGTGCCAATATAGGCACAACTGTTACCAGCGTACTTATTGCAATGGATTTAGGAATGCTTGCTCCGTTTGCACTTTTCCTTGGTGTGTTTGTAATGCTTTTTGTAAAGAAAGACATTATCAAGCACATAGGTCAGACTGTTGCAGGCTTCGGTATGCTTTTTGTAGGTATGGAATTGATGGCTTATGGTATGGCACCATTAGGGGAGTCTGAAATTTTCACATACTTCATGACAAATTACAGTAATCCTCTTGTGGGACTTCTCATCGGCCTTGTTCTTACCGCTGTTATTCAAAGCTCATCTGCAAGTATCGGTATTTTGCAGGCACTCGCAGTTCAGGGACTTGTGCCCATTGAATTTGCAGTTTATATCCTTTTGGGACAGAATATCGGTACTTGTGTAACGGCTCTTCTTTCAGCGGCAGGCTCAAAAACCAATTCAAGAAGAACTGCCGTGATGCACCTTCTCTTCAATGTGTTCGGTTCAGTATTGTTCCTGTTCATAACTGCATTTACACCTTATACAGACTTGCTTACAAGAATAAGCGACAATGTTTCTGTTCAGATTTCAGTGGCACATATTATCTTCAATGTTGTGAGCACAGTTATTCTCTTCCCGTTTGCAAATGTGCTTATTAAAGCTGCTTGCATCCTTGTGCCCGACAAAGAACCCAAAGATACCAAACTCGAATTCCAATTCTACGACGAGCACCTTCTTACCACACCTCCCGTTGCTGTTGAGCAAATCGGTAAAGAGGTTGTCAGAATGGCATATCTTGCCCGCGATAACTTTGACCGTGCCGCAAAATCACTTATAAATAACGATACTTCAAAAGGTGAAAAAATAAAGTCTGTTGAAGAGGTTATAAACTTCTTAAATCACCGTATAACAAGACACCTTGTAAAAATCAATGCACTTGATTTGGACTATTCCGATGCAAAATATATCGGTCGTCTTTTCCATGTTGTAAACGATATTGAGCGTATCGGCGACCACGCAGTTAACTTAAGCGAAGCCGTTGTTGTACGCAGTAGCGAAAAGCTTGCAATTTCTGAAGAAGCAGTTGCCGAGCTTGAAACAATGCGTAAATGCGTTTTGGATTTGCTTAATGCCTCAATTGCTTCATTTGAAAAGCAAGAGCTTACCGTTGAAGAAGCTAAACGCATTGAAACACTTGAAACTGTGTCCGATAATCTTAAAGAGCGCTATCAGGACGCACACCTCACACGCCTTAATAAAGAGCATTGTGAAACCCGTGCAGGTATGATGTTTGTCAATACTCTTATCGACTTTGAGCGTGTGGGCGACCATGCAAAGAATATTGCCTTTGCAGTCGCAAAGAAACCCTCTGAAAAAGTGGGAATTGACACCGAAATGGCAAAATCATATTAAAGTTATTAAACAGTAGGGCGGGGGCTTTGCTCCCGCCGTTGCTATTTATATGAGTCCTTTTTTCTTTTTTATAATTATATTGATTTTTCGCAAAATGCGTGATATACTAAAGTTGCCAAACTAACTGAATATGTGAATACCAAGGGTGTATTTTTTTCTTTTTTACGGAATAATTATATTCTTTTTTCCAAACAACAGTATTGTTGAATTTGATAAAAACGCAAATTCTATTTATGCTGTTGTGGGATTACACCTATTCACATAAAGTTAGTTTGGCGACTATCGGAGTTTGCGTTTTTTGTGCGTCTGCTTCGGTGGGCGCACTTTTTTAATTTATGGAGGAAAAGGAAATGAAGGAAAAAAGAATTGTTGCGTTGTTTCTCGCTATATGTATGATGTTTAGCTTGGTTTCATGTGCAAAAACTGAGATTATAAACAATGTGGATGTGGTACAACCAGAAAATTCGACTGAAGATTTAGAAAAAACTGAAAGCACATCTGTAATTGAGGAAGAGTTATCGTCAGAAGTACAATCAACTACTCAATCGACTACATCCTCTGTTCAGCAAAACAGTTTAACTACTCAATCATCGCACACTCACAACTATTCAAAAGCAACTTGTACTAAAGCTAAAGCTTGTTCTTGTGGTGCTACAGCAGGTACAGCATTAGGGCATAACTATTTATCCGCAACTTGCTCAAGTCCTAAAATTTGTAGTCGTTGCGGTGCAACTAACGGGATAGAGCTTGGTCATAATTATTCTGATGCAACTTGCACATCTGCTAAAAAGTGTAGCCGTTGCGGTGCTATATTTGGTAGTGCATTAGGACATAATTATGTTAACAATAAATGTTCAAGATGTGGTAAAACTGACCCGGATTCGTTACCGGTAAGTTTAAATAAAGTTTATTTAATTGATTCTCAACATTATGAGTATAAGAGTGGAACATTTACAGATTCATTTGGAAATAAATATAATGGAGTTCACCTTTATAAGAACTTATATGATAGTGGCAATGGTAGAGAAGCATATTCAATATTCAATTTGAATGGAGAGTATTCTAAATTCACAGGTTCAATTGTTGCGGCTGAAGATACATATGATAAAGGTAGTTATTATGTAAATGTTTATGTAGACAATGTTTTGGTATATTCAAAAACTGGCATTACGAAAACAACTGGAAAAATTAATTTCAGTATTGATGTGAAGGGTGCTGAGCAAATTTCTATTCGTGTAGGACACGAACAAACATTAACAAGTTCTAATGAAAAAATTGGAATAGTTAATGCGCAATTAACTAAATAATACAGCAAAAAGCCGTGTTTCTCAAATGAGAAGCACGGCTAACTTTATAACTAATTTTAAGAATTAAAGAGCATTCACAATATCTCTTGTATCTCTTGCAATTGCAAGCTCTTCGTTTGTGGGAAGAACGTAAACCTTAACCTTTGAATCAGCGGTTGAAAGCTCGCCCTCGGCACCTCTGATAAGAGTCTTGCCGATTTCTGCATCAACCTTAATTCCAAGATATGAAAGCTCATTACAAATCTTGGTTCTCATATCCTCAGCGTTTTCACCGATACCGCCTGTGAATACTATTGCGTCAACACCGTCCATAGCAGCAGCGAAAGCACCGATATACTTTTTGATTTCATAAGCCTGAATACCTCTTGCAAGAGCACAACGTTCTGCAAGTCCGTTGTTGTTTTCAAGCATTTCTTTCTTAACGTCACGGTCATCAGAGCCAACGCCTGAAATTGCCGCAATACCTGACTTTTTGTTAAGAAGAGTATCCATCTCTTTGATTGAAAGATTTTCTTTTTCCATAAGGAAAAGTACAACTGAGGGGTCAATGTTACCGCAACGAGTACCCATAATTACACCATCAAGGGGAGTAAGACCCATTGTTGTGTCAATAACCTTGCCATTCTTAACCGCTGTGATTGATGAGCCGTTACCAAGGTGGCAGGTAACAATCTTAAGGTCTTCAATGTTTTTGCCCATAACCTCTGCACATCTTGCGCTTACGAATTTATGAGAAGTGCCGTGGAAGCCGTAACGACGAATCTGGTGCTTTTCAATGTATTCATAAGGAATGGGGAATGTGTAAGCCTCAGCAGGCATTGTGCTGTGGAATGCGTTGTCAAAAACTGCAACCTGAGGAACATCCTTACCGAAAAGCTCAATGCTTGCGTTAATACCCATAATGTTTGCAGGGTTGTGAAGAGGAGCCAAATCGTTAAGGCTTTCAATTCCGGCAACAACCTCGTCGTTGATAAGCACGCTCTTGTTGAAAAGAGAACCGCCCTGAACAACACGGTGACCTACAGCAGAGATTTCGCTGATGTCGTCAATTACCTTGTCTTCACCCTCTGTAAGAGCCTTTTTAACAGCTGCAAAAGCTTCTGTGTGGTCTTTCATAGGAGCTTCAACAGTAGCTTTGCCACCATCTTTTGTGTTGTAAGTGATGCAAGCACCGTCTGTGCCAACTCTTTCGCAAATACCCTTTGCGATTACACTCTCATCAACCATATCAATAAGCTGATATTTAAGTGATGAACTACCTGCGTTAATAACAAGAACTTTCATTTTAACATCTCCATTTAAAATTTTTCTTGAAGTAATTTCCATACTGTATTATTATATACTTGTATTTATTTAATTTCAAGTAATTTTTATCATATTTAGTGAGGAACTTTTATTATGTCAGTAATCGGTATCGTCTGTGAATTCAATCCTTTTCACAAAGGACATAAATATTTAATTGACACCGTAAAAAAAGATGGGGACACAGTTGTCTGTGTAATGAGCGGTAATTTTGTGCAAAGAGGGGAGCCTGCACTGTTTTCCAAAGATACAAGAGTGAAAGCGGCGCTTTTAAATGGTGCAGATATAGTGCTTGAATTACCCTTTGTTTATGCCACCGCTTCTGCAGAAATATTTGCATATAACGCAGTTAAAATATTAAGTGATTTCGGTTGTGAGAAACTTGCTTTCGGAACGGAAAATGCTGATATTTCATCACTTGAAAAAGCAGTAAGTGTTATTGATAACATTGCTTTTGATGAAAAAATCAAAAAATATCTTGAAGAAGGCATAAGCTATCCCTCAGCCCGTCAACACGCTTTTGACGAATATGATGTTGATTTTGACATTTCAACTCCCAATAACATCCTCGCACTTGAATATGCAAAAGCAATCAAAAAGCTTAATTCAAAAATTATACCAACGCCAATAACCCGTATCGGCGCAGGGTATAATGACACAAAAAGCATTGACGGAATAGCATCGGCAACCCATATCCGTCAGCTTATATATGACGATGAAAATTATTTCCCTTATGTACCTGAAAACACAGTTGAAATTTATGCTAATGAGCTGAAAAAAGGCAAGTTTGTTTCAGACTATAAATATAATATTGCCTCACTTGCAATTCTCCGTTCAAAGCTCAATGATGATGTAAGCGGTATCGCCAATATGGCAGAGGGTCTTGAAAACAGAATAAAATCAGCAATAAAAGATAGCTTCAGTCTGGAAGAAATTTATGACAAGGTGAAAACCAAGTGTTTTACTCATTCAAGAATAAGACGTGCCGTTCTTTCATTGACTTTGGGCGTTACTCCAGACGATTTGAAAATTTCTGCACCATATTGCCGACTTTTAGGATTTAAGAAAAACTCTGCTGAAATTATGGGAAAGCTTGCCGCAAACAGTAAATTACCCTTTGTGGCATCTTATTCTGATATTTCAAATCTCAAATCAGCAGATGCAGAAAGAATATTTGCTTTAGAAAATAACGCAGGGGATTTTTATTCCTTAATTATGCAAAAAACTGCAGAATGTTCAAAAGAAATGACCTTTACACCCGTAAAAATGCAATAATATGCAAGATTTCTTGCAAAAATGCTTGTTTTTGTTAAGGAAATATAGTATATTTAATTGATTGAATATTTAGATATTCGGAGATGTTAAGGGTGAAAAATTTTATTTTATCAAAAGTAGATTTAAAAGATAAAAAGCTCTCAAAGGGTCATAAAAAGCTTGCGCAGTATATAACAGAGAATTATGATAAAGCCGCATTTATGACCGCCTCGAAGCTTGGTGAAAAGGTTGGCGTAAGCGAGTCAACTGTTGTACGTTTTGCAACTGAAATGGGCTTTAAGGGTTATCCCGAGCTTCAAAAAGAGCTTCAGCAGATGATTAAGTCAAAACTTACCGCAGTTCAGCGTATGGAAGTTTCAAGCACTTTGATTGGTGAACAGGACGCAATCAAAAAGGTTTTAAATGGTGATATTGAGCTCATCCGCGATACGCTTGAACAAATTTCCACCGAAGAATTTACAAACGCAGTGGAAACAATAAATAAAGCAAAACGAATTTATATTCTCGGTGTGCGAAGTTCTGCAGCTTTGGCAAGCTTTCTTTATTTTTATTTTAATCCCGTTTTTGAAAATGTAGTGCTTGTTGATACCTCAAGCGGAAGTGAAATGTTTGAGCAGATGTTCAGAATAGGTGAGGATGATGTTTGTGTTGCAATCAGTTTTCCTCGCTATTCAAAGCAGACAATCAACGCACTTCGCTTTATAAATGACCGCGGAACAAAAATAATTGCAATTACTGATTCAAAGGATTCACCCATAGCTGAATATTCAGATAATCTTCTCGTTGCAAAGAGTGATATGGTGTCAGTTGTGGATTCTCTTGTAGCACCCCTAAGCCTTATCAACGCACTTATTGTTGCGGTTACCTTCAGTCGACGCGATGAGGTTTACAGTAATTTCAACAAGCTTGAAAGTATTTGGGATGAATATCAGGTTTACGATAAATCGGACGGAGCAGAAAATGAGTAAAAAAGTAATAGTAATAGGCGCAGGCGCCGCAGGTACAATGGCGGCAGGTGTCGCCGCAGAAAATGGTGCAGATGTTCTGCTTCTTGAACGCAACGAAAAAATAGCCCGAAAAGTGCTTATAACGGGTAAGGGCAGATGTAATGTTACAAATAATGTGAGTGACGTTCAGTCTTTCATACAAAATATCCCCTGTAACGGCAGATTTTTATATAGTGCGTTTTCTTCATTTGATAACAATGATGTTATGAATTTCTTTGAGGATTACGATGTACCTCTTAAAGTCGAGCGCGGTGACCGTGTTTTCCCTGTAAGTGACAAAGCAATGGATATTGTTGATGCGCTTAACCGCTATATTACGGGTGTGGGTGTTAAGCGTAAAACCGAGCGTGTAACAGATCTGATTGTCGAAAACGGTGCAGTTTGCGGAGTGAAAACAGAACTCGGTAATACTTATAATGGCGATAGCGTGATAATCGCAACGGGCGGTCTTTCATATCCCCGAACAGGCTCAACCGGTGACGGATATAAACTTGCGAAAAGTGTAGGTCACACTGTAACTGAACTTCGCCCCTCACTTTCGGCTCTCGTTTGCCGTGAGGGAATGTGCAGTGAATGTATGGGATTGTCTCTTAAAAATGTTGCAATCAAGGCTTTTGACACTAAAAAGAAAAAAGAAATCTACGATGATTTCGGTGAAATGCTTTTCACTCATTTCGGCGTATCAGGACCTATGATTTTGTCGGCAAGTGCCCATATGCGTGATATGGAAAAGGCAAGATATGAGATTTATATTGATTTAAAGCCCGCTCTCTCACACGAAAAGCTTGACGCGAGAATTCTTCGTGATTTTGCCGATAACAACAATAAATCAATTTCAAATATTCTTGCACTTCTTTTGCCAAAATCAATGATTACCCCAATTCTTCGTTCGGCGCAGATTAAGCCGTCGGAAAAGGCAAATCAGATTACAAAGGAAATGCGTAAAAATCTTGTTGATGCAGTAAAAGCCGTAAAGCTCACAGTTATGGATTTCAATGATATTGCCGAGGCAATTGTAACTTCGGGCGGAGTGAAAATCAGCGAAATCAATCCTAAAACAATGGAAAGTAAGCTTTGTCAGGGTCTGTATTTCGCAGGTGAGGTAATTGACTGTGACGGTTATACGGGTGGTTTTAATCTGCAGATTGCATTCTCAACAGGTCACCTTGCGGGTGAAAGCTCTGCAAGTTAATAAAAAGTTCAAATAAAAGACATAAAATAAAAAAGTGAGGTTCTTATAATGATTAATGTTGCAATTGACGGTCCTGCAGGTGCAGGCAAAAGCACAGTTGCTCGCGCAGCGGCAGCAAAACTCGGTTATATTTATGTTGACACAGGCGCACTCTACCGTGCAGTAGGTGTTTATTGTCTTCGTAACGGCGTCACAACAAATGATGCTGAGGGTGTTGGCGCAATTCTCGGCGATATTACAGTTGAATTAAAATTTATTGACGGAGTTCAACACGTTTTCCTCAATGGCGATGATGTTTCTGTGGAAATCAGACTTCCCGAGGCTTCAATGGCTGCGTCAAATGTATCTGCAATTCCCGCAGTTCGTGCATTCCTTTTTGATTTACAGCGTGATATTGCGGCAAAGAATAACTGCATTATGGATGGCAGAGACATCGGTACAGTTGTGCTTCCTGATGCTCAGGTTAAAATCTTCCTTACTGCAGATGACGAAGAACGCGCAATGAGAAGATATAAAGAACTTAAAGAAAAGGGCAGTACAGTTACTTATCAGGAGGTTCTTGATGATTTGAGAGTTCGTGATTATAACGATTCTCACCGCGAAATCGCACCCTTAAAGCCTGCCGAGGATTCAGTAATTGTCAATACAACCGGTTATACTCTTGAAGAGTCAATCGAGAAAATCGTAAACACAGTCAAGGAGAAGCTTTAATGTCTGTAAAACCTAAATTTGACTACACAAATTTCAAAAAATACAAAATGATGGATGTAATTCGTCCATTTGGTAAGGCTCTTTGCAAAACTTATTATAAAGTTGAGTTTGAGGGACTTGAAAATCTTGACCGCAAAGACGGATTTATTATCGCACCCAATCACGTCAGTGAATTTGACCCTTTGTTTATAGCAATGGCATCAAAAAGACTTTTCTATTACATAGCAAAATACGAGCTTTTTGAAAATCCGATTATGAATAAAGCCATTACACACCTTAACGGATTTCCCATTGTTCGCGGTAAGGGCGATATGACTGCTATCGGTTATGCAATTGAGCTTATCCGCCGCGGCGAAGTGCTTTGTATTTTTCCTGAGGGTACACGTTCAGAAGACGGTACACCTCAAAGAGCTAAATCGGGCGTTGGTTATATGGCACGTTACACAGGTGCTGATGTTGTACCCGTTGGCATTTATATGGAAAACAAGAATAAAGTAGGCTCCAAGGTTGTTGTGAAATTCGGTAAGGCAATCAAAAACAGTGAAATGGGCTTTACTGACGGCGGAAAGACCAAAGAAAACAAAGCCGCCGCAAATATGATTATGGAAAAAATCACAGAGCTTTGGGAGGATTGCAAATGCAGATAACTCTTGCAAAGACGGCAGGCTTTTGCTTCGGTGTTAACCGCGCTGTCAATATACTTTACGACTTAGTGGACGAGGGCGTAAATGTCTGTACATTAGGCCCAATAATTCACAACCCACAGGTTATTGAAGATTTGCAGAGCCGCGGTGTTAATATTATTGATAATATTGAAGATGCTCAAAAGGATAAAAAGATTGTTGTTCGTACTCACGGTGTTGAACGTAATATTCTTGATTTCTGCAATGAAAAAGAGCTGGATTATATTGACGCTACCTGCCCGTTTGTAAAAAAAATCCATAAAATTGTTCAGAAAAACTCAACTGAAAATCTTCCCGTGCTCATAGCAGGTGATAAAAAGCACCCCGAGGTTGTGGGTATTAAAAGCTACTGTGCAGGTGAGTGCTATGTGTTTAATTCGGCAGAAGAGCTTGAAGATATTTTTGATGAGCATAGTTTTTCAACAGAAAAGCCCTTTATTGTGGTTTCACAGACAACTTTTAGCATAAAAGAGTGGAAAAAATGTGTAAAAAAAATAAATTTACACTATACAAACGCGATTATTTTTGATACAATATGTAGTGCGACTGAAGAAAGACAGGCAGAAGCCCTCGAGTTATCACGGAAAAATGATATGATGATAATAATAGGGGGCAGAACAAGCTCAAACACCGCAAAGCTTAAAGCGGTATGCGAGCCCAATTGCCCGACTTATTTGATTGAAACGGCAAAAGAGCTTTTGGACATAGCCTTTTGTGATGTTCAGTCAATAGGCGTTACTGCGGGTGCTTCAACGCCCGATAGTATAATTAAGGAGGTACTAAAAACTATGTCCGAAATTTTTGAAAACGCAAACACAATTAATAAGGAGGAGACCGCAGGCTTTGAGCAGATGCTTGAAGAATCACTTAACAGCATGAGCTCTGACCAGAACGTTGTCGGAACTGTTGTAGGATTCACAGCAACCGAAATTCAGGTTGAAATTGCAGGCAGAAAGCACACAGGCTATGTTTCTTTTGATGAATATAGTGATGACCCTTCAGCTGACCCCAAAGCAGAGCTTAAGGTTGGCGACGAAATCAAGCTTCGCATTATGAAGACAAACGACGTTGAAGGCACAATCAAGCTTTCAAAGCGTCTTTATGACCGTGGCGCTATCTGGGAAAACCTTGAAGCTGACGACACAGTACGCGAAGGCGTTGTTACAGGTATCGTAGGCGACAACAAGGGCGTATTTGTACAGAGCGGTTCTGTTAAGGTATTCATTCCTGCTTCACTTGCAAAGATGAGAAGAAGCGATTCTCTTGAAGACCTTCTCAAGACAACTGTTGAGTACAAGATTATCGAAGTTAATAAGCAGAGAAGAAAAGTTGTTGGCTCAATCCGTGAGGTTGTAGTTTCTAAGAAAAAGGAAATTGAAGATGCATTCTGGGCAAATGTTGCTGAGGGCAATGTGTATACAGGTACAGTAAGAAGTCTTACAAACTATGGTGCATTCGTTGACCTTGGTGGCGTTGACGGTATGGTACATATCTCAGAGCTTTCATGGCAGAGAATTAAGCATCCTTCAGAGGTTGTTAAGGTTGGCGATACTGTTGAGGTTTACGTTAAGGAACTCGACAGAGAAAACAAGAAGATTTCTCTTGGCTATAAGAAGGTTGAAGATAATCCTTGGGAAATTCTCAAGCGTGATTATCCCGTTGACAGCGAAGTTGAGTGCAAGGTTGTAAGCCTTACATCTTTCGGCGCATTTGCACAGATTATCCCCGGCGTTGACGGTCTTATCCATATTTCACAGATTTCTCATAAGCATATCGGCACACCCGCTGAGGCTCTCAAGGTTGGCGATGTTGTTAAGGCTAAGATTATGGAAATCGACTTCGACAAGAAGCGAGTAAGTCTTTCAATCAAGGCACTTCTTGAAGCTCCCGTTGAGGAAGCAGCCCCCGAAGCTCCCGCAGTTGAAGAAGTAGCCGAAGCTCCCGTAGAGGAATAATTAAATCGGCATTAAGGCCGTAAAGTAACTAATCAGGTCAGATGATGCTAACACACCGTCTGACCTGTTTTTTATGAGGTATTATTATGAAAAAAGGTTTATCAGTTTTATCGGGTCTTGCCGCTGCAGGCGTTGCCGTGGGCAGTAGCTTATTGCTTTTAAAGAAAAAGAATATTTGCCCCCGTTGTGAAGTGAAAAAAGCACTTGCGAAAACCCAAATTCATTATACAAAAGACGAAATGTATAACAATGGTGCGGCACTTACACCGCCTATGGGATGGTCAAGCTGGAATCTTTTCAGACACAAAATTGATGAAAATGTTATTCTTGGTATCGCAAAGGCTATGAAAGAAAGCGGACTCAGTGATGCAGGCTATGTTTATGTCAATATTGACGATTGCTGGCAGTCCTCAATGCGTGACGAGAATGGCAAAATGCAGGGTGATTTGACTACATTTCCTCACGGTATCAAATGGCTTGTCAAAAAAGTGAATGATATGGGTCTTAAGCTTGGTATTTATTCTTCAAACGGCACTCTTACCTGTGAAGATTTACCCGCATCGCTTTATAATGAACGAATTGACGCTGAAACCTTTGCAGAGTGGGGAATAGAATATTTCAAATATGACTATTGCCACCATGTGCTTATTCCTACCGATGCACCTTATATCGACAGTATTTCTATTGGTGGCGAGGGTATTGATGGCGAGCTCCTTTTTAAAGCAAAGGATGCAGTGCTTACAGGCGAAGCAAAGGTTGTTGAAGAAAATAACGGTGAAAGCTATGTAAAAGGTCTTTGCAGTGGCTTGGGTGCAATCGAATTCAATAATGTTGAAGTTGCAAATGACGGCGAATATGTTTTAACCCTTGTAATGCGTAAAAATACATGCGACGGTCAGTTCTGTGTGGTTACAGTTAATGGAATAGATAAATATGATTTCCTGATTGCAGAACAAAAAGCCTTTTCGCGTGAGGGCAGACGTCAGATTAAAATTAAGCTTAATGTGGGTGTAAATACTATTTCAATTACAAATCCCGTTGGCTCACCTATGGACAGTGCCGCAATGCAGTACGAAAAAATGGGCAAAGAGCTCCAGCGTGCTACAAAGAAGTTTGCAGAAGAGAATAATTGTGAAGAAAAGAAAATTCTTTATTCAATTTGCGAATGGGGTTGGAATAAGCCTTGGAAATGGGGCGGTAAAGCAGGTAATATATGGAGAACCACTCCCGATATTCAACCGAATTGGGCTTCAATTGTTGGTATTTATGAGGTTAACGTAAGACTTAATAAATATGCACAGCCAGGCGCGTTCAACGACCCCGATATGCTTGAGGTTGGCAACGGAAAGCTCACATACGACGAGAATAAAGCACATTTTACTCTCTGGTCAATGATGGCGGCACCCCTTATTCTCGGTAACGATATCCGTAGCTTTATCAAAGAAGACGGAACCGTTGATAAGGATAATAAAATCCTCGGAATTCTTACAAATAAAGAGGTTATCGCAGTTAATCAGGATAAGCTTGGTATTCAGTGTGAAAGAATCAGAACAAACGGCTTTAATGATATTCTTGTTAAACCTCTTGAAAATAATGATGTGGCAGTTTGCTTTTTCAATAAAGGTCCTGCAACTGCAAATATGAGTGTATCTCTTGATGAAATTCATAATGTTGTGGCAGTTACTTTGCCAAAAGCAGAAAGCTATACTGTCCGCGAGCTTTGGGACAAAACCGAGGATATAGTTACAGATAAGCTAACTGCTAATGTTAGTTCTCACGGCGTTAAGGTTTTCAGACTTTCTGCCAATCAGTAATAGCATTGACATTTTCAAAAATGAAAAAGGCGACTATTGAGAGTCCGTACCAACAGGCAGAAAAGGGCAATGAAATCTGCCCCATAAAATTGCCGGGTATATGGCTGTAATCCCATACATTAAGTGCAAAAACTTTGTTTACAACAATGCCGACTGCAAACTCAAGTGCGGTTATTACAAGCATTCCTAAAAATGCTTTTATAAAAATAGAAGTATCAATCAAGGCTTCATTTATTAAGTAAAGAGATAAAAATGCTGCCCCTCCTGTCAAAACCATTGACCAATGGGTATAGCCACGGAATGCAACCTCAATAGTTCCGTAACTAATTCCCCCCAAAAGAAAAATTATTAGATATTTTTCCGCATTCATTATAAAATCACCCTGATACATTATCCCCAATTTGTTGGTGAATAATAGTGTATCGGGGAAATAATAAATAAGAATTTTTTGTCACATAAGGTGAAATAAATGAACGATTTTGAACAGAAAAAATTAAGAGCAGAGCAACTCAGAAAAGAACTTAATCATCACATCTATCGTTATTATGTTGAAAACGAAAACGATATTGAAGATTATGAGTATGATATGCTTATGCGTGAGCTTGACTCAATCGAAAAGGAATACCCCGAATTGCTTACCGCCGATTCTCCAACACATCGTGTAGGCGGTCAGGCAGACGGTCAGTTTGAGGAGGTTGTGCATACCGTTAAAATGGAGAGCTTGCAGGATGCTTTCTCTCACGACGAGGTGCGCGATTTTGACCGCCGTGTCCACGAAAGCTTCAATGCCCTTGATTTTGTTGTTGAGCCTAAAATTGACGGTCTTTCTGTGTCACTTGAATATACAAACGGTGTGTTTACACGCGGTTCAACTCGTGGTGACGGCGTTAAGGGTGAAGACATCACCGCAAACTTGCGCACAGTAAAATCAATTCCTTTAAGACTTAAAAAGGATATTCCTTTTATTGAAGTTCGTGGCGAGGTTTATATGCCTCGTGAATCCTTCTGCGAAATCGTTGAAAAGCAGGAATTAAAAGGTGAGAAGCCCTTTAAAAATCCCCGAAATGCCGCCGCAGGCAGTCTGCGACAGAAGAATCCCAAAATCACTGCTGAACGTAAGCTTGATATTTTTGTTTTCAATATTCAGCAGGTTGAGGGTGCAGAAATAACAGGGCATTATCAGTCCCTTGAATTCCTCAAAGAATTAGGATTTAAAACGGTTCCTTTCTTTAATAAATTCAATAATATTGACGATGTACTCTGTGAAATTCAGCGTATCGGTGACATTCGTTATACATTGCCATTTGATATTGATGGCGCAGTTATTAAAGTTGACAGTTTCGCACAACGCGAAACCATCGGCAGTACTGCTAAATTCCCAAAATGGGCATTGGCGTATAAATATCCTCCCGAAGAGAAAGAAACAAAGCTCATTGACATTGAAATTAATGTTGGCAGAACGGGTGTTCTAACTCCCACCGCAGTATTCGAGCCCGTTTTGGTTGCAGGCTCAACCGTAAGCCGTGCAACTCTTCATAATGAGGATTTCATTAAGGAAAAAGGCATAAGAATTGGAGATACAGTTATAATTCGTAAAGCGGGCGATATTATCCCAGAAGTGCTATCCGTCGTTAAGCACGAAGAGAATACCGAACCCTATGAAATGCCAAAATTCTGCCCATCTTGTAATTCTCCTGTGCATCGTGAAGATGGGGAATCTGCAATCCGTTGTGATAACCCCGATTGTCCCGCACAGCTTCTCAGGGTGCTTATCCATTTCTGTTCACGTGATGCTATGGATATTGAGGGACTTGGCGACGCAGTTCTTGAAACCTTATTGAGTAAAGGCTTAATCGGCAAAATTGCAGATATTTATCGTATAGATTATGACAAAATCTCTGAGCTTGACGGAATGGGTAAAAAGAGCGCCGATAATATGCGAAACGCAGTTGAAAAATCAAAGCAGAATGATTTATCAAAGCTTATTTTTGCGTTTGGTATCCGCCATATCGGCCAGAAAGCCTCAAAATTGCTCTCAGACCACTTTTTAACACTTGATAATGTAATGAATGCCACAAAAGAAGAAATTCTCACAATTGAGGGCTTTGGCGAAATTATGGCAGATTCAGTTGTCGAGTTCTTCTTACTTGAACAGACAAAGCAGATGATTACAGAGTTTAAAGAGTTCGGACTTAATATGGAAAGTCAGCGTGAAATCAAGGATAATCGTTTTGAGGGTATGACCTTTGTGCTTACGGGCACACTTTCAACCTATGGCAGAAAAGAGGCTCAGGAAATAATTGAGTCCTTCGGAGGAAAAGCATCTTCATCTGTTTCAAAGAAAACAACATACGTTTTAGCGGGTGAGGCGGCAGGCTCAAAGCTTCAAAAGGCTACTGATTTGGGCGTTACTATAATCAACGAAGAACAATTTGCAGAGATGATTAAATAAATGTAAAGTTTTTCAAAAAAACACTTGCATTTTAACTTGACTTGTGCTATTATATTTGAGCATTTGCGGTAGTACGCAATAAAATAACTATTAATCTCGGGTGGTCCTCTGCTGACATTCGGTACGAACACTTGAAAAATTTTTATCGGAGGTTAGTTATGGACGCATTAAAATTGATGACAGAGGGTATGGTTAAAGAAACCAATCCCGCAATCAGAGTCGGTGACGTAGTTAAGGTTCACGTTAAGATTCGCGAAGGTGAGAGAGAAAGAATTCAGGTTTTCGAAGGCACAATCATTGCTCGCAAGGGTAGTGGCGTTTCAGAAACATTCACAGTTCGTCGTGTATCATACGGCGTAGGCGTTGAAAGAGTATTCCCCGTAAACTCACCCAACGTTGCAAAGGTAGAAACTGTTAGACGCGGTAAGGTTCGCAGA